>JAKEHV010000558.1 GCA_022614915.1 Gemmataceae bacterium | reverse complement strand
ATGATGCCGCGTTTCATGCGCATGCCGACTTCGAGGCCCGCCGAGCCGCCGATGAGGATTGCTCCGCCGTTCATGCCGGCGAGGCTGCCGCGGTAGGCCGCGCCGATTTGGCCGCCGGCGTTGCCGCGCACGCGAATGAGCCCGCCGGTCATCTCGGCGCCGACCCAGTCAGAGGCGTTGCCCGCCACTTCGATGCTGCCGCCCTTCATGTACGCGCCCAGGTGCATGCCGGCGTTGCCCTGCACGCTGATGCGGCCACGCGTCATGGCCCGGCCGATCCATTTCACTTTCGAGAGGTCGCCGCGCAGTTCGATGGCGTCGCTGGCGGCTCCTTCGACCGCGAAGAAATCGTCCAGCCGGCAATGACGCTTGCCCAAGTACACGGGCAGGGCACGAAGCGCGTCGTGCGTCAAGCTCGCGGTCACATCGGGCGAGATGACCTCCGTTTCCAGAGGCACTGACGGTTGTTCTTTGAGAGTCAGCGTTATCATGCTCTTGTGGGGCAGACATTCCTGTCTGCCGTAGTTGGTGAGTCAAGTCCAAGTGGGGCAGGTTTCGAGCCTGCCTGGCAGACAAGAATGTCCGCCCCACGAGCTAATGGCAAGCCGCGATCTCTAATCTGTGTATGCGTTCCAGCTCAACCGGGTAGTTGTCGAACGACATCGTGTAATACTGCTGGAACACCGGTCGCAGAAACTCTTCTATCTTCTCGTCGAACGCCGGCTTGACGACGAACTCGCGGCCATCGTGCCCGGCGCGGATGTCGCCCTCCTCGACGACGACTTCGCCCGCTTTGATGACGTAGCGCGGATAGCGGAACATGAGTTCGCCGTCCGGGTTTTCGTTGTAGATGGTCACGTCGGCGTCGGCGCCCACGCCGAGGTGGCCCTTTTGCTTCAGTCCGAGCGCTCGCGCCGGGCCCGCGGAAGTGATGATGGCGATTTCCGACAGCGTGTATTGCCGGTCTAGGTCGGCGAGAACGATGCGCTTGAGCGCCTTTTCCGGCAGCTTGCGGACGCGCTCATTGCGGGCGTCGGCGTTCATCAAGAGGTGTATGATCTCCGGATAGCGCCAGAAGCACGCGCCGTTGGGATGGTCCGTGGTCAAAAAGATGCGCCACGGGTCCTTGATCAAGAGCAAGAGCTCCAAGCCGACGGCCCACTGCACCGCGTTGACAAGATTGCTGCCCTTGTAGGTGTAGGGCACGATGCCGCAGCCGGTTTCGTTTTCGACGTCGAGGTTGCCCCACTTGCGGCCGGTGAGCTGATAGAGCAAGTGCTGCCACGGCCCGTCGGCGGTGATGGTGACCGCGTTGCCGAAGAGGACCGCGCCGGCGTCGGCAGTGAGGTTGGGATGGGCGTTAAAGTAATCGGCGATCTGCGTCGCCTCGGAGCGCATCGAGTGCCAGTCGTCGCCACCATAGCTATGGAACTGCAAATGTGCCATGTGTGCCCGGTTGCCTTCGAGCACCTTCATGGTTTCGAGCGTGGTGGCGACGTTGCCCGGCGCGCCCAGGTTGTTGCAGTGCAGGTGTAGAGGATGTGGCAAACCAAGTTGATCGATGATCCTGGCCAAACTGGAAACAATCTTTGCCGGCGTCACTTTGTTGTAGCCATAGACCGGTTCGGACATGATCTTGGCGTCCTTGCCCCACTTCCAGGCCGTGACGCCGCCGGGGTTGACTGCTTTGACGCCGTAGGCCTTCGCCGCCCAGACGAGCCAGGCGACGACGTGCTTGGCCTGCTCGACGTCGCCGGCTTCTAGAAGGTCGAGCACGATTTCGTTATTGGCCATCAACAGGCAGGACGCCTTGTCGACGATGGGTGTATCGCGCAGCTCTTCGTGCGTGTGCTTGGCGGACAGGACGGGGACTGCGGCTTCGACGACGGTGGTGTAGCCCATGCCGGCGTAAAGGTAGCCGGTCGCGAAGGTGGTGGGCGTGGGCCCGCCGATGCCCATGCGCCGCTCGGGCGTGTGCGTGAACTTGGCGGCGGCGCGCTGGTTTTCCGGGGTCATGGCCCGCGCGAAGTTGAGCGCCGCCCCGGCCACGTGTGTGTGAATGTCCACACCGCCGGGGAAAACGATCATGCCGGTGGCGTCGATGCTTCGGCCGCCCTCGACGCCGGCGACGATGCGGCTATCCGCGATGCAGATATCCCGGACGACGCCGTTGATGTTGTTGGCGGGGTCGTAGACTTTGCCGCCGGTGATACGCAGCATGCGTGAAATCTCATTTCAAGAGACGGACCAACCCTGCCTGTTCGAAGTGATGATCCGTGGTCAGTGCTTCAATGATGCCACGGTTTTGCATAAGAACAAAGCTCGCACAGTCAACCAGGCTCCAGTCCTTATCCAGTCGATTTCGCAAGAGTTGCCACGCGGCCGAATCCAAGACCTGGTCCACATGAACTACTTCGACAAAGGGTGAATGCTTGAAACCGTCGATGATTGTTACGATTGTTGGCCGAGGAAAGCCAAGCGGACTGGTGAGCAACGCCACAAGTTCAGCCAAAACGTAATTCGTGGTGACGAGTTTGTGTGCTTGTTGGCGCGCCGTGCGGTAGATGCTTGCCGCCAATGAATGGTAGGGCTCCGTGGGGTCCACCAAATTCCCCCACCCCGACGTGTCCGCGAACAACTCCGGCATGTCAGCCCCCGGCGCCGCTCTTGCCGCGCATTTCCTCCATTAGCGCCTGCCCAAGGTGTTTGTCGTGTTCGGTCGTCCAATTCGGGACGTTGCTTGGGAACCGCCCAATGAGCGGCTCGACAGGATCAATAAGCGGCGGATACTTGTAGTCAATCAGACGCCGTCGCGCAATGCCTAGCTCCTCCTGAGTGAACAGGGGATGAAACTCAGGATGGTCGTGAATAAGCGCTTCAACGGTCAGGTCGAGACGGCCACGCTCCCAAAGAGCAGTGTAACCTTCCGAGACCGTGTCCGCGTGCAGTAGGATACGGGCTGTCTCAAGACCCCGATGCTCGGTAAGCATCTGAAAGAAGCGACTGGCGTTGTAATTTGCTTCTGACTTTGCACGACGATAGATATCCATCATCGCTGCGTCAAAGCGTTGTTCAAGTTGCTCACTCATGGCTTTATTCCGATTCTAAGAATGCCAGTGGTTCATCCTAGCTCATCGAGCAATCAATAGCGGTTCTTTCTGGCGACTTTTGCCGCATTTTGCATTGAATACCGCAGGACAGATCGTTGCTCCTGCTGGTCCGCACGCCACCGGACTTACGGGTCCGGTAGGCAGGCTCACCTTTCGTCATCGCTTGATCGAGATCGCGGAGCGCCAAGACAATCTCGTTGTGGGCGCGACTGAATTCCGCTAGCCGTTCACTTTCTTCCGCCCGCTTGCGCAAGTCGTCAAATTGCGGCTTCGATAGGCGCGTCCAATGAACCTTGACAGCGGGCATCAGGCGGTCCTCGCGCTAATCGATCAATTCCACGGGACCTGCTGAGATCGCCTCGAGGGAGGGAATGTCGACGTCTTCAAACTCGCGGCTCGCACGATGGTGCTCATACACCGCTTTCAGATAGAGGTTGCGCTCCTCTTCGGCTTTCGCGAGGGCGCGGCGCAACGTCTCGCATTCGCTTTGAAGTTGTTGCACCAAAGCCGTAAGTCGAGCGTTCTCAGCCTTGCTGCTCGCTTCTTCGATTTTCGCCTGACCGTTTTCCTGAGGATTTGCCATAGTGGTCCCTCTGCATCGGGCATTCGGCTGGCAACCATTCACGAATGTATCGTAATCGTTACAACGCATTCACACAATTGCCATCTGCCCGTTCGGGCTCGGCCGCCACGCCGGTTTTTTCGCCACCGCCTCGCGAATCCGCCGGATCACTTCCTCATCGGTCGGATACGGCGACTTGAGCGCGGGCCGCAAGGGCAACGGGATCTCGTCCATGCGGTAGACGGTGCCGGGCGCGCTGACGCCGGTGGCGGCGGTGGTGATGTGCACGCGCGAAATGCGGCTGGTGTGGGTGACTTTGGGGTCGAGCACAATCGTGGGAATGCGTGCGAGGTGGTCGATACCGGGTTGCGGCATGGTCGCGCCGGGGTCGGCGCCGAGGATGAGGGCGGCGTCGTTGTCGCCGCGGACCAAGAGGTCCACGGTGGAGTACTCGCCGGGGTTGAAACGCGGATACCCGCGGCACAGATTTACGCCGAAGGGATAGCCGGTGCTCCAGCGCATAACCATGTCGGAGCCGGTGACGTTGCCGTGGCCGCGCATGGGCATGGCGACGAACTTGGTGAAAGCGTTCATCTCGGCGGCGAGCATCAAGACGCCGGCGGAGTTCATGTGCTTGCCGCGCGTCATCGACAGGCCCATGCCGAAAAAGATGATGCCGAAGCGAGCAGCTTTCATCTGTTTGACCAGGTCTTGCAATTGCTCGACAGTCAAGCCGGTTTCGGCGACGCTTTTCGGGTTGACAGGCTGATCTTTGATGATGGCGCGCAGGGCGGTGATGACTTCGAAATCCTTGCCGGGCCGAATTTGCAGGAACAGGTCCGCGGCTTTGGCGCTCGGCGTTTCGCGAATGTCCACCAGGACCATGGTGCGATCCTTGCGGCCATTCGGGATGAACTTGCCCTTTTGCGTGAGCGAGTACTTGGTGAAATGGCGCGGGTGGCATTCGGCCGGGTTGCCGCCCCAATAGATCATGAAGTCGCACCGGTTCTTGACTTCGCCGAGAGTGCACGAGACCTTGCCGCCCAACTGGGCGGCGATTTCCGTGGGACCGTGTCATAACGAGGTGTGGCTGTCGATGACGCCGCCGATGATCTCAGCCAGAAACACTGCTTCGCGCTGGGCCTCGCACGTGATGTTGCTGAGGCCATAGACAAGCGGCATATTCGCGTCGTAAAGGTAATTGGCGGCTGCTTCGACTGCGTGATCGACCGTTGCGGGTTTGCCGTCGATCAAGGCATCCGGGTACAGCCGCTCGGCGGTGTGGTGCTTGAACCAAGATTCGCCGAGACTGCACGCGCCTTTGGTCTTGACGATTTTCTCGCCTTCGGCGTGCAGTTCGATATCGTCGCACACGCAGCCGCAAAAGGTGCAGGTAGCGTTTTTGACAATGGATAACGTCATTGCGTGTTCTCAGTTGGCAGGATGGGAGTGTGTTCAACGTTCGCCTCAGCGCCCGTACCGGGCGGCACGACGAACGTTCAGCCCAATTCCCGGCCAAGGCAGCTTCCCCGAATCCGGCGCGGCCTGTAGCGTCCCGTGTCGATCAATTCCCACGCCGCCTGTTCCACAAGATCGTCTCGCTTCACTTCCATAACCTCTGACTCCTGGCCTATGCCGGTTCCACTTCGACTTCCCAACCCTTCGACGTGGGCATGCCGGTGCCGTCGGTGGTTTGGCCCATGAGGCGGCAAGTCGGCGGTCCATACGGCACGAAAATCATCCCCGGAGGGACTTTACCTTCTTTGCACTGAAAAAGCGCCTCGCCATTATCGGAACGGACGCGGACGGTGGCGCCGGCGGCAATGCCCACTTCCTTCATATCGTCCGCGTGCATCGTGATGGTGTTGACGATTGCTTGATATTCAGCGGAATCTTTGCCCACGTTGATTTGCTGTCCTTGCTTGGTCGTTCGGCCGGCGTTCATCAAAAAGCGCTTGTTCACTACTTGCACCCTACCTCAACTGAGTGTGACACTACTAGTTTATCGGGTTTGGAACGCCAGTGTAGTCGAGTCTATTCTGGTCTCGGGCCGTTGAGGGCGAAGAACGTTGTCGCATCGAAGTAGCGTGCGCCCAATCCGGCGGCGAATTGCGCGTCGCTGTCCATGTCGCCCACGACGATGAGCTGTTCGCGGGCCAGCCGATGGCGTTGCATCAAATAGATGCCAAGACCAGGCATCGGTTTTCGGCAATAGCAGCCGACGGGGAAGGCGGGGTGCGGGCAATAGGCGACCTCCGCGACCGGCAATTGCAAAATCTCGGCGGTGCGCAGAAATGCCGCTTCCGCAACTGCCCGGTCGAGCTTGCCCGAGGCGACGCCGCTTTGGTTCGAGACGAAGAAAAGCCGATAGCCCGCTTCGATCCAACGGGCCAGCGTCGGCCGGCGACCGGGCAACAGCTCCTGGTCGTCGGGATGGCGCGGATAAATCTCGCCGCTGCGCGTTTTGCGCAGCGTGCCATCCACGTCGAGCAAAATGCCTTTCTCGGTGTGGCGCTGATTGACCCGGCGGACGAACGGGATCGTCTCCAAGGCCGTGAAGCCTTCGTCGAGCGCCGGCGGCTCGAAGCTGCCGACGTAGCGCAAAAGCGCGGGCGGCGGCGGCAGGTTCGGGTCGGTTTTGTTGAGCGCTTTCATGTCTTCCGGACCCAAAAGCCGGCCGTATTTCGCCAAGGTGCGCAGGACGATGTTGATGTGCGCCTCAGCGAGCGGCGTCGCCAGATGCCGGCAATGCACCGGCACGCCATGAGCCAGCGCGGCGGCGATGACCGGAGCGCGCGATACCCGCGTTGGATAGGTGTTGTCCAAGACCACGCGTATTTGTCCCGAGCGCAAGTGCTGCACGAGGCGCGGCACCAGGTCATCAAGCTTGCCGCCCAACAGATCGCGATTAAGGCGTGCATAGCCCTTTTCGAGATAAGTCGCGACCAATTCCGACTTTCCCGCCCCTTGAATGCCCGTGAGAAGCACGACCTCGGGATCGGCGCCGGGACTTAGTGTTTGGGCTTGGGCTGGCACAGCAGCGGGAAGAGGTGAAGGGGTGAAAGGGTGAAGGCGTGAAGGGGCAGCCTTCTGTTCGATGATTGGAGTAGGGGGTGCGATGAAGGCGAGCGCGTCGGGTTCCGCGGCGAACGAATAGCGCATTTCCAACGCCGTGCGGTCGCTCACATCTAGCGAGATGCGTAGCGCGGCCACTGAGGAGAGCACGCTTTCGGCGCGGGTGGCGCCGACCAGCGGCACGACGTGCGGGCTTGCGACTAAGAGAGCGGCCAAGGCAACCTGGTGCGGCGTCGCGTTGTGCCGTTCGGCGAGCGGTCCGAGCACCTGGTTCTTGGCAAGGCGGGCAACCTTGGCGTAGCCGCCGAGCGGCCGATGCGCCAGGAAAGGTATCCCTTGCTGCCTCGTCCATTCCAGCATGCCGTCCGCCGCGCTCTTGCGATTGAGTACACTCAGTTCGTTCTGCACGACGGCCACGCGAAAGTGCCGCTGCGCTTGCTTGAGCTCCAACGGAGTGACATTGCAAAGTCCCAAATGCTCGACTTTGCCCGCGCGCTGCAATTCGGCCAGCGCTGCGAGCGTTTCCTCGAACGGCACGCGTGGATCGTGGGCATGAAGTTGCAACAGGAACAGCCGCTCGACGCCAAGGGCTTGCAGACTGCCGTCGACCGCCTTCCGCAAGTGCTCAGGCCGGCCGTTGGGGACCCAGCGCCCTTTGGGTCGAGTCAGGCCGGCCTTGGTAAGGACTTTGATTTCGTCCTTGGGTCCCTGCCACGATGCTAACGCTTGACTTGCCAATCGCTCGCCATAGTGAAAATCGGCGTCGCTCTGCGCATAGGAGTCGGCCGTATCAAGCAGACGAACGCCCTGATCGAGCGCGGTGTGGATAACGGCAATGGCATCCGCCTCGGACGGGCGGCCTTCGGTCGCCAAGCGCAAAAGACCTAGGCCTAGCCGGATTCGGAGTTGACTGAGAATTCCTTGGGAAGGCGACAATGGTTGTGACGCTGATTCTGCCATGGTGCGACTGATTCGACTATCCACCGAGTTTCGGCGCGTCCTTCAAGCGCAGGCCGCCCTCCCTGAGATTTGTGCCACCAATTACCCTTCCGCACACATCAGCGGACATGTAATCGCCGATCGGCAGCGAATTGTCGCTGCGGGTGCCCTCGCGTCGGATCATATTGTTGACGAAGTATCAGCCAAAAGTCGTCCGTCCCAATGGATAACTATTGAAGAGTAAAGTATAAGAAAAGGGAGGCACATATGGCTCCGTGCACAAGAAGACGTGTCTGCTGCTTGGTAGGGCTGCTCATTTTCGTCGTGATTCTAGTTCTAGTGAACTGTGCCATTGAATGTATTTCCTTTTGCCACCACAACATTGGAGTTGCTCGATCTGCCACAATCGTTGAAGGAATGCCGGAGCGAGACGTTTTGGCAATTCTCGGTCCACCGGGCAAGTACAACTGCCATTCGGTCGAAGATAAACTCCAAGACACCGGCCAAGGAAACGTCAGGCTCGTGCGCGACATTGCCGCCGAAATCGAGAAATCTGGCAGGGTTACGGTATTGGAATGGGTCGGGAATGACGGAGTGATCCTTTTGGTAATGGTCAACAAGCATGTCGGCCGCAAGTTCGCGTATCGCACGTCCGACGAAGACTTCTCCTTCATCAGAAAGTTGGTTCGCTTATTCGGGCGTTTCTGAGGCATGGTGCATTCACGCGCCGGAATTTGACTAGGCTAGGAGTGTTAAGAAGGCAGCCCCGCAACGGAGCGGTCTATGTCCCACCGTATCGCTTTGTGCTTTCTTGTGTGGTCCATACCTTTTGCTGCGTTTTCGCAGGAACTCGTTCCCGCCGGCAGCATCAACGCGGCTCTGGGCGGGCCCAAACAGGTAATCGTCGCGCAAGACGATCCCGTGATCCAGAGCATTGCCCAAGTTGTGCAAAAGCAGTTTTTTACCAAGGCGGAGCTCATCGACGACAAGGAGCCGCTCGACAAGCGCTTCGCCGGCGTCGATGTCATCGTTTATGGCACGCCGGAACATGCCTGGCTGCGCACGTTGAAGCTGCCCTTTTCTTTTGACAAGGGCGCTGTTGTCCTCGAAGGCCAGCGCTTCGAGGGCAAGAGGCTGCGCGTCATCTGTGCAATCCGCAATCCCGACGATCCCAAGCGCCGGGCTGTCCTCTATACGGCTGCCAAAGCGGAAGATGTGCCGGAAATCAACGCCGTCTTTCACGGACCGACCGAATGGGTGGTTGCCGACGGCACGCGCATCTTGGCGGCGGGCAGCTTTGTCGGCCCGGCTCTGGCGGTGAAGCAACTTGTCGCCGATCTGGAGGAATTGGCGGCGAAAATCAAGAATGTTCACCCGGCGGCGATCGACGGTTTGCCGGGCGGCGTCGAGGCGGCGTTGAAGCGGGCGCGTGACGAGCTGTCGGCCCCCATGCGCCGAGACCGTTTCTGGCTCACTTTGAGCCGGGTCATGCACACGCTGCACGACGCGCATTCCGCCGTCGAGCCGGTGCGGACCGGCGAATTGCTGGACATGCCGTTTCTTTGGACCAGTGAGGGCATGATCGTGAATGCGAACACAGGCGCGCTGCAGAAAGGCGATCGCCTTGTGCGCATCGGTACGAAAACAGAGCCACAACTTCTCGAGTTGCTGCGCGGGGTCCTCCCAGCCGAAAACGCTCATTGGGTGCGGCATCGCGCGGAGAGCTTCCTGCGCGACGTGGGCTTCTTGCGCACGCTCGGAATTGTTGACGAGGCGCCGGTAAAGATCACGATCGAGCGCAATGGGAAAGAGTTGGAGTTAACGGCGTCGCTGGCAGGCGCCGCGGCCGCCGGCAGTCGTCCGCCGTGGGTCCGCTTCGAAATCGACGAGAGCAACGACCTTGGCATCTTCATCGTGGACCAGTGCCTAAACAACGATTTGTACAAGGACTCGCTCCGCAAGTTCTTTGAAGCCGTGCGCCAAATGAAGATCAGCCGCATCGCGGTGGATGTGCGTCGCAACAGCGGCGGCAACTCCACCGTGATCAACGAATTTCTGCGCTACGTCGATGTGGACAGCTACCACGTACCCGGCAGTGTTATTCGCTGGTCCGAGGAGGCGCGCGCCCGGCAAACCGGCCTTGCCAAATTGGCGAGCGGCGTCATGCGCTACGATCCGCGCAAAGTTCCGAACACCCGCGTCGAAAAGCCGTTTCGCGGTCAGGTATTCGTGCTGACCTCAAAAGCCACGTTCAGCAGCGGCAATTGGTTCGCTGTCTTCGTGCAAGACAACAAGATCGGCAAGGTGCTCGGCGAGCCGACCGGCAACGCCCCGTCTTCTTACGGCGACACGCTCAACTTCACGCTTCCCCATAGCGGGCTGTCCTACAGCCTCAGCTTCAAACGCTGGCTGCGGCCCGACCCAAAGCGCGACCCTGCCGACTGCGTGACGCCGGATCAGGTTTTGGCACTGACGCGGCGCGATACCATCGAGGGTACAGATCCAATATTACTGCACGTGCGCAAGGCGAGGTGACGCGGACTGAAAGAACTGCATTCGGCCAGCCCAAGCTTATGGCGAGGCTCCAATCGACTCAAGCAACTTCGTGAGCCTGCCGCCCTCCATCCCGTTCCAAAAGTCGTGAATGGTCAAGAGTTATGCAATCGCAAGAACAACGTGGTAATCACTTTTTTCCCGCCTCCACCGGCCGCTCGCCGTCCACGGCCGCCTTGTCCGCGGGCTTTGATTCCGCAGTAAAGCGCGCGATGTAATCAGGGATTTCGATGCCGCCGATGTCCTTCATGACTTGCATCATGGGTGGCAGGGTGCGGGCCATGCCTTGCAGGAATTGGGACGTGTTGGTTGTGCCGGTTCCGTTGCCGCCGTTTTCCCAAACGATGACTTTGTCGAACTTGATGTTGGAGATGGCCTGGGCCGCCGTCTGCGCGAGGTTGTCGAGGTGCTCCAGCATGAGAAGCTGAAAGGCTTGCTGGGCGCCGCCGCACGCGTCGATGATGCGCTTGAGGCCCTCGCCTTTCTTGGCGAGGATCTCGTATTGGCCACGGGCTTCGGCGTCGAGCTTGGCGAAGATGGCTGAGGCCTCGCCCTGCGCCTCGATGCGATGCTTTTCGGCTTCCGCCTCGGCTTCGACGATGACCTTGGCTTTTTCCGCTTTGGCCGTCGCTTCCAATTGGGCGCGGCGTTCGGCCTCGATGCGCTCGGCTTGGGCCAACGCGGCCTTGGCCTGGGCACGGTGCTGCGCTTCCTGGACGGCAGCGTCGGCTTCGCGCTTGCGGGTCTCGCCCAGTTGAAACGCCTCGGCTTGCTTCACTTGCAGATTCGCTTGGGCCAGCGCGACTTCCGCCTGGGCGTGGGCCTCGCCGGCGATGGCCTTGGCGTTGGCGTCGGCGATGGAAACACGCATTTTGCGCTCGGCGTCCTTCACCTGCGCCTCTTTCTCGAACGCCGCTTGCTGCTCGCCGACTTTTTGTTCCTTATCCAACTCGGCGACGCGGACGGCCTGGAGCCGCTGCGCCTCCTTGATCTGGGTTTCACGCTCCAGGGCCGCCGTTTCTTCGCCGACCTTCTTTTCCTTTTCCAATTGGGCGACCCGCACCGCCTGCTCGCGCAGGGCCTCGCGCGTGCCGATCTCGCGCAGCTTGGTCGCGTTGGCCACCTGGATCGACTTTTCCCGGTCCGCCTCGGCCACGCCGATTTGCCCATGCTTTTCCTGCTCCGCCACGTCGATCTTGGCCTGCTGCACCGCCTGGGACGCCGCCTTGCGACCGATGGCTTCGATGTAGCCGGACTCGTCCGTGATGTCGGTGATGTTGACGTTGATGAGCACCAAGCCGATTTTCTGCAGCTCGATCTCCAAAGAAGTTTGAATGCTTTGTAGAAACTTGTCGCGGTCCCGGTTGATTTCGTCGATCTTCATCGACGCGATGACCTGGCGGAGCTGGCCGAAAATGATGTCGCCCGCTTGCTGCTTGATCTCGTTGATGTCGAGTCCGAGCAAACGGATGGCCGCGTTCTGCATGGTTTCCGGATTGGTGCCAATGGCGACGGTGAAGACACTGGGGACATTGACGCGGATGTTCTCCATCGACAAGGCGCCTTTGAGCGGAACCTCGATCTGAATGGGCTCCAGGCTCAGATACGAGTAGTCTTGCACGAGCGGCAGCACGAGACGCGCCCCGCCGTGCAGGCAGCGAGTGCCGGTGGGGCTGCCGGTGTACTTGCCGAAGATGACCAGGACCTGGTTGCTGGGGCAACGCTTATAGCGGCGCACAAACAGCATGAGAATGGTGAAAAACACCATCACCGCGACGATGATGAGCGTCAACGCGGGCCAAGAGATGGGAAGGCCGCTGGGACCCTGCGCGAAGAGTGAAGCAAACATGAGTCACCTATTCTGCTGTTGAAGCAACTTCAACCGTATCCGAGTTCAAGACTCCCACGACGACGACTTTGGAGCCGGTGGGCAGCGCGCCTTGGGCCGTGACTGCTTTGTATTCCATCGTGCGGCTCATGAAGTCCACCATGACTTTGCCTTCGCCGCTCTTCTCTGCCGGGACTGTGAGATACACCGTTCCCCGGCTGCCGAGCGCACGGTCGATGCGAACTGTGCCGTCCACATTCAGCTTGGTCATGAATTGCATGATCCAGGCCACCAGGAACATGGCGCCCAGGCCGGCGCCGACTGCCATGATCAATGTGACCTGCGGTTCGAAGTCGGCATTGTGGCCGACCAGTCCGGTCAGTCCGAAGAACGCAACGGCGGCCGACAGAGTGCGAAAGGTCAACAGGCCGAAGTACCAGGAGGACTCGTTGCCGTGACCGGCGTGATGGTGGCCGGCGGCGTGACCTGCGTCGTGCCCACCGAAATCATGTCCGCCGTCGTGGCCGCCCGCGTCGTGGTCGCCGCCCATGCCGAGCAGCGTCAAAAGAAACTGGCAAACGATCAGCGTGCCGCCCACGGCCGCACAAATGATGTATGTGGTTTCCATGGTGCACCTTGCTATCCGCTTGGACGGGCCTTAGACCGTCCCATTGTTCGATAGCAGAACGGGCCTGGAGACCCGTCCTACGAGTTTCCCGGTGTGGGACGGCACTCCAGGGCCGTCCTACGAAGCGCACTCGCATGATCCAGCTGGAACAGCTGGATTGCAATGCAATTTGGGCAATGCGGTTCGGGCAATCCCATCCGTCGGCAACGGTTGCTTCGGTTGTAAGGAACTTAACCCCGTGAGTTATTCGTAAAGTAGTGGAGCTAGATTTGAGCAGCACGCACCACAATATCCCAGATCAGCACTGCCGTCGAACCGGCCACGAGCAGCAGGAAGCCGGCCACGTCACTCCAGTGTGTTGCGAACGCCTGCAGCGTCCGAAAGACTCCGTCGAAGCCCCGGCAGCGCATGGCCTGATCGACGCGTTCGGCCCGCTCGTGGCTGCGCACCAGAAGCGATCCAGCGGCCTGGCCGACCGTGCGGTAGCTGTGGGCCGTCGCCCGGTTGCGATAACCGCGGACACGCAGTGCGCTGCGCAAGCGCACCACTTCTTCCGCCAGCAGAAACACATAGCGATAGGTGAGCAGGGTCAAATGCAAGAACAAGCGCGGGCAGCGCAGCGCTTGGGCGGCCAGCAGAGTCTCAGGCAAGGGCGCGGTCGCTAACAGCGCCAGGAACAGCGAGACGATGGCCGCCGCCTTAAGGAGCAGCGTCAGCGCCAAGCGGATTCCTTCTTCTGAGAGCTCAACCCCCAAGATTTTGAGCGTCGGTGCAGGATAAAGGAACGGCAACCAGACCAGGAAGACAGCGAGAAAGACGGCGAGGACGACAAGCCGGCCGAAATACCAGCGCAGCGGAAGCTTGGCGAGGAGGACGAGTATTACCGCGCCGGCGAAGATCACAAGTGACGCGGGGAGCGTCCGCACCAGCGCCGCGGCGATCACGCTCAGCAAAACGCCCGCCAGTTTCCAACGCGGGTCCCAGCGCCCCAGCGGCGACCGTGTACATTCGGGAAAATCGAACGTGAGGGTCACAAGTGCTCCGCGGGAGGTGAGTGGAGAGTGGAGCGCGGAGAGTGGTGCGCAAAGCGCAACTCGCCGCGCTTCGCGCTCCACTCTCCGCGCTCCACTCTCCGCGCCTTACTTCGCACTGGCAGCAACAAAGGGCAACGACTTGCTTCGACCCGGCACCCAAGCGTTGCACGTGTTGAGTATGGCTTGGCGAAAAGACTCAGGATCGGGTACGCCGGGCAATGCCATAGCTTCTTTGCCGTCGGACAGAATCCGCAATGTCGCGGCACGGAAGAATTCGGTGTTGGCGTCGGTTACCATCTCCACAGCGTCGATCTTTGCCAATGGGATTTCCTCGCTGATCTTGCCGCTCCAACCCTTGCGGACCACGAGCCGGCGATTGGTCAATTCGTAGCGACGGGCGAAGACGGGCAGCACCTTACCGAAGTAAACCATGCCCATCAGCATCCAGGCCAGCGGGGCCAAGACAATCGTGCGCGTCAAACTCTTGCCCAAAGCGGCGATGCCCGGCGCCCGCGCCACGCTCGGCCACACCTCGCGAATGCGCGCTTCGGCCAATTCCGGCGGCACCACTCCAGTCACCGCTTGCAGGCGAATGTCCATGGCAAAGATTCTCGAAGTAACAGGAAAGGAGCTTTTCTAAGGACCCAAGCCGGAATCGCCAAGACGCGGCACACATTGGGATTGCCGGGCAAGTTTTATTGCGCCTCATTCGACACCTGAGTTGTCGTTAGTATATTAAGATTCTCAGCAAGTTGTGGTGGCGCCTCATGAGCAATGCCGGCAACAGCACGGATCAACCGCCGACGGTCCCCTATCCCATCGTGCCTGCGGATACCTCCGCGCGCGATCTCAAACTGAATCGTTTGGTGGCGCTCAAGATGGTTTTGGCGGGTGGTTTGTTATTCGCTTGCATCTTTCTGCAGTCCCGCGACGCGCAAGCTCAACCAGCCAGCGATGTCTGGAAAGCCGGCGTCGCCAAATTGGTCATCACCCCAACAGAAAACCTGTGGATGGCCGGCTACGCCGCCCGCAAGAAGCCCGCCGAGGGCAAAGCGCAAGAACTCTATGCCAAGGCGCTGGCCCTGGAAGACGCGTCCGGCAAGCGCGTCGTCCTGGTCACCATGGACCTCATCGGCATAACCCGATCGATGCGCGAGGCAGTCGAGAAAAAGGTCAGGGACCGTCATAAACTTCTGCCCGAATCTTTGCTTTTGAACGCTTCGCACACACACTGCGGTCCCGTCGTGCGTTCCGGCGGCTCCGTGTTGTATGACCTTAATGCTGCTCAAGTAAAGGGCATCGCGGATTATGTCGCCGGGTTGGAGGAAAAACTCGTTGACCTTGTCGGCGACGCTCTGAAGAACCTTTCGCCTGCGCGGCTCGGCTATTCGCATGCGCGGGCGGGGTTCGCCATGAATCGCCGGTTGCCCACCGCGAAGGGCTATCAAAACAGCCCGTATCCCGAAGGGCCCGTCGATCACGAAGTGCCCGTTTTGCGTATCGATAGCGCCGACGGCAAGCTGCGCGCCGTGCTCTTCGGCTACGCCTGCCACAACACGACATTGAGCTTTTACGAATACTGCGGCGACTACGCGGGCTATGCGCAGGAGTATCTGGAACAGGCGCAGCCGGGAACCGTCGCCCTGTTCCTGACCGGCTGCGGCGGCGACCAGAACCCGTATCCGCGCGGCACGCTGGAAAACGCCAAGCAGCATGGCCGGGCGCTGGCCAACGCCGTCGAGGCGGCGCTTTTGCCCAAGCCGCGGCCTGTCGCGGGCCCGGTGCGCTCCGTGCTGGAAACAGTCACCCTGGACTTTGTGCCCATGTCGCGTGAAGAGCTGATCAAGCTCAAGATGTCGACTACTGTTGCCGATCAAAAGCGTGCCCAGCACTTTCTCGATCAGCTCGACAAGACCGGCAAGATTCACGCCACGTATTCCTACCCCATCCAGGCAATCCAATTCGGCAAAGACCTGACGCTCGTCGGCCTGGCGGGGGAAACGGTCGTGGATTATTCATTGCGACTGAAGAAGGAGTTAGGCGGCGCCGGAGCAGCGGTGTGGGTGGCAGGCTATTGCAACGACGTGTTTGGCTATGTGCCGACGGTGCGCGTCCTGAAGGAAGGCGGCTACGAAGGCGGCGGCGCGATGCGCCTCACTCTCTTGCCTGGACCCTTTGCGCCGAGCGTGGAAGAGCGTCTTGTCGGCAAAGTCAATGAGCTAACCAAGCGTGTCCGAACCGCGAATCCGTGATCACTTATTTCGCTGCCCTCACGCCGCTTAATGGATGCTGCGTCACCGCTTGCCAGGCCAGTTCTTGCAAGAGACGATTGAGCTTCTCCTCTTCTGCGATATTCGCCTTCGTCAAGACGGCCGGGGCCGCCAGACCCGCCGGACTCTTGCGGTAGATGACGCCATAATGGCAATACGCGACGAGGGCCGCCAACGGCGCTTTGGCATGGCCGATCGCGTCGGTGAATAATTCGTCCTGCGTCTTCAAACCCGGTGCCTGGCCGGCGATGATCTTCGCGCGCAATGCGATTACGGCCTGACCGACCGGGGCTACGAAGACAGCGTCCTTGCCGAACTTCTTGTTCAATTCGCGCACGTGGTCGTCGATGGTCTGGAAATAAGGCGCGTGCAGCTTGCGCAACTCTGCCGCGGTCAGCGCGTTGTGGTCCACTTTCATGGGCCGTATCTTGAAGGTCGTGTCGTAGATGTCGAAGGGCAGCCAGTTCTCCTGCACCGTGATGCGGATGTTCGGGTTGTGCTCGAGCGCCAGCTTGAGGAAGTTTTCGATGCCGGGATCGGGCAGGTGAATGGGCGAGAGCGTGAGTACGTCGACCTTGCCGGTCTTAAGCGCCTTTTTGACCTGATTCTTTTCCTCGGCGACATCCCAATGCTGAATGACGCGCGAGCCGCCGATGCCTTGCTGGCCGACTTGCTCGTGATCCTTGATGCCCGCCGACTTGGCCAGCTCGCGCACGATGGCGGGAATGAACATGTGGAAGCTGTGGCCGGCGGAGAAGACGCGCTGACCTTTGTCGATGGCGTGGGATGGGGCATCTTGCGCCGGCGCAGGCGCGACGAAAAGCGCAAGGGCAAGGTACAGCAATCCTTGTCGCGGAACTGTTTTCCTGATGATGAGCATTAACAAGCTCCTTGTGACATTCGAGATTCCTCACGATTTTTCCAATCTTTGCCCCATGAAGCAAAGTGTTTTTTCTTGCTCGCAAGGAAGGCACGCGCGATGATGAATCGGGATTTGCTGAATCTCGATCATTCAGCGTCGTGGGTGGCATGCCTTGGCGGATCGTGTGCAACGACAGCGAACCCGGGACGAGCACCGCCAAGGCATGCGAAGCGCCAGAGAACGGAATGAACATGCAAGGATCCAAGCGCAAACGAGTCCGCAGTTACAACAATCCGGGCGAAGCCCATGAACTCACGTTCTCCTGTTTTCACGGGCTCCAGCTCCTGTCCAAGGATCGCACCCGGCAATGGCTCATTAGCGCCATGCGCAATGCTCGTCGCGATTTGAAATTATCCATTTTGTCCTATGTGATCATGCCGGAGCACGTGCACATCATCGTCTGGCCGCAGGAACCAGACTACAACATTGCAGACATTCGTACAGCCCTCAAAGTGCCCGTACAGCGCAAGGCGTTACGGTTTCTTCGCAGCAAGGCGCCTCGCTTTCTGGCTCAAATGAAAGATGTCCAGCCAAGCGGCAAGGTGCATCATCGTTTCTGGCAGCGCGGCGGAGGCTATGATCGAAATGTGATTGAGCCGTACACACTTTTGCAGATGATCGAGTACATTCACAACAATCCCGTTCGACGCGGTCTCGTGGAGAAGGCGACCGATTGGGTGTGGTCAAGCGCAAGATTCTTTGCGGGAATCCGGCCCGTGCCAATCGAAATGGATCCCTTGCCTTGTTTGGACTCTTGAATGGGATGAAGTTGCGTGGCGCTTCGCATGCCTTGGCGGTGCTGGTTCCGGGTTCGCTTTCCTTGCACACGATCCGCCAAGGCATGCCACCCACGAAGTTGAATGTTTGAAGCAACCACCGTGAGGCGCCGGGTGGCATGCTTTCGCCGATCCTTTGCAAGGACAGCGAACCCTGGACCAGCACGGCGAAAGGATGCGGAAGCGCCCGGTTACGTGGCGCTTCGCATGCCTTGGCGGTGCTTGTCCCAGGTTTGCTGTCGTTGCACACGATCCGCCAAGGCATGCCACCCACGT
>JAKEHV010000557.1 GCA_022614915.1 Gemmataceae bacterium | reverse complement strand
GTGCCGCGGAATTCAGTCCACAATGGATCGTACGCGTTGCCTAAAAACGCCGCATAGGGGCCCGCGCGCGGCACTTCGCCCACGCGCTGGCTGCTGAAGTGAAACGGCAAAGCGATGTTGTCGGGAACCTCGCGGCGACGACCGCGATGGCGCGGATTGTTCCTTTCGACATAGTCCACGACCGAACCGACGAATGGCCAATGCCGCGGGTCGCGCGGATTGAGCTCCATCGGGATGTCGATGGTCGGCACGCCGGTGGTTGCGAATGCCACGCCGTGAATGGGATGCTCATGCGTCATCGAGCGGACGGCGGTCATCTTGTCCATGACGCGGGCCATGTGTGGAAACAGCTCGCACACGTCGCAGCCGGGCAGGGTCGAACGGATGCCGCCCAATTCGCCGCGGATTTCCACCGGGGCGTCGGGCTTCATGTCGCACCACTCGAGCTGGCTGGGAGAGCCGTAGAGGAACAAGAGGATGCACGACTTGGCCTGGCCGAAGTGAGCGTGGAGCGGGCGGCGCTCGGGCGAGGCGGCTTGCGTTTCCTGCAGGCGGAAAAAGCCGTCGAGGCCCAGGCCGAGGAAGCCAAGCCCGCCGGCCCAAAGCATGTCACGGCGCGTCAGGCCGTCGCACAGTTTCTTCGGCGATCCCAAAACGCGCAGCATACCTTGCCCCCAAGCAACTACGGATTGATATTACTCATTTCGGCAGGGTCTGCACAAGGAAATTATACAATAGTTCTTCAACACTAGCCCGACGCGCTAGCGAGGGCGGACGTGTCGCCCGCGTGAAAGACAATTTTCTCCGGGGATTTCTCGCCGAATCCTTGCAGCGCGATCCATTTCCATCGGGCGACACGTCCGCCCTCGCTAGCGCGTCGGGCTAGTGTGACGAAGTAGACCTTATGGCTGACGACGCAATCCAATCAAGCTGGCCCGTTTTGAATGTCCTGGAGCGGCGCGTCTTAGGCGTCCTCGTGGAAAAAGCCAAAACGACGCCAGACGTGTATCCATTGAGCCTCAATTCCGTCGTCACCGGCAGCAATCAAAAGTCGAACCGCGATCCGGTCCTGAGCATCAACGACGAGCACGCCGAAGAGACGCTGGTCGGCTTGCAGAAGCAGGGCCTGGTCACGAGGATCACGGGCGGCCGGGTCGAACGCTGGCGGCATAACCTTTACGAAGTCTGGAGCGTCGGCAAGGTCGAGCTGGCCATCCTGACTGAGTTGCTCTTGCGCGGACCGCAAACCGAGGGCGAGCTGCGCGGCCGGGCCAGCCGCATGGAGCCGATCGACGACTTGGATGCTCTGCGGCAAGTGCTGCGGCCGATGGCCGAGCGGCGACTGGTCGTATTTCTGGGCGAAGAGGGCCGGCGCGGCACGCAGATCACACACGGTTTCCACGCGCCGGAGGAATTGGAACGCGTGCGCAGCCAGCCGCGTTCGGAGGAAGCGGGGACCGTCATTGCCGCACCTGCTTCGGATCGCTTCACAGCCTTGGAAGCCAGCGTGGCTGAATTGCGCCAAGAAGTAGCGGCGCTGCGTCAAGATGTGGAACAACTGAAGCAACGCTGATAAGCAGCAATCTGGCGAGCCGAACGCCGTAAGGCGTCGGGTGCGTCGCCTGCCCTCGATCCGGCCGCTTACGCGACTCGGCTCGCCATGCGGTTCGCCATTGTTACATGCAATCTGTGTATGGATCGTCTCAACAAATACCTCGCGCATGCGGGGCTGGGCTCGCGGCGGCACTGCGAGGAATTGATAGTCGCCGGCCGCGTGACCATCGACGGCCAACCGGTGCGCGAGCTGGGCACGCGCGTAGCGCCGGGGCAAACCGTGTCCGTCGATGGTCAGCCGGTGCGCTCGGAGCGGCACGTCTACTGGCTCCTCAACAAACCGCGCGGCGTGTTGTGCACCAATGCCGATCCGGCCGGCCGGACGCGGGCCATCGACCTCATGGAGCACGTGCCCGAGCGCGTCTACACGGTTGGCCGGCTCGACGAGGAAAGCGAAGGCCTGCTGCTTCTCACCAACGACGGCGACCTGGCCAACCAGCTCACGCATCCGCGCTACGGTGTGACCAAGACCTATCTCGTGCAGGTGGCGGGCAAGCCGTCGCACGAAGATTTACAGAAGCTGCTCCAAGGCGTCTGGCTCAGCGACGGGCACGTGCGCGCCAAGAGCGCCCGCGCGATCAAGAAGCAGGGTGAGAGCACGTGGCTTAGAATCGTCTTGAACGAAGGCAAGAACCGCGAGATTCGCCGCATGCTCGCGAAGCTCGAGCATAAAGTGCTGCGGCTCAGGCGTGTGGCGCTGGGCCCGATACAGCTTGGCCGGCTGCGTCCCGGCAAGTCGCGCCGGTTGGCGGTCGAGGAAGTTAACACGCTTCGCGAAACTGCGACCAAAGGATAGGCGAACCTTGTCCGAATTCGAATCTGACATGATGTGCCCATCAGCTGCGCCCGGAGCAAGCGGCAGCTCAACTGGCGCTGATGAATCAGGTTCCAGGGGTTTGGAAACCGAACTTGGCGCGGACTGCATCCGGCAGGGCTTCTAAGACCTGGCTGTGTTCTTGAAGAATGGTTTCAATGTCATCCATGTGCCGGCGAATTTCCCCCATTTCTGCTTCGATTCGGGCAAAGCGAGCGTCGCTCTCGGCCATCCGGGCTAGAAACGTAGCCATGGCCTGATTCAGCATGGCAACCGATTGATTCAGATTGACCACCGACTCATCCAGACGGCCGTTACCGTTTTTTCTTGCCCGCGGCATGTCAGTTTTTCCCAGCCATTATTTTCCGACATTATCCCGCATGATTGCGATTGTGGCTACAGTTCTTGCCAATTTGGGCTTTTTCAGTTGAGCGTCAGCGCGATGCTTTTAGCTTATCCCCCACCACTTCCGGCAAATAGCGCACCGGCAGTGTGCCGTGCTCCAGGCAGGCCTCGTGGAATCGGCCCAATTCGAAGCGCTCGCCGAGTTCGGCCTGAACCCGGCGTCTGAGCTGCACGAACGCCATCCTGCCGACGAAGTACGTTGATAGCTGGCAAGAGCTTTGTTTGGCGCGGATGATTTTGAGGATCGCTTCCGCCTCGGATTGAAAGGCGCGGAACATCAGAAACCGCAGCGCTTCCTCGTCGCTCATGTCCGTGCAGTGCATCTTGTAATCGAGGATGGCGTTGCACACGGTCCTTAGGTACCACTTCAATTGGCAAAGCCGCAGCTTGAGGTCGCCGTCGCCGTAGCCCTGGTCGAGCATGACGTGCTCGGTGTAGACCGCCCAGCCCTCCGCGAACACGCCGGAATAGAGCACGCGGCGAATGAGCGAGGGATGGCGGTTCGAGTATTCCAGTTGCACGTAGTGGCCCGGATAGGCTTCGTGGATGGTGAGGATGTGCAGGATGTGGCGGTTGTATTCCTGCAGGTAGGTCTTGGCGCGGCGCGGCTCCCACTCGGCGGGCGGCGGGCTGATCGCATAGTAGCTGGATGCCTTGGGATCGAGCGGCGGCGCCGGGTTGAGATAGGCGATCGAGTTGCCGCGCTGGAACTCCGGCATCTCGATGATCCGGCAGCGGTCGGGATCGGGCAGCTTGAGTATGTCCTTTGCCTTGATGAAAGCACGAACCTTGTCGGCGGTGGCGCGGGCGTCCTTGATCAAATCCTCAGGCCGGCCATGCTCCTTGCTGATCTCGTCCATGACCAAAAGGACCGTTTGCCGGCGACCTTCGGGACTGTCGGGCGGCAGCGTCCGGCCAGGGAAGATCGTGGCCCAGAGCTGGCGGGCGATGACGAACATCTCCAGCTCGACCCGGTCCGCCTCCCCCTCAGCTTCCTTGAGCACTTCGTCGGCCTCGATGCCCGCATTCAATTCGAGCTTCAATTTCTGGGCAAACTTCTCTTTGCCGAGTCGCCACTCACCTTTGGCCCGCGGCGGCAACTCTTCTTCGAGGAACTTCTGATAATCCTTGAGCGCCGCGATCACGGACTTGGAGGCATCGCGCAATGCGCTCAGGGCCGGCGTTTCGCCGGCCAGCTCAAAGATACCGGTCTGATAGAAAGAGATTGCGCCGCGGTTTTGCTTGATAGCGGTTTCGACGACGACGCGCGGCGGCGCTTTCAGTCCAACCTTGGCGGCTTCGACCACGCGCGGAATGAACGCCATTCGCGCCGCGGCGTTCTTCACATTCGTCGCCTGGGGCAGGGTCGATTGCGTGAGGAGCAGATAGATGCTTTCGGTGATGTAATCGTTGTAAACACGCGGGTCTTCCTCGAAGACGCGCGTGTTGTCCATGAGCCATAGCTCTTTTTTCAAGTGATGTTGCCAAATCTCAAAGTCGATCTGGCCGGAGCGCGTGAGCTTCTTGTAGTCGATACGCTGGGGCAGCTCGTCGTGCGTCTTTTTCAATTGCGCCTTATGGCTTGCGCGAGCTTCGGGCGAGACGTCGTCCAGAAGATGATCGAAGCGGTGATCGCCGAGTCGCGTGGCTTCGAGCGGCCGTTGCTTGAATTCCGTTTCGAGGAAGTCCTTGAAGAATGCGGTCAACTTCGCGTCTTCGTCACGCGGTCCGCCCGCGGACTCCGCCAAGGGATTCACGATGGAAAAAAGGACCATAAGCGCTAGCGCCTTTTGCATGATTTGCCTCCTCCTCCTCAATTGGCCAAACCTGGGTGCATGCATGCCACGGGGCGCTATCCAAACAAAGTCCTTACTAGCGGTCGTTGAGCGGCTGCGTGCTGCGCAAATAAGCGAAGAGATCGCGCACTTCCTGATCGCTGAGTCCTGCGAGTGCGCCTTCGGGCATGAGTGAAATGCCGGCGGACGCGATGCTGGCCACGTCGTCGCGCGGCAGGACGACTTGTTGCCCATCAGCGGTGCGCAACACAAGTACCCGCTGGTCCTTTTCCTGGACGATGCCGGTCAAGAGTCGACCGCTCTCGGTGGCCACGACGAAGTTCTCGTAGCCTTCGCGAATTTCGGCGCTCGGGTTGACAATGTGGAGCAACATGTTCGGCAAATCATCGCGCTTGAACGGCGTCAAGTCCGGGCCGACCGTGCCGCCTTGGCTGTGCAAGGTGTGGCAAACGAAGCAGCGCTTGTTGAATAGCGCTTTGCCGGTGTACGGGTTGCCCATGCCGGCCTGCAATACGCCGCTCACGCGGTCGATTTCCTGACGCATTTGTTCTGTGGTCGCGCCTTTGATCTCGCCCCAGTGCTTTTTCACCAGAGCGGCAATCGTCTCGTCGCGGTGCAGCAACAGTTTCTTGAGAAACGGCGCCGGCACGTCCTTGGGCGCAATCTGTGCAGCTTCGACGGCTTCCAAAAACAGTTTGCTCCAAGATTTGCGGCTGGCGAGCAACGTCTCGGCGGTTTCGCGCAGCTCGCCGTTCAGCTTGGCGTAGAGCGGCACAACAGCCGCGCCAATGCGCGTTTCGTTATACGCTTGCAAGGATGTCAGCGCCGACTTACGCAAAAAGTCGGCCTCATTCCCCACGACGATTTTGAGAAGCACATCGACGGACGCCGGTTGTTTCGCCTCACCAAGAAGCACAACCAGTTGGTCACGCTGGGCCAAGGGCGCTTTGGGGTCCTCTATGAGTGTGAGCGCCTTGGCGACGGCTTCAGGCCGGCCCTGGCGCAGCGCGAAGGCCAGCGAGCCGCCGCCCAGCTTGGCGATCTCTTCGAGCAATTCCGCCGGCAACCCGGCGCTGGGCCGGCCCTTGAGTGCTTCCTCGAAGCCCTTCAGCAGAATAAGTCCGTGTTTGCGCTCTGGCGCAAGGCGGAACAGATCGACGCAGACACGCAAGTCTCTCTGCCCGCCGGCTTGCGCGAAGCGCCGAGCCAACCGTGGCAGAATGGCTTCCTGTGTCAAGCGCGTTTGCCAGAGTGTCGAATCGCGAAAGAGTTCGAGCACGGCGTCGCGGTCTTTCTCGCACTTGAATTCGATGGCCCACCACAAGAGGAGCGGCTGAAAAATGTCGCTCGCGTCGGCGTCGTGCACAAGAAGTTGCCGGACGATGGGCAGCCCTTCCTCGGCGGACAACCGGCGCGCGCTGCAGGCGAGTTGGGTGCGCACGGTCACGTCCTTTTCCAGGCGTGCCAAATCGGCCAACTGCGGGGCGATCTTGCTGCCGACGCGGTACTCATCGCCCAAGAGGCGCACCGCCCAGCCGCGCACCGCCGGCGACGCATGCCGCAGCGCTTTGTCCACGATCTCGTCGCTAAAGCCACCGCATTGGTTGAGCGCCCAAAGCGCTTCCAGCGCGAGCTGGGCTTTTTCGTCGCGAAGCCACTTCGTCAACGTTGGAATTGCGCCGGCATCGCGCCGGTCGCCGAGCACACGCAAGGCCGTCTCGCGGAACCAGCGGTTTTCATGCTTCAAGTATTCGAGCAGTTCCAGCGTCGTCTTCTTCGAAAGGTCAAAGGGTGCGTGCGGCTTGGC
>JAKEHV010000556.1 GCA_022614915.1 Gemmataceae bacterium | reverse complement strand
GCACGCGACCCGACCAGTTTGGCGGAGACGACCGCCCAACTCTTCTTCGGCATCCGCATGCAGTGCGCCAAGTGCCACAACCACCCCTTCGAGCGCTGGACGCAGGATGACTATTACAGCATGTCGGCCTGGTTCGCGCGCGTGAAACAACGCAAGGACCCGGTGGAGCCCGGCACGGAAAAGAACAAGGACTTCGCCGAGTACATTTACATCGATCGCGCCGGCGAAGTGACCCAGCCGCGCACCGGCCAGACGATGGCGCCGAAGTTCATGGGCGGCGCGATTCCGACCATCGCTCCGGGCAAGGATCGCCGTGAAGTGCTGGCTTCCTGGATGACATCGGCGGAAAACCCGTTTGTGCCCAAGTCACTCGTCAACCGCGTCTGGTACCACCTCATGGGCAGGGGCATCGTCGACCCGGTCGACGATTTCCGCGACTCGAATCCGTCGGCCAATGACGAACTGCTCGACGCCCTGGCCAAAGATTTCGTGGCCAACAAATTCGACGTGAAGCACTTGATCCGCACGATAGCGAACTCACGGACTTATCAGCTATCCGCCCAGACCAATGACTTCAACAAGGATGACAACAAGTACTTTTCGCACGCCGTCACCAAGCTGCACAGCGCCGAACAGCTTTTCGACGCCTTGTGCTTCGTGACCGAAGTGCCGGAGAAATTCGCCGGCCATCCCTTGGGCACGCGCTCGGTGCAACTGCCGGACGGCGAAGTCAATCACCCGTTCCTCAAAACCTTCGGTCAGCCCGCGCGCGAATTGGCCTGCGAGTGCGAGCGCGAAGGCGACAGCAACCTGGCCCAGGCCCTCCAGCTCATCAACGGCCCCGCCGTCAATGACCGCCTGCGCAATCCCAACAACCGCATCGGCAAACTCCTGGCCAAGAAGCTCGGCGACCGCGAAATCCTCGACGACCTCTTCCTCATGACCCTATCGCGGCTGCCCAACGACGAAGAGTCCAAGGCGATGCTCGACCACGTGAGCCGGGCGACGGAAAAGCGCTTGGCGTGGGAAGACGTGCACTGGGCGCTTATCAACTCGAAAGAGTTCTTGTTCCGGCATTAGGGATTTTTGTCGACGAGTTCGTCTGCCATGGGATATTGCTTTCCGCAGCCTGCCGCGCAACCGACCAAGTATAATGAACGCGGCGCCAAGTGGGTCCGCCTACCGGAGGACGGATGGCCAGCCCTCACCCTGGGATGCATGTTTTGTGTCCAGTGTGCGAAGGACCGATTCCCGACCTGCTTGGCGAACTGACTGATGATCCCGCTGCCATCAATGCGGGCAGCCGTGCGACCGATTGCTACTATTGTGGAGCGCCGTTAATCTGTCCCGGTCTCGGTTCGCTGATTGTGGCTGCTGGCCAGCCCCCACCGGCCAAGCGAACCGCACAGAAGCGCGACATAAAGTTCGGGGATCTTGATGGAATCGATGCCTGGCGAGCCGGTATGGAGCAAGCGTTGCAAGATGAGGCCAACAACCCCAATCGCGACCCGAAATTGCCGTCTATCACCAAGACAACGATGGTGAACAAGTTCGGCCAGCGACCGTTCGAGGGATACGCATGGGCATGAAAACAGCCAAGAGTTGCCTGACTCCGGCCGAAGAGGCCTTCCTTCAAGCGCTGCTTTGGGAAGAAGGCCACTTGCTCAAGGGACCCGCCACGCGTGCGGCCGAAGAACATGGGCTTTCCCTGATCCGCTGCTTGGAGCCGGCCAATCGACTGTCCCCGAACCTGCGCGGTGAAGCCCTCAACCGCCTTCGCGAAGGCGCCTGTCCCGCAGCCCAGTGGCCCTGGGAACAACGCAGTGGCGCTGAAGTTCTGCGGCTCTTGTGGACGCGACTGGCCAAACGCGGCGCCTGTCCCAGCGTTGGTGAGGAACTGTCGTCTGCCGGACTTGAACGTGCATCAGATTGAGACCAGTTCTCGAGCCTGGCGATGGGTTCGAGGTGATCGGGCTGCGAGGGGCGCTGGGCGCTGACTGTCATGCGGTTTTCGCTTTCCTTTTGCGCCGCACGGCAATCCTTTCGATCTTGCCGTTGCGGAAGATGACCAGCGGCGTGCCGGTCCGAGCCGCCGTTTCTCGGGCGCGCTTTTGGGCCCGACGCAGTGCGGCGTCCACTCCCGCAAAAACCGCATCGAACGCAGTTGATTGTACGTGCTTTTCTTTCACGGCCGTTTCCCTTCGTCGATGAGCACAGCCTGTTCACCTGACTTATCGTAAAGTCGCCCCCAGTCCACAAGGTCACGATAGGTGTTTTGGAAGTTCATCCAACCTTGGGCAAAACGCCGCCGAATGACCTCTTCGGCCACGTCATGTCCGCCTTGGAGAACGCGCACGGCGACACGGGCCACTGCCAAATCGGCGTCGTGCAATCCGAGGAAAATGAGATGAACGTGATAACCGGCTGACTGCCAAGTCGGAATCATGCGCGCGTAGCGCCGGCCGGCCAGCGTCGTCTCGAACGCGAAGCTTACGCCGCTTTTGGCGTGGCGCTGAATTTCCGCAACCATGATGCGCCCTGCCCGCATCGCCGCGGCTTCGGGGGCGAACGGCGACAGGCCAGCCGCAATGAGGTCTGCATTAACGAAAGTGAGACAATCCGCTTCGTTGGGCAAGAACTCCCGGGCAAACGTCGATTTACCCGCGCCGTTAGGGCCGGCAATGATGATAACTCGTTTTTGCGAAATGTCTGGCATGGAGTCCATTCAGCGAATTGGAATCGAGAAATGCTTTGCAAGGCTGGGTTGCAATGCAAAGCATCCGCCATCCTGCCTTGGCTCCGGCATCGCAGCGCTGAGCGACTTACGCCACGCGACCAGCTTTTCGTGCAATCCACGCGTTCTTGCCGGCATCGTCTGGGCCAAGTTGTTTTTCTGTCCGAGGTCATCTTTCAAGTTGAACAGTTCCAACCGGCCGTCTTCAAAAAACTCCAAAAGCGTGTAGTCGCCCGAGCGGATCCAGCCGGCGGGCGTCGTTCGCCACATGCCCGGTTTGCCTTCGAGGTAGCCGGGGAAGTGGTGATACAGAGCATCGCGCTTCAGCGTCGCGCCTTGATTCTCCAACAGCGCCGCGAAGCTTTGGCCGTCGAGCGTTTGCCGGGCCTTGAATTTGCTGCCGGCGATGTGCACAAACGTCGGGAAAAGATCGATGTGCATGATCGGAAAATCACAATGTCTGCCCGGCGGCGTTTTGCCAGGCCAGCGCACGATGAACGGCACGCGGATGCCGCCCTCGTAGAGCGTGCCCTTGCCGGCGCGCAGCGGGAAGTTCGACGTGATGCTCTTGGCGTAGACGACGCCGTTGTGCACGTAGCCGCCCACGCCGCCGTTGTCCGACGTAAAGATGACGATGGTGTTGTCCGCCAGTTTCAGTTCGTCCAGCGTGGCGAGGATGCGGCCCACGCTCTGGTCCACGCTGTCGATCATAGCCGCGTAGACCGGATCGCGATGCCCGTCGGCCGCCGGTTTTTTTCGGTACTTGTCGTCGAGCCCTTTTTTGGCGACGAGCGGTGTGTGCACCGCAAAGTGTGAGACATAAAGGAAGAACGGCCGGTCTTTGTGCCGCGCGATGAAGTCCACCGCTTTGTCGGTGAGGAAATCCGCGAGATACGTATCCTTGGCGACGTCAACTTTCGGGTTGGTGGCGAAGTCATAATGCTTGCCCATGGAGACGATGGCTTCGTCGAAGCCGCGCCGGCCGGGATGGTAGTCGCCTTTCTCGCCGATGTGCCATTTGCCGAATTGCCCGGTCGCGTATCCGGAAGCCTTGAGCGCTTGCGCGAGCGTGTCCCGGTCGAGCGGCAACTGCGTGCGGTTCTGGGGTGGGATCAGCTTGCGGTCCTTCTCCTCGCCGCGGGCCAGCGTGCCGACCGAATAAACGCCGGTGCGCGGCGCGTATTGCCCGGAGAAGATGGCCGCCCGCGACGGCGTGCAGTTGGGCGAGCTGTAATAGCTCGTAAAGCGCAAGCCCTGCGCCGCCAGCTTGTCGATGTGCGGCGTCTCGTAGAATTTGGACCCCTGGCAGCCAAGGTCGGTCCAGCCGAGATCGTCGGCGATGATGAAGACGATGTTGGGCGGACGAAACGAATCCGCCGTCAATCCATGCGCCGAAAGCCCCAACCAAATTGTGATAGCTGCAATGGTCGATTTCGGTTCCATCATGAAGTCTCCGAAAACCGAAAACTGTGGATGCTATTTTTCCGCGTAAATGGTTGTGTTACAATCAAAAAGATGGTTCAACTCAGAAACGCTGGAGGAAACTATGGGTCGAATAATCGTCAACTCCTCGACAGGAGGTCAGTTGTCGCCTCTGAATCAACCGGTCAGCGTTTGCGATGAAGCGGGACAATTCCTCGGTATTTTCACCCCCGCGAAGGTCTTAGTTCCGGAAATCAGCGACGAAGAACTGCAGCGACGGGAACAGGAAGAGGGTTCTTTCTCCACCGAGGAAGTACTCAAGTACCTGGAGAGTCTCTAATGTTCTCGGTTCGTTGGAAGCCCTCCGCACGTCAGGACTTGGCCCGGATTTGGCTGCAAGCCAGCTCAGACAGCCGCAAAGCGATAACCAAAGCATCACATCGAATAGACACTGAGCTTTCCCAGGCACCGGAAACAAAAGGTGAATCAAGAGACAAGAATCGACGCATTTTCCTCGTAGCGCCGCTCGGGGTCATTCTTAAGATCAATGACAAGACTACCGAGGTGAATGTGCTCCAAGTTTGGTACTACGACTAAAGCCGCGCCGCAATGGCTTCGCTTGGACATGGTGAACCTCCGTTTCACAAATGCCACTGTCGTCTTGCCCGATCGCTTGCAAACAGGTGCAATGGTCGAAATAAGTGGGCGCATCCGCGCCATTGGTCAAGGCGCCAGTGTTGATTCGGCGTCGAGTCCGATTCTCGTTGATCTCGACGGCAAGTATTTGGCGCCGGGCTTCCTCGATCTGCACGTGCATGGCGGCGCGGGACACGATTTCATGGACGGGACCGCAGATGCGTTTCGCGCCGTTTGCAGGGCTCACCTGCGGCACGGCACAACCAGCTTGACGCCCACGACGACTGTCGCGCGGCACGACCAGCACTTGGCGTTTCTGGAATGCTGCCGGCGCTTCAAGAACAACGGATCTGGCGGCGCCCGCGTGCTAGGGGCGCATTTCTACGGTCCCTACTTCGCGCTGGAAGCACGCGGCTGTCATCCCGGCGACACCGTTCGCGCCCCTGTCGAGCAGGAGTTTCAACAGTATCTTGCATACGCCGATTGCATCAATCGCGCCACGGTCGCGCCCGAGCTACCGGGGGCGGAGGCGTTCGTCCGAGCGTGCAGACAGCACGGCATCGGCTGCAACGCCGGCCATACGCACGCCACCTTCGAGCAAATGGAAGCCGCCTTGTCGTGGGGCGTCACGCACGTCGATCATCTTTTTTGCGCCATGTCCGACCGGGCCAAATTGCGCCAAAGCCAGACCTATCCCATGCGCGGCGGCGTCATGGAAGCCACGCTTTTTTTCGATCAGCTTACGACCGAATTCATCGCAGACGGCAAACACCTGACGCGCGAGCTCTTGCTGCTTGCTCATAAGATTAAGGGCCCGGATCGGTTGGCCCTGATCACCGACTGCAACCGCGCCCTCGACATGCCCGACGGCGAGTATCTCTTCGGTCCCAAAGACGGCGGCGAACTGATCGTCAAGCGCGACGGCGTCGGCATCATGCCCGACGGCCAATCCCTCGCCTCCAGCGTCGTCGGCATGGATCACTGCGTCCGTACGTTTCACCAGCTCACCGGCGTTCCGCTTTATGAGGTGGTGCGCATGGCCAGTCTCACGCCGGCGCGGATTGCGGGTGTCGATAAAGACTTGGGCAGCATTGAGCCGGGCAAGAGCGCGGATTTTGTTGTGCTGGACCAGGAATTGCGCGTGCGTGCCGTTTATCTCGCCGGGGAATTGGTGCACGCTGCGTGAATGTCATGAGGACAGGTTGGAAACCTGTCCTACGGCGCGGGCGACGGCGTCGCCGACTTCGCGCGTCGTCGCTGAGCCGCCTTGGTCAACAGGCAGAACATTGCCATCTGCCAAAACGTGTGTGACCGCATCGTCAATCCGTTGGGCGGCAGCCCTCTGGCCTTCGTGTTGATGTCGCCGTCCGAGCCAATCGAGCATCATTCCTGCTGATAGGATGGCAGCAATGGGGTTGGCGATGCCCTTGCCCGCGATGTCCGGCGCGGTGCCGTGCGCGGGCTGGAAGACGGCGTAGCGGTCGCCGATGTCCGCGGAAGGGGCCATGCCCATGCCGCCGACCAGGCCCGCGGCCAGATCGGAGAGTATGTCGCCGAACATATTTTCCGTAACGATGACGTCAAATCGTTCCGGCCGTTGCACGAGGTAGAGCGCCTGGGCGTCGATGTAGGTGCTTTCCTTTTCAATCTCTGGGAACCGCTCGCCGACTTCGCGGAAGATCTTGCGGAAGAATGCGAAGCTCTTGAAGATGTTCGCCTTGTCCACCGCCGTAACTTTGCGAACCCGCGTGGGATCTTTGCGCGTTCGGTCCTGGGCCAGGCGAAATGCGAACTCGCAAATGCGGCGAATGCCCGGCCGGGTCATCACCAGCGTGTCGGTCGCCACGTCGTCGTGCAAAACGATGCCGCCTTGCTGCGAGGCGAACAGCCCTTCGGTTTGTTCGCGCAGGATCACGAAATCGATGTCCGCGGGATTCTTGAGCGGCGAGCGCGCGCCCGGATACAGCCTGCACGGCCGCACGCCGGCGTAGAGATCGAGTTCGACGCGCAGCGTCACTTGCGGCGTCAATTCGGTGCCGTCGGGCTTGCGAATGTCCGGATGGCCCATCGCGCCCAGGAGCACGGCATCGGCGTTTCGGCAAGCGTCCAAGGTCGCCGCGGGCAGATCGGTTTCGGCGCGCTGATAGCAAACCGCGCCGCAATCGTAGGGCTTGCAGTCCAGTTGAAACGTCCCAATTTGCTTTTCGACGGCGCGCAGCGCTTTCAGGGCCTCGGCGGTGACATCGACGCCGATGCCGTCGCCTGGCAACACCGCGATCGTGAACGAAGTCTTCGCGGGCATAGCAGTCCCTGCCTTTTCTCCGCGCACTCGGCGCTCTCTGCGTTTTGATCTGTGATTTGAAACGCAGAGTTCGCAGAGATCGCTGAGAGGAAAAAACTCGACGACAGCTGTCCCTCGTTTTTTTTGATATCGAAGTTCGCAATCCGCGACTACAATTCGCACGTCGAACTACCAAAGTCGCCTCGTCGGAGGAATGTCATGAAACGCATCAGCGCGACAATTTGCGTCGTACTTTTGGCCGTGGCGGGAGCGTGGTCCGCGGATTGGCCGCACTGGCTGGGCCCTAACTATAACGGCGCTTCGCCGGAAACCGGTCTGCTGACGACCTGGCCGACGGAAGGCCCGAAGGTGCTCTGGAAGGTCGAAGGGGGCGACGGCTATTCGTCCATTGCGGTGGCGAACGGGCGTGCGATCACCTTGGTGCAAAAAGCCGACGGCGAATACGCTCTCGCCCTCGATGCGGTAAAGGGCAAAGAGATGTGGAAGCAAAAGATCGGACCCTTCTACAAGAACAGCTACGGCAACGGCCCGCGCAGCACGCCGACCATCGAAGGCGGCCTCGTCTATGTGCAATCGGTCACCGGGCCGCTCGTATGCCTCAAGGCCGAGAACGGCGACATCGTTTGGCAGAAGGACCTGCTCAAGGATTTCAAAGCGAAGAACATTCAATGGGGATTATCCGCATCGCCCGTCATTGAAGGCGACCTGGTGCTGGCGATCCCCGGCGGCGAAGGCGCGGGCGTCGCCGCCTTCGACAAGAAGACCGGCAAAACGGTCTGGACGACCGGTGACGACAAAGCCGCCTACGCCAGCCCGGTCGCCGTCACCGTGGGCGGCCAACGGCAGATCATTTTCTTCACCGCCGCCGGCTTACTGGCAGTGAGCCCGGACAAAGGCAAGGAGCTCTGGCGCGTGCCGTGGACGACCGAGTTCGACTGCAATATCTGCACACCGCTCGTCATCAGCGACAAGCTCTTCGTCACTTCGGGCGAGTTCGTGGGCTGCGCTTTGTTCCAGCTTCAGTCCTCGGGTCCGCCCAAGGTGCTATGGGAATCCAAAGGCAAGAAAAGCGTGATGACCAACTACTGGGCCAATTCGGTGTTGCACGAGGGACACCTTTACGGCTTTCACGGCCAATTCGATCAGCGCATCGATCTGCACTGCGTGGAGGCGGCGACCGGCAAACTGAAATGGTCGAAAGAGGATTACGGCAAAGGCGCTGTCTTGCTCGCGGACGGCCATTTGTTCCTCACGACGAAAAAGGGCGACTTGGTGCTGGCCCGCACAAACTCGGAAAAGTACGAGGAGAAGGCGCGGGTGTCGCTGCTCGGAGAGAATCGGACCGTGCCGACCTTGGCGCACAAACGGCTGTATGTACGTGACCGGAAGAATATCTTTTGTTTGGATGTAACCGGATCGAAATGACGGCCCTGTTTACGTTTCGCGCCGTTTACGTTTCGCGCTCGAGAAATCCCACGGAAGGATTCAGCAAGCGCGAAACGTAAACGCTACGGGAAGCCAAGAAGCCTGGCGGTGGAGGACCCGGCGCCTTCGCTGGCGCCCGGTCCTCCAACCGTTTTGATTTGTGCCGTGCCGTTCGTAGATTAGAACACGTTGCTTTGCGTGCTCATCAAGGGACAAACAGCAATATCGGCATCGCTTGGGGGAAGACTTGACATGGCCGACCGGAAGAAGATCGACAATTATCGTTTTACCTTCGGACCGTGGAACATCAGTACAGGCGCAGATCCGTTCGGCCCGCCCGTCCGCAAAGAAGTAGCCTTCGCAGCCAAGATCAAGGAATACAAGAAGCTGGGCTTCGACGGCGTGCAGTTCCACGACGACGACGTTGTCGAAGCCGACCTCGCCCCTGCGGCCAGCGAGCGCGGCGTCGCCAAAGTTCGCAAGATGCTGCAAGGGGAAGGCCTATTCTGCGAGTTCATCGCGCCCAGGCTGTGGGAACATCCCAAGACCATCGACGGCGCCTTCACTTCCAACGATGCGGGCGAGCGCAAGTACGCCATCGAACGCTCCAAGCGCGCCGTGGACATCGCCAACGCCATGGGCACACGCAACATCGTCCTCTGGCTGGCCCGGGAAGGAACTTACATCCGCGAAGCGAAGGACCCGGTCACCGCGGTCAGCCGCATTGTGGACGCGATCAACGCGCTTCTGGAATACGATCCCGGCATCCGCATCTTGGGTGAAATGAAGCCGAACGAGCCCATGGATCAAGCGTACTTGCCGACGCCGGGCCACTTCATGGGCCTGACTTACCGCACCGCCGATCCGGCACGCGTCGGAGTCTTGATCGAATCGGCGCATTCCATCCTCGCCGGCCTCGATCCATCCGACGACATGGCCTACGCACTTTGGCACGGCAAGCTCTGGAGCGTGCACCTCAACGACCAGAACGGTTTGAAATACGATCAGGACAAAACCTTCGGCTCAGTCGATCTGCGCCGCGCCTTCAATCAGGTCTGGGTGCTCGAGCGCGGTGGCTACGACGGCTGCATCGGCCTGGACGTCAAAGCCATGCGCACGACCAAGCAAGCAGACCAGACGAAGCACTTGGCCAACAGCCGCGCGGTGTTTCTGCGGCTGGTCGAACTGGCCCGTGAAGTGGATGAGAAGAAAGTCGAAGGTTTGCGTGCGCAACGCGACTATGAAGCATTGGAGATGTACATTCTGGATTTGTTGACAGGGAAATGACGACTACAACCCACACGCCGTTTACGTGCGCGCTCACGGCACTTTAGATGCAACAGAGCGCGCTGCGAGCGCGAAACGTAAACTTAAGACATCATAATCCCAGTTCCTTCAGCTGTTTGGCGTCCACCGGCGCGGGCGCGCCGGTCATGAGGTCGCGTGCCTTTTGATTCTTCGGAAAGGCGATCACGTCGCGAATGTTGCCCGTCTTCGCCAGCATCATCGCCCAGCGGTCGAGGCCGGGCGCGATGCCGCCGTGGGGCGGGGCGCCCATGCGCAGCGCGTCCAAGAGAAATCCAAAGCGTTGCCGCGCTTGCTCCTCACTCATGCCCAGGACTTTGAAAAGCCGTGATTGCACTTCGGGATCATGGATACGGATGCTGCCGCCGGCGCACTCGTAACCGTTGATGACAAGGTCATACGCTTTGGCGCGCACGCTGCCTGGGTCGCTTTCCAGCTTGTGCAAATCTTCATCCCTGGGCGCGGTGAACGGATGATGGTTGGCCGCCCAGCGCTTCTCCTCCTCGTCCCAGACAAACGACGGAAAATCAACCACCCAGGCGATCTTGAAATCGTTTCCGACCGGATCAAACAACTTGAGCACGCCCGCCAGGTATTGCCGAAGGTTGCCGAGCGTTTGGCAAACGACCTCCTCTGTGTCCGCTACCAACAGCAACAAGTCGCCCGGTTCGGCGCCCAGGCGTTGCCGGAGCGCTTGCTGTGCGGCGGCGGGCAAGAACTTCTCGATGGGCGACGTCAGCTTGTCCTTCTCGACTTTGATCCAGGAGATGCCCTTGGCGCCATAACGCTGCACGAAGGGCGTCAAGTCGTCGAGCTGCTTGCGCGAAAACTTGTCCACCGCGCCTTTGGCGTTCAGGCCGCGCACCTTACCGCCCCCCGCCACCGTGCTTTGAAAAACCTTGAATTCGGTTTGCCCTACCCAATCGGACAATTCCGCGATCTCCAGGCCGTAGCGCAGGTCCGGCTTGTCGCTGCCGTACTTCAGCATCGCGTCGGCGTACTTAAGGCGCGGCAAGGGCAGCGGGATCGTGACGTCCAGGCATTGCTTAAAAACTTCTGCGGTCAACCTTTCGATCACGCCGAACACATCGTCCATCTCGACGAAGGACATTTCCACGTCGAGCTGCGTGAATTCCGGTTGCCGGTCGGCGCGCAGGTCCTCGTCGCGCAGGCAGTGGGCGATCTGGTAGTACTTATCGAAGCCGGCCACCATCAAGAGCTGCTTGTAAAGCTGCGGCGACTGCGGCAACGCGTACCAATTGCCCGGATGGACGCGGCTGGGCACGAGGTAGTCGCGCGCCCCTTCCGGCGTGCTCCGGCCCAGAAGCGGCGTCTCCACTTCGATGAAGCCTTCCTTGTCCAGGAAGTTGCGCATGACCTGGTTCAGCCGATGGCGCATGATCAAGGTCCGTTGCAGCGACACGCGGCGCAAATCGAGAAAGCGGTATTGCAGTCGCAGGTCTTCGTTGGCCAGGTCCTCGTTGGGGAATTCGGTCACTTCGAAGGGCGGCGTCGGACAGCGGTTGAGGATGGTCAATTCCATCGCGCGGACTTCCACATCGCCCGTCGCCAGTTTGGGATTGTGCTTGCCCGGCAAGCGCTCGCGCACCAGACCGCGGACCGACAGCACGAACTCGCCGCGAATCTCCTGGGCGGCCGCAAACGACGCCTCGTCCGCCTCGAACACCACCTGCGTGATGCCGTAGCGGTCGCGCAGATCGACGAAGACCTGATCGTTATAAGCCCGATAGCTGTTGACCCAGCCATTGAGGACAACGGTCTGGCCGATGTGTGATTCGCGCAGCTCGCCGCAGGTGTGGGTGCGTTGCCAACTCGCCATGAAGCCTCCTTCGTATTCCAAGAGGATTATAGCGACGGCGCAAAAGTTCGCGCAAAAGGCGAACTGGTTTCCACCGCCGGCGGTACGCGCCCCATCGTTCGCGTTGTACAAGGAGAATCGTGACCCGGCGCTGGAAGCGATTTTGAAATCGTCACAACCTCGCTACCGCGCTCAAAGCGAGGCGCGGTCGCGTTGACGGTTGGCATTGGGCGTGCTATTCTCAGTGGCGAATTAACCGAATCGAGGGGTCATTCCAAGAGTTCATTCGCTACGTTATTGAGCAACGGCATTTCCCAATTGGTTGCCCTTTCAACGCCTCGCCGAACTCGCACGCCTGAGTCACATGCAGATCACAAAGCAATCTTGAAATAAGATGAAAAGATCGCTGTCGATTTCTCGAAGTGCATCGATCCGGCGCCTGTGCAGATCGGCGTTGGCCTTCGACGACACGGCGGCGGCGAACCTGGCATTGCAGTGCCCGGCTCAAGATGAGCCGAGCTGAGGAGGATTCCCGAAAGGAGCCATCGTGCCTAGGCCGCCATGGAACCCGCCACGCAAGCGACGCACGCGCGAACACGTGCTGGCCGACCTGAGCGTCAACCATCTCGAAAAGTACGCCCTGCGGTGCGGCTATGCCGTCGAGCGGATTTCAAACGACTACGGACTGGACCTGGCGATCTTCACGTTTGATGAGTTCGCGCGCGAGAAAGCCGCCATCCGTGCTCCGGGAGGACACCCATGAAGAAAAGCGACGTCACCTACGAAGAACTGCGTGAATTGCTGCTAGATCTGGGATGTTCGGAGGCACGCGACAGCAAACGGCTGGCCTTCACCCATCCGGCGCTCGGTACATTTCTGCTCTTTCGCCTGTACGGCCCCGAGGAAAACGTCAATGCCCGCGACATGGTCGTGGTGCGCCGGCAATTGATTGACAACGGCTTGATCGAAGAGTCTGCATTTGATCGTTTCATGCAGAAGGCGTCGGCATAGATGAGACGGCCGTACGTGAATTCGCTCGGCCGCGAGGGGTCGCTCTAAACTTGCGATCGGAAAAGAAGCGAGCGGCACCCTTCGACCCCACTTTGCAGGGCGCTTGTTCATCGAGGATCAACGAAACAGAGATACCCAGTATCGGAACTCAAAAGAACGGCGTCTTCTCACATCTCGGCCCACTCACTTTCAATGCCAAGAAACTCTAAGGTCTCGGCTGTCCATACTTCGAAGCGGCTTGGTTGACTGTATCTAGACTCACTTGGCGGAGTTGAAAACCAGAGGAACCCCGGAATCATAAACAACAACGCCGCAAGGCAGCACAAGACTATCCTTCGGCGCCACTTTGAGGGCCGCTTGTTCATTGTGTCCTATTTGAACAAATTCTAGCCGCATC
>JAKEHV010000092.1 GCA_022614915.1 Gemmataceae bacterium | reverse complement strand
GCGCAAACTTTCCTGGCAGGTTGCACGCCCGTCATCAACTTGTTTGACAAGAGCGCCGAACCTTTGGCGGTCACGCAGCGCACATTCGAATACCGCGTGGTTCCGTCGCGCACAGAGCCCATGGGCATGGAAGTCATGTCCGTCGATTCCGTCACGGCCCTCGACCCCGGACGCGGCCACATCGACATGGAACCCTTCTATTCCAGAGATTTCAACGCCACACTCGCCCGCAACGAAACACTAGCCCGAAGCGCGAGCGAGGGGACCCTAAACCGAAGCGCGAGCAAGGGCGCTGGCGAGCGCACGGACTCGGACCCGGAGGATTACGCCTTCTGGTTCGCCCACCGGCGCGCATCCTACGTAGAGGAAGATCGCGGCACCGAAGTGTACTTGAGCCTGGTCGATTCCGGGTTTGAGCCGCGCCGTCCCGCCGACGCCGTCCTACATATCAAGACGACTTGTTCCAACCGGGATTGGCCGGTGCGTTTCCAGCGCGGCGGCGAAGCACTGTATTTGGAGCAGGATGAAAGCCCCCTGGCGTTGGAGTCCCGGCTCCCGTTGGCGAGGGGCGAAGAGAGTCTCGGTCCCATCGTCTGCCTATTTCAGCCGACCGCGCCACTGCGTCCTCCGTTGCGGCGCAGCACGTACTGGCGTTTGCTGGCGCAGAATAACCTCAATCACGCGTCGCTCTGCGATCCTCTGGACGGCGGGGCTGCGCTCCAAGAGATGCTGCGCTTGTGCAACTTCGCGGAGCCCCAAATTGCACCGCAATTGGCGGCAGTGAATCACGAGATCATCGAGGGCATTAGCGCCATCCACTGCCGGCCCATACTCGGTCGGGTCAGCCAGGGGGCGCAGATTGGCGTATGTCGTGGCTTGGAAGTGACGTTGGAATTCGACGAGCGCCGTTACGTCGGCGTCGGGGCATTCCTCTTTGCCTGCGTGTTGGAACGCTATTTGGCCTACTATGCCGGTTTGAATTCCTTCAGCCAGTTAATTGCCAAGACCAAACAAGCACAAGGGTACTTCAAGAAATGGCCACCTCGAGCGGCGGACCGTCCACTGCGCTAGGCGGTGGGCCTTCGGGCCCAACGCCGCGCGGCCAACGATCAAGCGAACGCACCCTGGAGGAATGGCTCTTTCAGGAAGGCTACGTTTTCGATTTTTTCCAGGCCGTGCGCTTGCTGGAACAGTTGGAAACTATACCCGCTGGCGACCGCAGCTTGAAAGCTGCGGGTACAGGCATCCCAGACCCAGTAGCCGCAGGTTTCAGCCAGCGGTCGCCCGTGGGCCGAGCCAGCGCTCCCGATGCCGAAGCAGTGCGCTTTCACGCGCGCCTGGCTTTGGATTTTCCCCCCAGTGCGATTCACGAAATCAAACGACAGTCCCCCGATCTTTCTGTTCCGGCCATGACCGTGTCGTTCATGGGGCTGACCGGTCCAAGCGGCGTGTTGCCGCGCCACTATACCGAACTCATGATGCGGATGGAGCGCGAAGCCAAGGGGCGAGAAAAGCGTGCGCTGCGCGCCTGGTTCGACGTGTTCAATCACCGGTTCATCTCGCTCTTCTACCGTTCGTGGGACAAATACCGCTTCTTTTTGGCGTTCGAACGTGGCGAATACTCCCGCCGCGAGCCGGACACTTTTACTCAAGGTCTCTTGAGCCTCGCCGGCCTCGGCATGCATGCGCTGCGCCATCGCCTGCACATTTCAGCGCGAGGGACAAAGGGAGAGGGGCGAGGGGCGACAGATGTGGGGCCGGGGACACCCCTCGCCCCTCACCCCTCGTCCCCCACCCCTCTCCCCTCGCTTTTGGGCAGAATCCAAGATCTTTCGTTGCTGCGCTACAGCGGCTTCTTCGCTCATCGCCCACGCAATGCCGTGTCGCTTGAAGCCATGCTACGGGCATTCTTGAAATTGCCGGTCGAAGTCATTCAGTTCCAAGGCCAATGGCTGCGCCTCGAAGCGACCAATTGCACGTCGCTCGGCGGACGACAAGTGAACAACGCCATGGGCATCAATGTCATCGTCGGCGATCGCGTTTGGGATGTCCAAAGCAAGATTCGAATCCGCCTGGGACCGCTCACCTATCCGCAGTTCCAGTCGTTCCTTCCCGATCGCTCGCCTACGCCGCGCCGCAAGGCGCTGTTTCTTTTGTCGCAGCTCGTGCGCCTCTACGTCGGGCCGGAAATCGACGTGGAGTTTCAGCTCGTGTTGAGCAAAGACGAAGTGCCTGCGTGCGCGCTCGGCGCCAAGGATGCCGCCTTGGGCTCGCGCTTGGGCTGGAACACCTGGTCGCGCAAAAAACCGAAAGATCGCGATGCCCAAGAGGCGGTCTTTCAGGCAGACGAGTTAGTGTGGACGGATTCGTAGCATTTTAAGCGGGAAAAGCTGGGCATACGGGACAATCATCACTTCCGTCAAAAACCCGCATTCTAGGTATTCTGGGACTTTAAGAAAAGCTGCTAAAGATAGTGAGAAGGCGTTGCCGACATTAGGCGTGAAGTCCGGCAGCCCCTCCTCCCGGGGGAGTATTGCCATCGTTGCCAGCACGCGCCCTGTGCCGGCATCGGCCTCACGGGACGGGGCGCCAGGGTGGAGATCCAGGCGTAGGCTCAACGGCGCGCATGGCGTAGCCGCTCGGAGCCGAGTCAATCCTTTAGGGAGGAACTGCTTGTGAATGCTGCTTACTTGTTGTTGACGGCTGGTCTTTGGACCGGCCAGGCGGGACATTGCCCGCCGCCCGCGCCCGTCTGTCCGAGCAATCATTGCGGTCCGAGCTTCTGCGAGCGTCTGCGTGAAAAACTGTGCGGTCTGTTCCAGCGCGACTGCTGCGACCCGTGCGCGGCGCCCCAAGTCGTTGCGTGTCCCGCGCCCCGGTGCGAACCTAGGTGCCAGCCCGCGTGCCGCGAGCGCTGCCGCCTCAAGCTGGTGCGCGAGTGCGTTTCCGACACGTCCTGTCACGGCCCGAGTTTGCTGGAGCGGCTACGTGGCTTGTTCCATCGCGATTGCTGCGATGACGCCTGCCACGGCGTCGTTGTCACGCCCAAGTCGGGCGAACACTTGAGCACGCCGCCCAAGAAAATGCCGACCAGCCTGACGCCGCCGCGCACTCAAGAAATTCGCATCGATACGCCGCCGACCCTGGCGCCGATTAGTCCCGCGGTCCAACGACCCGCTGCCCCGGCCATTACTCCGGGCGTCTTTGGCGACAATTTGCGGAACCCGTTCTAAGTCGCCTCGTTTTCCTCGAATCGTCAAAGCCGCGCAAACGTTCGTTCGCGCGGTTTTTTCTTTATAGGCCCTACAACGACTTTCTCATTGCAAGAAAAGAGTGTGTCGGTGGGACGTGCCGCGACTAGCGGAGTTCTTGGAGCAGCACTTCGCCAAGGACTCCGCGTCCCAGTCGGCGGCTAACTGATAAACACGTGGAAGGACTTGCTCGCGCTCAGGCCCGCGTCGCTCGCAGTCAGCGTGACCAACAATGTGCCTGCGAAGTTCGACCCGTCGCGGGTCACGGTCAACGTATTGCCGGCAACGCTCGCGCTGGCGTGGGCATTGCCGACCGCGTTATAGAGCGCACTCGGGTTCGTCCAGTAGGGAACGCCGACTTTGCCGATTAGCGTTCCAGTTGCCGTGGCGCTTTCATTCCAGCGATAGAGCTCGCCGTTGGGCAAGATGAAGTACCACTTGTTGTTGGCATCCAGAATCCACTCCTCATTGCGGCCGCCCCAATTCAAGTGCAGGTTGCCGTTGGTCTTGAACCCAAACTGCTGATCCAGGACAAAGGCCCATTCCGCCACCGCGGCGGCGACGCTGAAGGTGTCGCCGTCGGGATCGCTGACGCTGAAGTTGGCAGTCACCGTCTGCTGGCTGTTCGGGATCGTGACGTCGGCGAAATCAGACACCGTGGGCGGTCGATTGCCGAGCACGATAACCTTGAATGACTCCGTATCCACAAGGGGGCCGTCGGCCGCCCGAACCGTGACGACCAGACTTTCGCTAAAGCCGGCTTGACGCGTCACTGTGAGGTCATTGCCTGAAAAACTCAACGTGGCGTGCGGGGTCGGCTGGGCGTTGTAAAGCGCACTGGGATTGGCGTAAAACGTCGTGCCGATGGTGGCGATCAAAGTCCCTGTCGCGGCCGGCCCGGTCTGCCGATACAACTCGCCGTTGGGCAGTAAGAAGTACCATTGACCGTTGGCGGCCTGCACCCAAATCTCATTCTTGCCACCGAAGTTGAACCACAGATTGCCGGTTGTATTCAGGCCCAGTTGCTGATCAAGCACAAAGGCCCAGGGCTGTGCCGTCGCGGACAGCGTCGGCGTCTCACCGTCGGGGTCAGTCGCCGTGATCGACACCGTGACCGATTGCTGATGGTGCAAGAGCGTGCGGTCGGCGATGGGAGAAAGCTCCGGCGGCCGATCGGGCTGCACCGAGAGCGTGAAGTACTCGAAGTCCGCGAGTTGCCCCGCGCCGGCGACGGCGGTGACGAAAATGCTCAGGTTGGTGCCGGCGTCGCGCGTCACCGTCAGCGTACTGCCGTTGACCGTGAGCGTGGCCCGCGGATTCGGCGTGGCATTCATCAAGAGATTCGGATTTTCCCAGACGTCGGACCCCAGTGCAGCGACAAATGGCCCAGTCGCTTGTTGCGCCTGCCCGTCCCAGCGATAGAGCTCGCCGTTGGGCAGAATGAAATGCCAGAGGCCGCCGGCGGTGAGCATCCAACGTTCATTGCGGCCGCCGAAGTTCTCGTGCAGGTTGCCCGTGCTGAAGAACTGATTACGCTGATCGAGAATGAAGGCCAGACTTTGCGCGGAAGCAAGATACGTGATCGAATCGCCGTCCCCATCGGTGGCGTTCAAGCTGATGTTCATCGATTGCGTGGAGAAGGTCTGGTCGTTGATGGGGCTGAACACCGGCGCATGGTCCAGCGTGTTGAATTGCACCTGAAATAATGCCCCCGTGTTCGCGCCGAAGCCGCGCGAGAGGTAATAGAGCTTGCCGTCCGGCCCGACTTCGATGTCTACCAGAAAGCTGAGCGTGCCGCCATTGACGTCGGTGGCGAACAGGCTCATGTTGCCCGTGGTCGGATCGCCCACGCGGATCCAGTTGTTGGTCAGATCGCCGAAAAAGTAGGTGCCCATGTAGTTGGCGGGGAACTGCGGCTGTGCGGGGTTGTAAAAGGCGCCGCCGACAATGGCGTTGCCGAAATTGAACCCCTGGCCGTGGGCGTAGTTGAAGAAGGGATCGCGGAAAATGGTGCCGCCTCCGGGACCTTCGACATTGGGCCAGCCGTAATTGGCGCCGGCGACGCCCTCATTGATCTCTTCGAACGCTCCGGCGCCAACGTCATTGATGAACATCCGCCCCGTGTCCGGCTGCACCGCAAAGGTGAACGGATTGCGCAAGCCTAGCGCCCAGATGGCGCGGTTGACGCCTGTCGCCTGCAAAAAGAATGGATTGTCGGTTGGGATCGAGCCGTCGGGATTGATGCGCAGGATTTTGCCAAGCCGGTTATTGAGTGATTGGGAGTTGGAGGGCACCGCGTTTTCGCCGACCGCGATGTAGAGCTTGCCGTCCAAACCAAAGTGAATCGCGCCGCCGTTGTGATTGGTCGCCGACAGGGCCTCCAAGTCCATTAAGACGACCTCGCTGCCCGCGACTGCGACGTCGCCGTTGGCGGTAAAACGGCTCACACGATTGTGAATCGGCGAAGTCGCTGTCGTGTAATAAGCGTAGACGAAGCCGTTGCTTGCGAAATTGGGATCGAAGGTTACGCCCAAAAGACCGCGCTCGCCGGATGAGTTGACGTTCAAGCTGACGAACGGCATGGACAGCAGGCTGCCGTTCTTGACGACGCGCAGCGCGCCGCCTTGTTGGGCTATGAACAAACGGCCGTCCGGCGCGAACTCCATCGCCGTGGGAGCGGCGATGCCGCTGGCCAGCAACGTCTCACTAAATCCGGTTGGCAGTAACGCCGGCACGTCGCGAGTTTCCAGGCTTTCCAGGCGCGGCCGATAAGTCAGCTTGCGTGTTCCTGTTTTTGGTTTGGATGAAAACAAATTGCGCAAAGTTCTCCACATCATGGGAGTCCCTCCAGAATGATTAGAAAGGACACGAGAGGGAACAGAAATGAGGACGGGATTCGACGGGTTCCCGCGCTCCAATGAAATTGGGCGAGGGCCTAAAGAACTTTCTGTCCGTCCCTCCATCATAGCGAACGGTGATTTCTCGTAAAATGCTTTTATGGGAAATTCCAGGAAGCCCCACCGGTTGTTGTTTCCGTTTTGGGTTTGGGTGCTCATCGTCGCCGCCGTGGCCGTGGTGCTCATTCAAACCTTGCAAACGGATCAAGGAATGGCCAACGGCTACACCTGGCCGGTGTTGGTGCTGGCCGGCTTCATCATCTTGCTCTGGTTTTGCTTCTTCAGCCGTCACGAGCGCCACGTGCGCATGGAATTGCTGCTCGGCGCATGCCTTTTGGCCGGATTGTTCTTCTTGCTGTTTCGCGTGGACGGCTTGACCGGCAATATCATTCCGATTCTGTCCTGGCGCTTCGGCCCCGCGCCCGCCGACAAAGAACCGCCCGCGCCGGCTTCGTCGGGCGCGGACGCCGCCGTGCCGTTGGCCAAGACGACGCCCTTTGACTTTCCCCAGTTTCTTGGGCCGAACCGCGATTTGTCCGTGTCCGGCGTCAAGCTGGAACGCGATTGGATCAAGCACCCGCCCAAGGAACTCTGGCGCAACAAGATCGGCGCTGGCTGGTGCGGCTTCGCCATCGTCAACGGCTACGCGGTCACGCTCGAACAGCGCGGCGACACCGAGCTGGTCACGTGTTACAACCTCGAGACCGGCAAGCTCGAGTGGTCGCACGGCCACACAGCCCGCTATGACACGTGGATTGCCGGCGTCGGCCCGCGCAGCACGCCCGCCATCCATCAGGGCAAGGTCTACGCAGTAGGCGCTACCGGCGTGCTTTTCTGCCTCGACGGCGCCAACGGCAAACCGCTTTGGCAAAAAGACCTGCTCCAGGAATTCGGTCTCACTCCCCGTCAAGAGTACGAACAGGTGATGTATGGCCGGGCCGGTTCACCGCTGATCGTGGACGACATGGTGGTCGTTCCAGCGGGCGGTCCCGCCGACGGGCCGCGCTGGTCGCTCGCCGCCTTCCACAAGGACACGGGCGTCTTGCTCTGGAAAGGCGGCGACCGCAACGTCAGCTACAGCTCGCCCGCCTACGCCACGTTGGCCGGCAAGCCGCAGATCGTGCTCGTCAACGAAGATACGATCAGCAGCCACGACCCAAAGTCAGGCGAGGTGTGTTGGCAAGTGAAGTGGCCCGGCGTCACGAGCAAAGACGCCAACGTGTCGCAGGCGGTGCCGTTGCCGCCCGACCGCGTCTTCGTCTCCAAAGGCTACGGCGGCGGCGCGATGCTCTTTCGCATCGCCAAAGGCGACGCCCAAGCCGACCGTTTGGCGGTCGGCAAACTGGCCACCGAGGAGATCTGGCGGCAGCCGCGCCACATGAAAACCAAGTTCACCAACGTGACCATTCACGAGGGACACGTCTACGGCCTGTCCGACGGCATCCTCGAATGCCTCGAGCTGGACACCGGCAAGCGCGTCTGGCGCGACGGCCGTTACGGGCACGGCCAAATCCTGCGCGTCGAGGACTTGCTGCTCGTCTTGAGCGAGGAGGGCGACTTGTTCTTAGTGGAAGCGTCACCCAAGCGCGAAGACAACGTGCTTGGCGAAATCAAGGCGCTCGAAGGTCGCACCTGGAACAACCTGGCGATGTCCGGGCCGCATTTACTATTGCGGAACGGAAGCGAGGCGGTGTGCTACAAGCTTGCGACACCTAAGGAATAGCACTTGCACTAACCTCAACTCGACCAGTTTATGACTCGCACGATTCCCCTCCTTCGCCCACGCGCACAATGCGAATCGTCGGAAGCCGTTCGCCGCCTTCAATCGGGTGCCCTGCCAGCACGACCACGCGGTCGCCAAGGTTGACCGCGCCGGCCGCGAAGGCGGAGCGGACGGCTGCGACGAGGCGGTCGTCGCCGGGCTGAGTTGTGCCGGCGGTGGCCACAGCGCGGACCCCCCAGACCAGCGACAGTTGCCTTAGCACAGCCGCGCTGCCAGAGACAGCGACGATGGCTGCCAACGGCCGATGTCGGGCGACGAGGCGGGCGGTGCGGCCGGTCACGGTCGGCGCGATGATGGCGGCGGCCTGGCAATCGCGGGCCAGGCGGCACGTCAGGTGCGTGATGTGATCGGTCAGGTCCCCTTTGGGCACATCCACATGGCGCGGACCGTCGTCCGTCTGGTGCGCTTCCGCTTCGCACAGGATATG
>JAKEHV010000091.1 GCA_022614915.1 Gemmataceae bacterium | reverse complement strand
GCAGAGTGGGCACAATAAGAATCCGAACCGGTTGCATACGTGACTCCTATCCCGCGGGCTTGAATGCATCTATCCTCATAAGATGACAGCGGAAAAACAACGAGGAAATGGGAGATCGCCATGACGGTGCGGATTGTGCGACGCGCTCTGTTGAGCGTGAGCGACAAGACCGGACTCGTAGATTTCGCCAAGGCGCTGGCGGGGTTCGGGGTAGAACTCGTCTCGACCGGCGGCACGCGCAAGACGCTCGCCGACGCCGGGCTCAAAGTGCGTGACATCTCCGAAGTCACCGGTTTTCCGGAGATTCTCGATGGCCGCGTCAAGACCCTGCACCCGCGCGTACACGCCGGCATCCTCGCCATCCGCGACAGCTCCGAACATCAGCGCATCATGCGCGAGCATGATCTCGGCTACATTGACCTCGTGGTCTGCAACTTGTATCCCTTCGAATCGACCTTGGCAAAGGCGGGCGCAAGCCACGAGGACATAGTCGAGAACATTGATGTAGGCGGCCCGACAATGGTTCGGGCTGCTGCCAAGAATTATCACGACGTTGCCATCGTCATCGATCCCGCGCAGTATGACCACGTGTTATTCGAAATGCGCGCCAACTCAGCAGGTTTGACTCTTTCTACACGCGAAAAACTGGCCGCAGCGGCGTTCGCTCACACCGCACACTACGATCAAGTTATCGCCGGCTATTTCCAGAAACGAGCCAACCCGGACGAAGCCTGGCCGATGACCTTGCGTTTATCGTTTCAGCATCGGCAATCGCTGCGTTACGGCGAGAACCCGCATCAGAAGGCCGCTTTTTACGTTGAACCGGACTTGATGCACGGCTGTGTCGCCAACGCTGACGTTCTCCATGGTAAAGAGCTGTCTTACAACAACATCCTCGATCTTGACAGCGCCCTGAATCTCGTGCGCGAGCTTGCGCGTCCGGCCGTGGTCGTCATCAAGCACAACAATCCCTGCGGGGCCGCGGTATCCGAAACATTGGCCGAGGCGTTTGCCAAAGCGTACGAAGGCGACCCCTTGAGTGCGTTCGGCGGCATTCTCGGCTTCAATCGTGAAGTCGATGAAGCCACGGCGCAAGCGATCACTGAGCCGAACCGCTTTATTGAATGCATCATCGCGCCGGGTTATGCCGATGCCGCGTTTCAAGTATTGACGACGCGGCCGAGTTGGAAAAAAAACGTGCGCATTCTGCGCACCAAGCCGCTCACGGACGACGGGGTGCGTGGCCTGGACTTTCATCGCGTCGACGGCGGCTGTTTGGCGCAACAGCGCGACGCATCCGGCGACGACTTCGCGCATGCCAAGCTGGTCACGAAGCGCAGGCCGACCGCGCAGCAACTGGAAGATCTGCGCTTCGCGTGGATCGTGGCGAAACACGTCAAGAGCAACGCGATCGTGCTGGCCAAAGGCGGCATGGTCGTGGGCGTCGGCGCGGGCCAAATGAGCCGGGTCGACTCGGTGCACATGGCAGTGCGGAAGGCGGGTGAGAGGGTGCGCGGCAGCGTGTTGGCGTCCGACGCGTTTTTCCCGTTCCGCGACAACATCGACGAGGCGGCCAAAGCCGGTGTACAGGCAATCGTTCAGCCCGGCGGCTCGGTCCGCGACCAGGATTCCATCGACGCCTGCGACGAACACGGCCTGGCCATGCTCTTCACCGGCGTGCGGCATTTCCGACACTAGGAAATCGGAACCGCAGATGAACGCAGATAAACGCTGATCAAAGTAAGAAGAGCAATTGCATGGCTGAGGCGGCGGATGGTTTTCTGAAAACGCTCTTGCGCAGCGGGCTGCTCGGCCGCGAGCAGTTGGAGGAAGCATTGCGCTCACTTCCAAAGGAGCGGCAGGAGAACCCGCAGGAAATGGCCAATCATTTGATTCGCGTAGGCAGGCTGTCGCGCTTTCAGGCCCTGAAGCTCTTGCACGGGGTTACGCGCGGCCTCAAGCTGGGACCGTTTCAAGTCCTCACGCCCATCGGCAGGGGCGGCATGGGCGCCGTCTACCTTGCCTTGGACACTCGCAACGGACGCCACGTCGCCGTCAAGGTGCTGCCGCCCAAACGAGCCAGGCAGGAGGAACGCTATCTCACTCGCTTTCAACGCGAAATGGAGTTGTCGAAGAAAGTGCAGCACCCGCACATCGCCCAAACGCATGAAGTGGGCGTCAGTGACGGCGTCTATTACATCGCGATGGAGTACATTCCGGGACTTAGCCTCTATCGCATGGTCAATACACAGGGCCCGCTGGACGTATCGCGCGTCGCGCATCTATTCTCCGAAGTTGCTTCCGCCTTGGAGCACGCGCACGGAGTCGGCCTGGTCCACCGCGACCTGAAGCCATCGAACATCATGATCACTCCCAACGAGCACGCTAAAGTGCTTGATTTCGGACTGGCCATGATGGAAGGCGAAGAAGTGGAAGACTCCCAAGTTCTTGGCGGCCGTGGCTATGTCGTCGGCTCGGTCGATTACATGGCCCCCGAGCAGACGTTCGATTCCACCCAGGTGGACGGACGCTCCGACCTGTACGCGCTCGGTTGCTGCATCTATTTCGCGCTTAGCGGCAAGGCCCCCTTTCCGGGCGGCACGTCGAAAGAGAAGATCCAAGCGCACCGGCGGCAAGAACCGGACCCAATCCAATGGCGCAATAGCAATATTCCGGACGAATTCGCCGGCATCATCGACAAGCTGTTGGCCAAGAAGCCGGAACAGCGCTATGCGAACGCGGCGGCGCTAAGACTGGCGCTTGCGCCCTGGTGCCCGCCCATCGAGGTCCGCCCCGTGGAGCGCGAAGGCGACCAGGCCCAGGTCGAGGCGGCCTTGGCCCTGGAAGCGGCGCCGCTTAGCGCTGATGCCTTGGGAGACACATTGCCCGGTTCGCCGGACGGGCAACGGGTCACCGTTGAACTGCTGCCGGAAGCCAAACTGTTGCAAGACGGCGAAAAGAACGAAATGCTTCCGATCGTGCTCGGGATCGTGGCCTTTTGGGCAGTTGTTTTGTTGGTACTGGTGATCGTCGTCCTTGTGCGCTAAGCGTGAACCGTGGCGAAGAATAAGAGCGAACAACCTGCCCTTTACGCGATGGTGCATCCCGGCCTGGAAACCGTCGCCGCCGAGGAGATTGCCGAAACGCTCGGCGGCGAGGTCAAGAAAACGGGGCTGGGAATCGTCGTTTTTCGCCTGCCGGATATCGACCGAGACGTGCTTCACTTACGCACCACGGAGGACGTATTCTTGCTCGCGTGGGGGACAGACGAACTCAGCTATCGCGCCGCGGACCTGGAGCGCATGCGCCACTGGACCGACAAAGACGCGGATTGGGCAAAGCTCCTGCAAATCCATCATGGCATCCGTCCCAAGCCGAAAGGCCGCCCAACCTACCGGCTCGTGGTGCAGATGAGCGGCACGCATGCGTACCGCCGCGTCGATGCCCGCAAGGCCCTGGCGCGCGGTTTGGCCGGCAAACTGCCTGCAAGTTGGAACCACGCCGAGGAAAACGCGGCGGTCGAGATCTGGCTTACGATCCAGGGCGCGACGGCGATATGCGGCTTGCGTCTTTCCGACCGCAGCATGCGCCATCGCACCTACAAGGTGGAGCATTTTCCGGCGTCGCTAAGGCCCACGCTCGCCGCGGCCCTGGTGCGCCTCGCCGATCTGAAGCCCAAGCAAACGATCCTCGATCCCTTGTGCGGGGCGGGGACCATTCTTGCGGAAGGGGCGTTAGCCACGCGCGGGCGGCACCTCCCCTCGGTTGGGGGTGAGGGGTCTCAAAGTCTCCCCTCGCCCTGGGGGAGAGGGGTTGGGGGTGAGGGGGCCGGCGGTTGGGACTTGACCCTTCTGGGGGGCGACATCGATCCGCGTCACGTGCGCTTTGCCGAAGCCAATCTGCGTAAACTGGCCCCCGTCCAGTTGTCGACTTGGGACGCGCGGGATTTGCCGTTGCAAGACGCCAGCGTGGATCGCATCGTCTGTAATCCGCCTTTCGGCAAGCAGCTCAGTTCGCCAGTGGAAATCGGCCCTCTCTACCGCGCGCTCGTAAGGGAATGGGACCGCGTGCTCAAAAAACGTAGTCGAATTGTCGTGCTGGTGGCGGAAGCGTCGGAGATGAAGGAAGCGGCGCAAAGGGCGGGCTGGCGCCAGCTACGACAAGTGGGCGTGCGCATTCTAGGGCAGCGCGCGGTCATCCTGGTGTATCGAAAAGACTAAGCCTCTGCTACCACCTCATGATTTGCAGCAAGTTGTAATGGTCGTCGGTCCAAAGGTAGCGCGAGTCGGCCCGGGGCGTGGTCCAATACGGCTCGCCGCGGTTGTTGCCGGCCGACGCGGGCGTGAACAAATAGGACAGGGGATCGCGGCCATCGGGATTGGGCCAAATCCGGTTGGGATCCTTTGGCTTTCTTGCCAGCATGACCCATTCCGAAGTGTAATGACCCAACTCGGCGCCCTTCGTGCGGTCGTAATTGTCGTGGCCGCGCCTCCAGGATAGCCCCAAGTTGTCCGCCACGGCGGCAATCACCAGCGGCAATTCGACATAACGGTTGGACGTGTGCATGCACAGGACGCCGTCGTCCGCCAAGTGCTCCATATACATTTCGATGGCTTGGCGGGTGATGAGATGTGCCGGAATGGCGTCCGAGCTGAAGGCGTCCACAACCATCATATGGTAGAAGCGCTGCGGTCCGCCGCCCAAATCGGGATTCGTGTGGTGGTTTGCATAGGGCAGGGCCATGCGCAAACGGGCGTCGCCCATGAGCACCTGCACTTCGGAGCCGCGCATGATCGCCTCCTCCAGGTAGTTGAAGTAGGTCGTGCGCTTGCTGAGGTAGCTAGGCAGCGATTGATGTGTGAAGTAGCCCGTCTTCGCGTCCACGGGCAGTGACAGACGGCGAATGTGGTTGTCGATTTCGTAGTAATGGCAATGCTGATACGGCCGCGCATAGGACGCCATTGTGCCGGTGCCCAGGCCGACGACGGCAAACGGCGGCTCCGACCAAAGCGCGACGAGTTGTCCGGCCGGCAGATTCATCGTCCCCAACGAACTCACGGAATGGCCGACGAGCGACGCAGGCATGCGCGTATCACCCCAATAGGTGTTTTCCGGTCCCGGGAACCAGTTGAACCTTTCCATGACCACGCCCGCCGGCCCCCAGCGATGGTAATAAGTCGTCGCCAGGCGGCTATAGTCGCGTTCCGGATTGCCCCGAAACTTCTTGTCATCCGGCTTGATGAAGTTCATGCCATGATCAATGTGCCCGTGGATCAGCTGCCTGTACGGCAAGCGAATCTGCGTGCCGTCCGGGAGCCGGCGGCCTTCCATGGACTCCTTGACGCGAATGATGCCGAAGTAACTGCGGTCCGCATACACGGTTGTGCCAGCGCGGCTGTCTTGGATGGCGTGCACGATGAGCACTGCGGCAACAGCAAGTCCAAAGCGCAACGGCCGTCCAAAAAAGAACGCTGCAATGACTAACGGAATGCCATAGGTCAGGAACATCTTCCAACCGAGTCCCGAGTCGTCGCGCGCGCGCGCGCCGCCAGCGAACGACTGAGCCAAAGAGGCGATCATGCCTTCGAAAACAAAGACGGTCAGCACCAAGATCAACAGAACTACCCCAGGCAATAGCCAGTCCATGGTGGTGGACAAGGAAGCGTCGGCGGCCGCGGCCGGCTTGGCAACGTGCGCATGCGACTTCCCCTTTGGCTTGTGCGCCGGGGCGGCAGACGCCGGATTCAGGAAGCCCGCCACCAACTCGTCGGCCCACCCCGATTCCTTCAGCTTGGGACGCACCAAGCAAGCGCAAACGATGGCTATGCCAAACTCCCACACATAGATGAAAATCACCGGCGCGACAATGGCGTTGAACATGCCGCCGACCATGCCACCCACCGACATCAGAAGATAAAACTCGGTCAGATGCTTGGTGCTGGGCCGGTCCTTGGCCAACTCGCCGTGGCAGACGAGTGCAGTTATGAAAAAGCCGATCACGTTGCAGACAATCGGGCCCCAAAGGTTTTGCGACATGGCTCCGAACATGTCTACGAACAGCATGACACAAATCGCCGCCGGCTGAAGGTACAGCATCAGAGTGTGCGGCTGCTCGACCCAGACCACCGGCCAGCGTGAAAACACCAAAATGAACGACAACAGATACAGCGTCAGCGGTATCAGCCAGAACAAGGGGATAGGCGAAAGGTCCGTGGTAATGTGCGTGGTGACGCCGAGCATCAGGCTGGAAGGCACAGCGGCGAGGCCGATCCAGCGCAGCCGACGCCAAGTGGTCATTTCATCGCCGTGGATGCTAGGCGTGTCGGCGGCGCCGATGCTGGGACGCTTCCCCGGCGGCTGGCCCTTCCTGATCGCAGCGGCGGCAGAAGCAGCGGCGGTCGGCGTGGCAGAGATCGCCGTGGAAGTTGGGGCCGCTGGGGCACCCTCTCCCGCAGGCGCGAGAGGGGATTCGGGCGGCGGCGGTGCGTCCGCGAACTGAAGTTTCGCTTGCCCGGAAGGCTTCCACACAGCGGCAACGCATACCAGCACTGTCACGACGAGCACGATATAGCAAATCGTCCAGAGCCAGGCTTGCGGCCTGAGATCGAAAACGTGTTCGATGAACACCGGATATGCCAATAGGGCGAGCAAGCTGCCCAAATTGCTAGCGCCGTAGAGAAAGTAAGGATCCTTAGCGGCGGGGTGGCCGGTGTAGACGAACCACTTTTGCAACAGTGGAGCGCTCGTGGACACGACGAAAAAGGGTATGCCGACCACGGCGAACAAGAAGCCCAAGGTGTAGAAAAGCGGGTTGGCGCCAAGCGGCGGCACCCACTCGGTGACGTTGAACGGTCCGTTGGGCAGCAAGATGATGAAAGGAACGAAAAGCAACAAGCCGTGGATCAACAGCTGCCGCCGTAAGGACAATTTGGTGCTGACGAAGTGCGTGTAAAAGTAGCCCAAAAGCAGCACCATCTGGAAAAAAACCATGCAGGTGTTCCACACCTGCGGGGTGCCGCCCAGCTTCGGCAGGATCAACTTGCCGATGATGGGCTGCACGAGAAATAGAATGAACGCGCTCACAAAGAGCGTGATGGCAAACAGCGGCAGAGCCAAGGGACTTCCTCCAAATGAACGTAGCCGAATTCGCAAGAATTCGGGAAACCCGAGAAGACGAAGAGTTTTTTCCCCTTAAGAGAGGGCAATCGGCGGGATCATCCTCCACCCGCCCCTGCGTTCGACAGGCGTCGAACGCATCTTCATTACTACGAGGCAGGAATGCATGTAGTTGTAGGAAAATGACCGAAAGTAGGACAGGTTTGCAACTGGACCTGGTGAGATGGGAGCTTTGGAGTGTCGCGTCACGACGCCACTTTGGATGGAGGACAGAATCCTTGCTGCCATACGTCCCACATTCAGAGCGGCGTCATACCGCGCTCCAAAAATCCTAAAGCGACGACGAGTCGCCGCACTCCAAAGGTCAACGCAAGATGCTGACGATGTTGGAAAAATCGTCGGTCCACAGGCGCATGCGGGGGGCGGGTGTGATGTGCCATTCCTGAATAGGCACTCCCCTCCTTTTTGCGTCCCTGACCGCCTCAGATCCGATGTCACCCACGCGCTTTCGAGTCATTAGATTGAAGCCGCCTTCCCTTGGCCTAGGCAGCGCTTCGTCGGGCGCGAACAATTCGTCAGACCGTGCCTCGCCAATCAGGTATTTTTCGTGGTTCGCGAGCATGACGTATTCGGAACCGAAATGGCCTAGCCACGGTTCCCGGGGCCCCACGTCGTGGCCCACGATATAGGCCTTCTTCAAGGCCTTGGCTATATCCGTTGCCGGCTTGACCAGGTCCATGTGCCGATTCGACGTGTGCAGGCACAACACGCCGTCTTCGGCGAGTTTGCTGAAGTACAATTCGACCGCCTCTTTGGTGAGCAGGTGCAACGGAATCGCGTCGGAACTGAAGGCATCGACGACGATTACTTTGTAATACTTCTCCCGATTGGAGAATGCCGGATGATCTTCAATCGAGTGATCTAGGAAGAACGTGCTCTTATCGGCAGGCCGACTGTAGAGTTTGCTGACCTTCGGGTTTTCTTGAGCCATGGACAGCCGCGCGTCGCCCATGACGACCTCCAAGTTGGAGCCGCGGCCAACGGCATCGGCCAGATAGTTGAAGAAGGGTCTGTCCTGGAACAAGAAACGCTCGTTGGGCGGCAACGAGAAATTCCGGATCATGTCGTCGATTTCATAGTAGACAACGTGCTGAAAACAGCGCCCGTAGGAGGCCATCGTGCCTGTCCCCAAGCCAATGGTAGCATAGGGCGGTTCGGACCAAACGCAGGTCAGTTGATCGAGCGGCAGGTTGCCGACTCCCAACGGCAACGCGCCGAGTCCCACCATCGAGGCGGGCAACCGGGCGTCCGCATGATAGGTGTTTTGTTTTCCCGGAAACCAATTGTAGCGTTCCATAATCACGCCGACCGGGCCTTTGCGATGGTAATAAGTCGTCGCGAGACGTCGTAGCTCCGGCGGATCATAGTAATTTCGGCCGTGATAGGTCGTACCGTGCATCAGGAATGTGTATTCGGGGAGTTTCCTTGGGTTTGTAAACCTCATTCCTTTCGAGTCGATGTCCGAATCCGAGATCCCGTCGCGTTCCTCTTCATGGTAAACCCGCAACACGCCAAAGTACGTGCGGGCCGAAAACACGTAACCGGACTCACGCTCGGCGAAGGCCAAGTTGGCCAACAACAGACCCATCATGGCTAAGCCAAAGCGCGACGGACGCACGGCATAGAAGAAACAAAAGAGCAACGGCAGTCCGTAGACCACCAGGGCGGCGGCATTGGGCGCGAATTCTTTTGCGCCGTTCGGCGAAAAGCCGATGAATTTAAGCAGTTTCACCATGCCGTTCTTGGGGTATTCAACATTCGAGAACCAGAACCAAGAATGGATCGCTGTGTTTTTCAACCACAACGCCAAGCCGACAACGAACAACGCCAGAAGTATGTCGAGCGTCCAATTCAGAATCCAATTCGTTCGTGGCGCCGGCAAGCCGAAGCCCTGCGCCACCTGATCGCCTTTGGCACGCACCACTGGGCCAAGTTGCGGGAAAGCGCTCATGAGCAGTTCGTCCAGCCAGCCGTCGTTCCGGCTGCTGGGCTTCATGAAGCAGGCGACGACGATGGCGATGGGATACTCCGCGACGCCCACGAATAATTGCGGCGCCAACAGGGCGTTAAATACTCCGCCGAGTGCGCCGCCGACAGACATAAACAGAAAGTACTCGGTGAGATTCTTGGTCGCCGGACGATCCCTGGCGATTTCGCCGTGGCACATAAGGGCCACCAAGAAAAATCCGGCAAAGGTGACCAAAGTGGCTTTGAACGGGTCAAAGCCGCCGCGCATCAAAATGAAGCTCAAAGCGCACAAGCCCAGAGGCGCAGCAAACAACACGAAGCTATGGGGCGCGCCCAGCCAAACCGTCGGCCACTTGGAATAGACGAGGATGAAAGACAGAAGATACAAGGCGAGAGGAATGACCCACAACAGCGGAAACGGCGACAAATCCACGGAAATAAAGCTCGTGGCGCCGAGCATAAGGCTGGAAGGGGCGAATGCAAGCAGCACCCAGCGCAGACGGCGCCAGTTGGTTACTTCGTCACTACGCGGCTGCGTAATGTCCACGCCAGGGCTAGGTTCTGAGATCGGCTTTTTTTGGAGGATTCTAACGCCTTTCTTGCGCGTGATGCCGGTGCGCTGGACGCTGGGGGCGGGACCGGCTTTGACCGAAGCGCTGGCTGGTTGCGCCGGGGCTTCGGCCGTCTCGCTGGGCGGCGGCACTTCTTGCGGCACCCCCGCGAGCGGGACCATTGCCGGCGCTGCTTTGAATACCATCACCGCGCAACCGAGAATCAGCCCGGCGAGAATCACAAAGGAAATCGCCCACACCCACGCTTGCGTTTGCAAGGGTATCCACGGTTCCACCACAAACGGATACGCGACCAACGAAAGCAGACTGCCCAGGTTACTGGCGCCATAAAGAAAGTACGGGTCCGTGGCAGCTGGATGGCCCGTGCTGGCGAACCATTTTTGCAACAGTGGCGCGCTTGTCGAAACCACGAAAAACGGCACGCCAACCACAATGGCCAAGAGGATTAAGGTGGACCAAATCGGATTGGAGCCAGCCGGCGGGCTCCAGCCTGTGATATTGAATGGCCCGTTCGGAAGCAGAAGCAAGAGTGGCACTATCAGTAAGCCACAGTGGACAACGAGTTGACGACGGAGCGAAAGCTTCGTGCTGACCGAATGCGTATAGGCGTAGCCCGCCAAGAGTGTTGTCTGGAAAAACAGCATACAGGTGTTCCAGACCTGCGGTGTGCCGCCCAGCTTGGGCAGGATCATCTTTCCGATCATCGGCTGGACAAGGAAGAGCAAGAACGCGCTGACGAACAACGTGACGGCGAAAAACGGCAAGGCCAAGACCCACCTCCACGACCGAGAGCCAGAGGGAAAGGCTCATTCTAGGATTTGAAGCGTCAGCTTCCACCCTGCAAAAGACAGGATCGATTGCTGCACGTCCAGTGCTTGAATCTCCGAGCGCTGAACAAGACGCAAATGTTGGAAGGACCTATTCTTCCTCCGAATCCGTGAAACGCATGTAGCGCAGCAGATTCGAGTACTT
>JAKEHV010000555.1 GCA_022614915.1 Gemmataceae bacterium | reverse complement strand
CCCACGCACGCCGGCAAGGTCTATGGCATCGATCTCAATACTCAGCAATTGCTTTGGACCTACACGTATCGTCAAGTTGATCCAAAACCGGCGGACGTTCCGGTAAAGCTCCCCAACTGGAAAGCCACGACCACGCTGGTCCACGACGGCAAAGTCCTCGTAACAGCGGCGGATGATCCCCAGGTACACTTGCTGAATCCGAAAAACGGCGTCGCCATACGCAAGTTCGCCGGCGCCGATGACCTCTACCTGGCCGGTGTCCACGGCGGCCGCATTCTACTCGTTGGCCCCGCTGGCTGCCGCGCTCTTGACCTGAAAAACGGCAAAGAGGCGTGGAAACTGGCTACCGGCGTCCCTTCGGGTTTGGGTGCATGGTCTGATTCGATCTACTATCTGCCTCTCAAAAAGGGCGACAAATCAAAGCAGCCGGAGATAGCCCTCGTCGACGTCGCCTTGGGCCGCCTCGGTGCCACGTGCCCGACGAAGGACATCCCCGGCAATCTCGTTTTGCACGGTGAATTCCTGCTGTCGCAAACCGCGACCACTTTAACCGCATATCGCAGCGAGAATCTGAAGAGGCCGTAACCGCCCGCGCAAGTTTTTCGCCAACTCTCGTTTCATTCCGGGATAATCTATTAGGGGACGATGTTTGGGAGGAAGGACCATGAACGTGCGCGCCGTATTCGTGCTCGGACTGTTCGCTGCCTCGTGGGCTGGACTGGCATTCTGGGAGAGCCAGCTGCGGGCCCAAAACACCGGAAAACCCAAGCCGGTTCAGCCCAATGAGGAACAATGGCAAGCGCCCAACATTGCTCCGCCCGCTGCCTTCCAGAGCAAGGAGGGCAAGAAAGGCTGGAAGGTGGTCATCCCGGGCGATCGGCCTTTGGCGACTCCCGCGGTCGTAGGCGGCAAAGTGTTCGTGGGCGGCGGCTTCGGCAGCCACGAGTTTTACGCCTTTGGCGCAGTTAGCGGCAAGAAACTCTGGGTCTACCAAACCGGCGACGACGGGCCCACCGCCGCCGTCGTCGCGGACGGCTGCGTCGCCTTCAACACTGAAAGCTGCGAGCTGGAAATCATCACGATGGAGGGCAAGCGCCTCTGGAAAAAATGGCTCGGCGATCCCCTCATGAGCATGCCCGCCATTCACAAGGGCCGCGTTTACATGGCCTATCCGGGTAAGGACAACAAAAACTATCTCGCTTGCTTCGACCTAAAGACCGGCGCGGAGCGTTGGCAAAAGCCTATTTCCGCGGAGATCATCACCGCTCCAGTTCTCGCCGACGGCCGCGTGTTCGTCGCCACGCTTGACGGCACGCTGTCTTGTTTCGAGGTAGGCAACGGCAAGCCCGTTTGGAGCGAGAAGCAAAACGCCACCTCGTCGCCTGTGGTCTGGCAGGGGCACAGCTACTTCAGCCGACGTGTCGAAACAACCGTAGAAGAAAAGGGCAAGAAGGTCGCGCAGCAACTCGAACAGCTAGCGCGGCGCGGCACGCAGGCCAGCGACAAAGTGCGTGACTTGAAAGCGACGCAGCGGCCGGCGGATTATTTGGACGTGGCGAAACGCGGGGCCCATTCGACGCTTGAGATGAAACTGCAAGGGCTGGACGCGGGCGTGGGTTTTGCAAATGTCGGCGGCGGGGGGGCGAACTTGGCTATGGCTGCGGGCTTCGCGGGCTTTTCCACCGGCAATCTGGGCGGCGCCTTGGGCGGCCAGGCGGCCGGCTTCCCGCCGACGTTGCCTCAGGCTGGCCCCACACAGCTGCTCCAAAGCGCCGCCATGGCCAGCCTCAAAGCCAACAGCGGCGCGGGCTTCGCTGGCTTCGCCGGCGCTATCGGCGGTCTCCCAGCCGGCACCGGCAACTTCGGCCAACTCGGCGGCGCCGGCAGTTTCAATACCGGCCAGCTCTCCGTCTCCGGCGTCTGGTCGTACCAAGGCTCGCGTCCGTTTGTCGCCAATGGCCGGCTTTATAGCGCGATGGGCGATACCCTAAAATGCATCGATCCGCAGACGGAAAAGGTGCTTTGGAAAGCTGTGCTCGGCGGCGCGAAGAAGAACCAGCCTCTTGTGGACGCGACCGTGACCCCGCCCGCTCTCGTCAACGGCAAGGTCTTCGTCGGCACGACGCACGGCGAGATACTATGCTTCGCTGCGGACACCGGCAAGGAATTGTGGCGGGCCACGATCGGTCAACCGATCCTGTTTCAGCCGGCGGTCGCCCACGGCCGTGTCTACGTGTCCACAAGCAACGGCCACCTATACGCCATCGAAACCGGCGACGCTCGCGACCACGGCTGGCTCATGTGGGGCGGCAATCCAGCGCACAATGGGTTGAACGAGAAATGACGTCATCGGTCCGGCAAGCGGGATTTGTCGAAAAGGAGTATCTTAAGCGGCGGTTGTGGCGCAGCGACTTGGTTCTGCCGCCGCGCAGCACAAATCCGCCTTGCCATGCCATTCATGCGCGATGCCGCGCATCAAGAGCGCGCAATCGAATTCGATCGAACCTTTGGGGAAAAGCGCCGCATTGTCGAAGAAACTCGAACGCACTTCTTCGACCTGGAGCGGTTCGACGCGCCATTCTTGACAGCGTAGCTCCAAGCCCTGGAAGCGGTCGGGATCGGGCGTCGCCGAGTAACCGAGCGAACCCGCTTGAAAAAACTCCGAAGCATCCGCGAGCGTGCGGAAGATCGAGGACTTCGGCAAGCGGTCGGTGCGATGACCGCGCACTGCCATGTCGGTGTCGCCGTCGTCGCTCCGCATCGCTACCTCGAAACGGTCCGCACTTTCCTTCACAGTGAACCGGCCATGGTGATGGATGCCGGGGAAAAGCCGGCCGCCGGCCAAAGTGTTGAGCCAGGAGTTGGTGTCGCGCCGGCGCACGTAGACGCCTTCACGAACTGCACCCTGTTCGTCCCACTCGACAGAGCTGCGATGTGCGGCGTTTTCCGACGAGATGCCGAGCCAGGAGGGCAGAAACGCCGGCCGAATGTTCTTCAGGCGAATCAGGCAAATACCAACCATGCCGACGCCGTGAACGACTTTGGGCCGAAACGGGGCCGGCAACAGGGACGCCAACACATCCGGATCGACCCGGTAGTTTACGAGTATTCGTCGATCGATGACCCCGCGGATGACAGGTAGTTTCATGTTGCGCCTCCCAGAAAGCATTCCTTAAGAAGTAACCGTTGGTGACATGGAAGCGCAACATTCGAATCTCCGACAATCCGATTCATCCCGTTTTGGCAGCTACTCATCCCAAATCCGTTGTCCGACTGGGATTTGCAGCTAGGATTGGGACGTCCTCGAACACATTCCCGGAGGTGTCCCATGCGTCGGTTGCAAGTGACCGTTGCCGCGGTCGCGCTCGTCCTGACTGGCTTGGTCTATGGCCAGGCCGGCGACGACACGGCCGCTATCCTCGACAAAGCGCATAAAGCGCTTTATCCCAAAGGGCAAGACAATACAAAGAAAGGCTCTCTGAGCAAGAACAAAGGCACGATTTATGTCGCCGGGCTGGAGCTGGAATTCACTCAGCAGATATGGGTGCAATACCCCGGCAAGTTCAAGGAAGTGATGGACATGACAGTCATGAACAACGCGGTCAAAGTGACCACGGTGTTCGACGGCAAGGAAGGTTGGATCAAAGCGAACGATATGGACATCAAAGTCGAAAAGGACCTGTTGGAAGAGTTCCAGCAGGTGGCTTATTGGATGAGTCTGGGCCAACTGAAAGGTCTTAACGAGAAGGGTGTGAAGCTGTCGCCGATCGGCGAGGCGCAAGTCAACGGCAAACCGGCCATCGGTGTGAAGTTTTCCAAGGAGGGAAAGAAGGACATCGACATGTATTTCGACAAGACGACCTACTTGCTGGTAAAGACCGAGCGCCGGGCTCTCGACTTCATGTCCGGACAGGAAACCACGGAGGAGCGGATCATCCAGGAGTATCAGGATGTGGGCGGCCAGAAGATGGCCAAGAAAGTGCTGATGCTGCGCGATGGCAAGAAGTTGCTTGAGGCGGAAGTGCTCGAATCACAACTGGTCGAGCGCTTCGACGACGGCGAATTCGCCAAACCTTAAATAGTAGTAGGCCCCACGCTCCGCGTGGGGTCAGCGTATCCCCACGCGGAGCGTGGGGTCTCCAGCTTCGATCAGGCGGCGGAGGAGAACGGCCAGAGCCGCATCTACCTCGGCATTCACTGGGCCTTCGACAAGACCGAGGGCATCCGCACCGGCAGCCAGGTCGCCAACTATGTCTTCAACAACTTCCTGGAGCGGAATCGTTGAAAGGCGGCAAGGTTGCGGTCCGAATAGTCGAACAGCCGTAGCGGAATTCGCAAGAATTCCGGCGTATTTGCGTCGGAACTCTTGCGAGTTCCGCTACAACTTTGTCGCCATCAGCGCCAGGTGATGGTAAGCGCCCATTCTCCAGGGGTCTAGCTGATCGTCATAGTGCGGGCTGCCGGGTTGGCCGCTGGCGCCGCCGACTTCGATTTGCCAAAGGCTGGCCTCGGCAGTGCCGAGGTCGGCAACCATGCGATAACCGGCGCCAAGCCACGCTGCAAAACTGGGATCGGGTGAGGCGCTGTTTACGGTGTTGGCGTCGCCGTTGACGGGGAGGCCGGAAAGGTCGAGCAGAGTGCCCAAGTCCCCTCGCCCGGAAAGAAAGTGCTTCTGCTGGAGAAAATGCAGCCGGCCCCAATGCCATGCGCTCATGTCCGAGCCGAGTTTCGACGTAAGTTCATCAACAGCGCCGACCAGTGCGGCGCGGATGGTCTGGGATCGGTCTCCGCCTTCGAACCAACCAACCTCATCGTTATCCAGGAGTCGCATGGCAATGCCGCCGGCATTGGCCGCGACGAATCCGGCGGTCTCCTTCGGGAAGCGCGCGGCCGTCACCGCTTTTGTCCAGTGCGCGAGGAACACATCATAGATCGCGGCCGGGACGCAATCGGCTTCGATGCGGAAACCCCAATCGCGCAAGAGTCCAAGCGCTTGGCGCACGCGCTGGTCAGCGTCGTTTTCCAAGTGCTGCACTAGGAGTCTGACACAACGCTGCGCGCGTGCAGAAAAAACATCTTGATG
>JAKEHV010000554.1 GCA_022614915.1 Gemmataceae bacterium | reverse complement strand
GTGAGGACGAAGTATTCCCATTCCTTGCGGCGGCGCTCTTCGTCGGGCTGGTTGCGGTCTTCGCACTTGCGCGTGAAGAATAAGGCGCCTTGGAGCATTGGTTTGCCGGCCAGGTCTTTCAAATCGGTTGCTTGGTTGATCTTGGTTTGGGCTTCGATCCACGTGCTGTTGCGCGTGGTGTCGTTGCGGGCCGAGTTGTCCAGGTTCAAGGCCTTGCGTTCCTGCGGGCCGATCTCCACCCAGCTGTAGCTGACGGTGCTCTTGTTATTGCGCGGCAAGTTGATGTCAATCAGCGCGGGTTTAGTCGGATCGTCAAACTCCATCGGCGGCGGCGGCGGCAGGCCCTTCTTCGCGCGGTCGTCCAGGTCCTTGGCGTCCGTAATAGTTTGCTTAGCCCGATCAATGCCGTTCTTGTCATCGTGCTTGTTAGCCAAGATGCGGAATTCCAAGCTGCCGACCTTGGCCACCAGTTCCTTGATGCGCTGCACTTCCTCGACGCTCAAATCGCGGCTGCGGCCGGATTTTTCCACCTCCTTGTTAATGCTGTCCTGAATGCGCTTGACCGAGGGGCCGTAGTTTTCGAGGATGAATTCTTCGACGACTTTATGGTCCGTGGAAGGTTCTTTGGCCTCCGGCGGCGTGAGGCCGTCCAAAATGTCGGCGCCGGTGAGTTGACTAATCACACTCAAACCCGCTTGGCCGATGACGCTGCCCTTGGCCTGGATGAACGTGATCACTTGTTCGACGCTGTCCGGCGTGATGCGCTCCATGTCTTCTTTGAAGGGCGCCAAAAAGGTCCATTTGGCGCGTGCCCGGCTGAGCATTTCGTCCCACGCCTGCTTCTTGATCCACAGCTCGATGGCCTTTTCCGAAGTCGGTGATTCGGTGGCGGCGAGTTGGGTGTAGATGAATGTGCCGAGCGCTTTGAGATTGCCCACTTTCAGCTTGGCCATTTCGGCCTTGATCTTGGCATCGTCCAGCTCGGCCCAAGTGTCGAAGGCCGACTCCTGAAGTTTTTTCCAGGTCTTCTCCGAATTGAACAGTTTCTCCTCCCAGACTTTTTCCGAGAGCGCGAGCTGAATGCGGTCGGCGAGCTCGAGAATCTTGCCGCGGCCGACTTCGGGGACGGCGGGCAGCTTCCAATCCACTTTCATCTTGTCGAGCAAGTCATCCCACGCTTTTTCGGCTTTCTTCGTGCGATAGATGCCGCCCGTGGGCAGGATGATCTCGACGCGGCCTTCGCCGCCGGCCGGACGAATGACGATGTTGTAGAGGTCATTCGGATCGATGCGGCGCTTGAGCGAGAGGGCCAAGTCGGCGGTGGCGCGGTTCGCGTCGAACGTCTTGTCCGCTTCTTGCGATTTACGGATGTCGATCTCGTACACCAGAATGGTGCCGCCGACCAGGTCGACGCCGAGCTTGAAGCCGCCGGACTCGCCGCGCTGATATTTGAGGATGGCGACGACGGAAACCCAGGCGGCCAGCGCCGTAGGCACCAGGCAAATGAAGAATCTCCAGAAGAACGATTTCATGGCCAATTCCTTAGGAGAACAGTCGTCTCGCTCCGCGCGACGACTTGTCCCCTCGTAGAGCGAGGGGACTACGCTGGTTTGGCATCGCCGGTCGACGTGGGCTCGGCGATCACGCGGGCGATGCTGCTTCGCAAGATGCGAAGCTTCGTGTCTTCGCTCTTGATGGTCACTTCCTCGGACCCTTCGATGAGGCTGACGACCTGGCCGACGATGCCGGCATTGGTAATCACTTTGTCGTTTTTCTTGAGGGCGGTGATCATGGCCGCGCGCTGTTGGCGTTCCTTGCGGCCGGGCAGAATGATCAAGAAGTAAAAGACGACGACGATCAGGATGATCGGCATGAACTGAACGAGCATCGACGGCGGCTCACCCTTTTTCGCCGCTTCTTCCTGGGCCAACAAGATCAGTGAAAACAACATCGGATTACACAACTCCGTAGCGGCGGTCTTTGGCCCGCGCCGACCGCAACCTGAAGGATGCGGCTACCGTTTTGGCGAATCAAAACGTCCATCTTAAATACTTGCCCCCCAACGGGCAAGGTTGACTGCGGAAAACTCGGCGTAGCGGCCTTCCTCGATGGCCTGCCGCGCCTGGACCAGGAGGCGGTTGTAATAGGCCAGGTTGTGCAGCGACAGCAGCGTGGGCCCGAGCATTTCGTCCGCCAAAAACAGATGGTGCAAATACGCCCGGCTGTAGCCGCCGCACGTGGGACATCCGCAATCGGACTCCAAAGGCGCTTCATCTCGCTTGTGAGCGGCGTTGCGCAGGCGTAAAGTCCCCTGGGCGGTGAAAGCCATGGCGTTGCGGCCGTTGCGCGTGGGCAATACGCAATCGAACAGGTCGATGCCGGCGGCCACGGCGCGGAGAATGTCCGCGGGACGGCCAACGCCCATGAGATAGCGCGGCTTCTTTTCCGGCAACACGCGCGCACTGGGCTCGAGGGCGGCGGCCATTTGCTCGGGCGTTTCGCCGACGCTAAAACCGCCCAAGGCATAGCCCGGAAAGTCCAAGTCGATCAACTTTTCGGCGCAGCGGGCGCGCAGCTCCAGGTCCGTGCCCCCTTGGACGATGGCGAACAGCGCTTGGTCCTTGCAGCGATGCGCGTCCCGGCAGCGCTCGGCCCAATGGATCGTCCTGCGGACGGCTTCCTGCCAATAAGCAGGCTCGGTATCGCTCGGCGGGCATTCGTCCAAGCACATGGCGATATCCGAGCCGAGGTTTTCTTGAATCCGTATTGCTTTTTCGGGCGACAGCTCGAGAAGCGCGCCGTCGATATGGGAACGGAAAACGGCGGCGCGGTCGTCGATTTGAAGATTAGCGGCGAGGCTGTAGATTTGATAGCCGCCGCTGTCTGTCAGGATAGGCCTGCGCCAGTTCATGAATCGATGCAAGCCGCCCAGTTGCGCGATCAGCTCGTCACCCGGACGCAGCGCCAGATGGTAGGTGTTGCCCAAAACAACCTGCGTGCCGACGGCTTCAAACTGCTCGGGAGTCAAACCCTTGACCGTGGCCTGCGTGCCGACCGCCATGAAGGCGGGAGTCTCGATCGGTCCATGTCCGGTGACAATGCGGCCGCGGCGGGCGGAGCGGTCGGTGTTCAGCAACTGAAAGGAGAACGACATTCTCCTTTAGTTTATGAACGCCTTGCGGCTAGTTGCGCGAATTGGTTCGGATGATCTCCACCGCGAATTGGGCGCTGTGGCGAACGTCGCGGTCCGGGTCGGCTTGTGCCGCATGGACGAGCGCGGTCAAGGCGCGCGGCGAGCTGATAAGGCCCAGGGCGCGGGCGGCGGCGTCACGCACCACGGCGCTTTTGTCGCCGGCCAACGTCGCGGTCAACGGTTCCACGGCGCGCTCCGCTTTCATGCGGCCCAGCTCCATGACGGCGTTGCGGCGCATGTTCTCGTCCGCATGGGCCAAGCGCTGCAAATAGACTTCGATGGTTGCCGCGATCTCATTGGAAGCCGGAATTACCTTCGCCGCCTGAGCGGCTGGCAAAGCGGATGGGACTACGACCGTTTCGGGGCGAACAACAACCGGCGCGGGCCGAACGAGTATCGGCGTTTCGTAGATCACCGGCGCGGGCTCGTAGAAATAGTGATACGGATAGGGTCGCACCACGCCGTAACACCACGGACTGTAGACGTACGGTCGAGGATAAGCCGGCGGCCCGATGTGCACGCCCACGGACCAACTCGAGCGCGGCGGGTGGGCGGCCGAGGGCGCGGCGGCGAACGACAGCAAGAAGAGCAAAGACGCCAGCTGATAGCGCGACATCGATCAAGCTCCTTCGTCCGATTTTTTTCCAGATATTTTGCGCGTGGGATTATGCCGGTTCGCGCAACCCGGTCAAGATCAGCGTGCGCCGTTTCTGGGCTGCGGCGTGCAACGACCCCCATGCCAACATCGCAAGCGTGCGCGGCGTCAACTCCTGTTCAGTGGCGAAGGCCGGAAGGTCTGCGCACTATGCTCGTTCGGGACTATTTGTCTTGCCACGGGGGACAACGAATTGTGGGGCAACTTGGCCGCGCAGGAAAGGCGGTTGGAATGGAATGACTTTCGGATGAGGAGGTTTCCTGCCGGAAACTTGACCGCGCCCGCCTCGGGGTTTATGATCCATAGTGTCTGTTGCAAGTCCAACTGTTCCGGAGGCAACTATGCAATTCTTTGCGCGCTCGGCTCTCGTGATCCTCACCTTAGCGTTCTTTTGTTTTGCGGTCGATTCTCCCGCGCTGGCAGGAGGCAAGGGCGAGAAAGTCCGCTTCACTTCGGTGGACGGGGTCGAGTTGCACGGCATGTTCTACCCGGCGGGCAAACGCAATGCCCCCACGGTGATCATGCTGCATCCTCTCAACGAAGACAGCCGCAAGAAATCCTGGGTGGGTCTGGCGGAAACACTGAACCAGGCGGGCTTCGCCGTGCTGACCTTCGATTTCCGCGGTCATGGCCACAGCATCGAAATCGATCCGGCCGAGTTCTTCAAGTACAACGCGAATAGGAACGGCATCAAAGGCTCGGGTCCGAAGAAGGTTGCGCTCGAATACAAGGACATGAACACTTCCTATTTCCCGGTCCTCGTCAACGACATCGCCGCGGCGAAAGCGTTTCTGGATCACCGTAACGATACGGGCGTTTGCAACACGGCCAGCACTATCGTGCTCGGCGCCGACACCGGCGCCACCCTGGGCGCCCTCTGGCTGAATTCGGAGTGCTACCGCCATCGCCTCGATCCGCCGACGATGATCGGCTTCTTGCCGATCGTGGCGCAGCGCGCCGAAGGACGCGACGTCATCGGCGGCATTTGGATTACGCCGAGCACGAAACTGGGTTCGCGCAGCCTGGGATTTGGCAACTTGGTCGCGATCGCCGGCCGTGATTTCGCCACGCCCATGGTCTTCCTCCATAGTGACGGCGACGAGGCCGGCAAGAAAATCGCCCAGAATTGCGAAAAGGCCATTCGCGGCCCCAAGAAAGATGAAAAGAAGTATCCTCTGACCGGGGCGGTGGACATTAAGGGCGGCGGCAAGCTTTCCGGTTCCGCGCTGTTGACGAAGTCGCTAGGGGCCGACAAGGCCATTGTCGAGTACATCAAATCGGTATTCGAATCCAAGGGCAACGATTGGGGAACACGTGAATTTCGAAAGCAGCAATATATCTGGAAGTTCCCTTCCCGCACTTTCACCGCCAAAAACCAAACGGAAAACAACTTCGTGTTCGACACGTACGAGAAGTTCATTCCCCAATAGATTTCCGATCTGTCCCGCGCGCCGAGCCGTCTTTTCGGACAGGTTGAAAACGTGTCCTACTTTCCTTTTGGGTGAAATTGCCGGTGAATGGCTTTGAGCCGCGCGCGGTCGACGTGCGTGTAGCGCTGAGTGGTGCGAATGTTGGCGTGGCCGAGCAGTTCTTGCACGGTGCGCAAGTCTGCGCCGCCGGACAACAGATGCGTGGCGAAACTGTGGCGCAGGGTATGCGGACTGACGCTGCCGGTCAGGCCGGCGCGACGAACGTATTTCTTGACGAGGATCCACAACATTTCGCGGGTGAGCGCCCTGCCGCCGCGGCTGACGAAAACCCAGGGCGCTTCGGGATTGGCCCGCACCGATTCGGGACGCTGTTCGCGCAGGTAGGCGCGCAAGACGGCAATGGCCGGCGCGCCCAGCGGCACGACGCGCTGTTTGCCGCCTTTGCCAAAACATTTGCAGAAACCGGAATCCAGAAACAAGTCGGCGCGCCGCAGCTCCACGACTTCGGAAGCGCGGCAGCCTGTGGCATACAGCGTTTCCAAAAGCGCCCGATCGCGCAGGTAGAAGCGGTCGGTGGAACAGGGGGCGGCAAGCAGCTTGTCCACGGCCTCGGGGCTTAGCACATCGGGAATGCGCTCCCACAGCGCGGGCGAACTGAGTAAAGCGACCGTGTTTTCCTGGACGCGCTCTTCCAAGCGCAAGTAGCGATAGAACATCTTGAGCGCGACCAGATGCCGCGCCACCGAGGGGGGCGCCAACTGTTCTTCGCGCAAGAACAAGAGATAGTGCCCGAGCTGCCGCAGCGTGGGTTTAAGATGGTCCCTGAATCCACCTTCCGCGACCCACGCTTGAAACCTCTCCAAGTCCCGTCCGTACGCCAGGACGGAATTGCGCGCCAAGCCACGCTCCGCCTGTAGGTAGTGTCGGAAAGACGCGAGGTCGGCGGCGAGGGAGGCCTTCGTAGTTGTGGAGGTGGATGTCATACGTACGCAGATTTGCAGAACGGTTCATCGAGAGCTAGTTAGCCGTCATCCTCTGGCATCGTCAGGACAACGGAGGAAATGAAAGCAATTCGGCGGCCGCGAACGGCCATCCTACGAAGCCATCAGCAAACTCCGCAAAATAGGACGCAATTTCGCCAAAGCGCGGGCGCGGTGGCTCAAGGCATGTTTGACGTGCGGGCTCAGCTCGCCGAACGTTTTGTGATATTCGAGAATCAGGAAATAGGGATCGTAGCCGAAGCCGGCCGCGCCGCGCTTTTCCAGGATAATGACGCCATGGCAACGACCGTCGACGACCGCGCGCACCTGTCCGTGCGGATCGGCAAGGGCGGCGGTGCATACATAAAAAGCGGCGCGTCGGTCGGCGGGCAGGGGCGCGAGCTCCGCGATGAGTCGTGCATTGTTGGCCGCGTCGTCGCCTTGTTTGCCTGCATAGCGCGCGGAGTGGACGCCGGGCCGGCCGCTCAGCGCGGGCACGACCAGGCCGCTGTCCTCGCCGAGCGTCCATTCCCGAAGCGCCAGCGCTGTTACGGCAGCTTTCTTGCGAGCATTCGCCTCGAAAGTAACGCCGTCCTCGGCCACCTCCGGCGCGTCCGGGAATTGCGACAAATCGCGCAGTTCGAGATCGAGGTCGCCGAGAATCTCTTCGATTTCTCGCCGCTTCTTGGCATTGCGTGTGGCAAGGACCAAGACTCGCGCCATAGCATTGGTTCCTGCTTGTGCGTCGCAGTCAATCAAATTAGAGTATGGAAATTAAACTCCAAATCCTCGCTCGCAAGCTCCACTATTGGGGCGCAATCCTCGTCTCTCTTCCCGCCGTCCTGGTCATTGCGACCGGCATCTTGCTGCAACTCAAGAAACAAGCTCGGATTGTGGACGAGCGGCATGTATCTCTTTTGACTGCCGATCTGGGTGCGTTGGCGTTGGCGTCGACGGATTCAACCGAGTTAGCCCGTCGTCAAAATGGATCGGGCGACCATCCTGGCGGATTCGGTTGCCCGAACCAATGGCCCAGATCGGTGTATTGCATGAATTCTTCGACGCAGCCGTTCTTCAAGACGAACGCCACCAGCCCAAAACCGCCAGGATCAAACGGTCCAAAGATCAATTCCTCGCCGTGGATGGCCGCCTCCAGATTGTCGACGCGAAAAGCGACGTGGGGGCGGTTCCAGAGTTTCCATAGTCCGACTTGATTCGGGGGCACATCGGGTTTTTCCAACGGCCTTAGGTATTCGATGCGTTGCGGATGGGCGCGCGGATTGGTCACCCACACCTTGCTGAACTCCACCCAGAATTCACCCGGTTGCGGCTCACTTGTCCAGAGGCCGACATGGTCGAAAGCCTTTTTCATTTGGCGGAACCCCAAGCGACATCGAGAAATGGATACGACTATCCAATTTGAAGCACCGATTTCAGTATTATTGGGTTGCATTTTTTGTTAGCCCACAGTAATGTATTACCGTCCCGTCCGCGCAAAACCCCCCTCTTTGCATTTTGAGTGAGGCATTCCATGGTTGGTTCGGAACACCGTCATGGGACGGAGGCAAAATCGGCTGCGCGCATGCACAAAGCAGAGCGGAAAAGGCAACTGCTTTTGCATGCCAAGCACATGTTCGTCACGCACGGATTCCATCACGCCACAACTGAGAAAATCGCTCAAGCGGCGGGAGTCACCGAGCCGGTGCTCTATCGCCACTTTGAAACCAAGAAAGCCATGTTCCTAGAGGTGCTCCAGGATATTCGCCAAGCCACCGTGCAGCGCTGGCAGGAGGAGACCCGGGACATCGACGACCCCATGAACAAGTTGCGCGCGATCTTCGAGATGTATTTGGACAGCTCGCGCGAGCACGCCGTCGAAATGCGGATCATGCACCGCACGCTGATCGAAGCCCAGGACGAGGAGATCCGCAAGACCCTGCGCGCCTTTTACGCGGACAACGAGCAACTGCTGGCCCAAATCATTCGCGACGGCCAGGAACGCGGCAAATTCCGCAAGGATCTCGATCCGCGCGTCGGCGCCTGGGAACTTATCCGCACTGCACTGGGTTACACCCTAACACAATCGCTCGATATCCCGCTCTATCGCGAGCCCGGATATGTGAGCAAGGCGATCGAGTGCGTGCTGGCGTGCCTCAAGATGTGAGCCTGGAAAAACCGATTGTTTACGTTTCGCGCCCGCAGCGAGCGCGAAACGTAAACGGAGCATGATGGAAAGGAATCCGCAAGCCGGCTTGTAAGCCGGGTTCTGTGCCCGCCGAAGCGGGCGACGGTCATTTCTCTAGCCGGCCGGTTGCCCGGCCGATCGAGCGGCCTACCCGAGAGTCCTAACGGACCGGACCAGTCCTGCTCTCTTATTTGGCCTTGCTCCCAGTGGGGTTTGCCGAGCCAGCCTGTCGCCAGGCTGCTGGTGGGCTCTTACCCCGCCTTTTCACCCTTACCTCGAGCAGTGGCTCGAGGCGGTATCCTTTCTGTTGCACTTTCCCTATCCTTGGCGTCGCCGCCTTGGACGGTGGACGTTATCCACCACCGCGTCCTGTGGAGCCCGGACTTTCCTCTCTCCGACGCAAGCGCCGGACAGCGACCGTCTTGCCGGCTCGCGGATTACTTCGATCATTGTCGAATTTCGAATTTCGAATTTCAATTCGATTTCCTGTGTTCTATACTGACGATGAATCAAGGCATGTCTTTTCTCGTGAGTGGCCTACATGATCCGCGTTGTGATCCCCTTCTTAATTGGATTCTTCTTTTGGCCAACAGGTTCAGTGCGGGCCCAAGAAACGCCGGAAATGCAGCTCGAGTTTCTGCGGCAGCTTCGGGCCAAAGGGTACAATGACCTGGCATTGGAGCATGCCGAAAGCCTGAAAAAGATCCCCGCCCTGCAATCGGTATTGCCGCTCGAAACCGCGCGCACGCTCCTGGCCATGGCGCGCGACCGGGATCCCGATCAACGCGCGGGCCTCTTCGCTGCCGCGCGCATGCAGCTCGAGCAATTCGTTACAAAGGATCCCGGTACGCCCGAGTCGGCCGAGGCGCGGCTGGAGATTGCTCGTTTGGCCGCTTATGCCGGGCAATCGCTGCTCACCAAGGCCATGCGCGAAGAGGACAACGCCGTCGCCCGCAAGGCCGAACAGCAGTTTCTTATCGCCAACAAAGAGCTGCTCGCCGCCGAAAAGCTGCTCGGCGATCTCGCAGAGAAATACACGAACCCCGATCCGGAGAAGGAAAAAAAGAGCAAGCAGCAGCTCGATCAGTCGCGCTTGCAGGCGCGGGTCGACCGGGCCAAGAACTTTCTCGACCAGGCATCCACCTATCTGTTCACCGCCAGCGACGAAGCCAACCGCAAACGCGCCGAAGCAGTGGACGAAGCGCGCAAGGCGTTTGAAGCCATCATTGATGAAGGCGGCGAGGCAGGCGCTTTGGCCAACGCCTGGCTGATCAAAAGCTGCCAGGAAGCAACCGACCCGGGCAACGCCGCCAAGTATTTTAAGCGCGTCATGGGCATGACCGGCGACTCGGCCAAAGCCGCGCAGCGCTGGGCCCGGCTCTTCTACATCCAAGGCATTCTCAAAGACACGACGCGCAAAGAGGAAACGGCCAAGAAACTCGGCATCATTGTGGACGAAAGCAAGAAGTGGCTCTCGTCCTACCCGGCGTTTCACAAGAGCCCGGAAGGCTACGCGGTCCGCTTCGAATTGGGCAAGGCGTTATACGCGCAGGCGCAGGCGCAATCGAAGGAGTTTAAGTCGCCGCCCCCCGGTGCGATGGCGGTCTACTTGCAAGCGCAAAAGCACTTTGCCGACATCGCCGCCAGCGACAGCGAGCTGGCCGAGAAAGCCAATCAATTCAACATTCAAATCAGTGTGTTCAAGATGGGCGAGAAAACCGCCGTCGCGGAATTGCGCGACTTTGACGAGTGTTTCTTGAAGGCCCAGGTGGAACATTTTCGCTGGAAGGAGACCGGCAAGAAGCTCGCCGACGCCGCCCCCAACGAAAAAGAAGATCTGGAAAAGGCACTCAAGGAGCATCACAAGCAGACGATTCTCGCCTTGCGGCGCGCGCTCTATCTGGCCGAGGCCAAGACGCCGCCCGCCGCCCTGGAGGAGGCGCGCTTTCTTTTGGCCATCAACTACTTGATTGCGGGCGACCATTACCGCGCCGGCGTCGCCGGCGAAGCGCTGGCCAAAGTCCGCCCGCCCAGCCGGCGCTCCTCGACCGCCGCCGGCTATGCCATCGAAAGCTATGCCGCCGTCCTGCAGCGCGACAACGCCGATGCGAACCGGACCCGGCTCAAGGATTTGGCCGACTTCATTCTCAGCCCCGAAATGCAGAAGCATTGGGCGGGCGAACCGGTCAGCAACGTGGCCCGCTATCAGCTGGCCATGTTGCACTTCCGCGACGGCGACAACCAAAAGGCCGTGGAAGCATTGGAGAAACTGACTCCCGACTTCGCGGGCTATGTTTTCGCCCAAAGTCAATTGGTGTTTATTGCACTGGACGCCATAAAAGAAAAAGCCAAATCGGACGACGAGAAAAAATGGTTCGAAGTGAAAGCCCGCCAAGCCATCTTGCGCACGCCTAATCCGGGCGCCGATGCTGATCCGAACACGGCGACGTTGTACTTCAGCGCTCAGCTCGAACAGGCGGGCTTCTTGTACGCCGACGCCGCCGAGGAGCTGAGGAAAAAGGACTTTGCCAAGGCGAATCAAAAGTACTTTGAAATGCAAAAGTTTGTGGCCGATCTCAAATCTCGGCTGAACAAGACGACGAACAAGATGAGCGGCGATTCGTACAAGCGGCTCGAGTTGGCCGCCGGCGTGATGGCGAGTTACGCCCGGCTCGGGCTGGCGGAAGTGCTCTACCGCGGCGGGCAATACGACAAAGTTCTCGCCGACACTAAAGACACAGTCGCTCGTTTCGAGAAGTTAAAAGGCGACGGCAAAGCGCCGATTCGCCTCAAAGACTATGTCGTCAGCGGCGAGGTGCTAGGCCTGGCTCTTCGCGCCAACGTGCAGAAGGGCAACATCGCCAAAGCCGAGGAAATTCTAAGCTATTTGGACCGGCTGGCGGGGGAAGAGGAAAACGCATTAGCAGGCACAACCAGTGTGCTCCGGAGCTTGATCGACGATTTGCGGCATCAAGTGCACGACCTGAAACAGGCCAAGGACGAGGCCAAACTCAAGACGACGGTGGCGAATTTCTCCGCGTTTCTCGATAAGCTCGCCGGCCAGGCCGAAAAGAAGGGCCTGCAAGTCAATGACATCATGTTCCTGGCCAACTGCTATTACAGTCTCGATCAATACTGCCGGGCCGCGGGTCTCTTTGAAAAGATCCAGCCGCCCAAAGCCTTGGCCAAAGACAAGCTGGCGGACACCGACGAGCAAGAAGTGCAAACCTATTGGTACATCCAAGTGCAGTATGCGCGGGCCCTGCGCTTGTGCAGCCAGGAAAAAGACGAGAAGGAGCGCAAGGACCTCCTCAAGAAAGCCAACTTTCACTTGGAAACGCTCAAGCGCCACAAGCATGCCCGTTTGCAGCTCTATGCCGAAAAAGAGCAGTTGCACATTCTGGAAGACAGCAGCCTGTACGGCCTGGCAATCAAGGGCTGGGGCGGACTCATGAAAACGCTGAGCCCGCGCGTGGCGGACGACGCCAAGCTCAAGGAAATGTACTTCGAGGCCTATTACCAGAATGTCTGGTGTATGTTCAAATACAGCCAGACCGAGGCGGCGCAAAAAGCCAAGAAGGAAAAAGAGTTTCTGCGCGCCTCCGCCAACCAGATTGTGCGCCTGGAAAACTCCAAAAGCCAAGAAGGCTGGCAAATCGTCGGTCAACGTTTCGTGGAACTGTTAGACGCCGAGCCAAAACTGAAAGACGCTTACGAGGAGCTGAAGAAGGCAGCCGGCGCCTCGATTAAGTAGGACAGGTTTTCAACCTGTCCGTTTCTATGGGGGCCATTATGCCGCGCCGTGTGTTTGTTCTGGCCGCCTTGACGATGGTCGCTTTGGTTGCCTTCCTCGACGCCAACGACGAGGTCTATATCCGCAACAAGGAAAAGCCGATCAAAGGGCCGATCGCGAAGGAGTCCGCGCGCGGCGTCGAGCTGAAGACGGTGAAGGAGCCGATCGCCGCAGAGGACATCGCGGAAATCGTCTATGACATCACGCCGGTCACGCTGCTTGTGGGCACGTACCGGCCCGCCGTGACGGCCGAGAAAAACTACTACGATCCCGATCCCAAGAAAGAAGCCAACCGCGCGGCTTATCTGGTCGAAGCGCAAAAGAAATACGCCGAGACCTTGGCCAAAGTGCAGGAGAAAGGCGCCAAGCGGCACATCGAATATAAGATCGCCGCCTTGACCGCGCGACAGGCGCAAGACGAAGGCGGCGATCCAGACCCGGCCTTGCAGAAGCTCATCGACTTCAAGAGCAAGCACCCAAACAGTTGGCAGCTCGCGAATTGTCTGCGACTTTTGGCCCGACTGCAAATGGACCAGAAGCAATTCAAGGAAGCGGAGGCAACCTATTTGGAGCTGGCGGCGGCGGACGTTTCGGACGACGTCAAACAGGAAGCCGAGCTGTTGGCGGCGCAAGTCGCCCTCCGCGCCGGCAAAGCCGACGTGGCCCTGAAGAACTTGCAAAAGCTGATGGCCAAGCTCCCCAAAGACAGCAAGTATCAGGTACGCGCCAAGATTGCCGAGGCGGAGTCGTTAAGCGCGACCAAGAAAAACCCCGAAGCCGTCAAGCTGCTCCGCAAGGTTTTAGCAGACACGAGCGACAAGGCGATTAAGGCGGCTGCCTACAACGCCTTGGGGGCGTGTTATCTCAGCACGGATCAACTCAAGGAGGCGCGTTGGGAATTCCTGTGGGTGGACGTGGTTTACAATCAGGACAAAGATGAGCACGCGCGGGCGCTGTACCATCTCGCGCAAATCTTCGACAAGCTGGGTGAGGCCGAGCGCGCCGCCGAATGCCGCGAGCAGCTGGCTGGCGACCGAGCCTTTTTGGGCAACGAGTACCAACGCCGCGCCCAGCGCGAAGCACCCAAGGGCGCGCCGTAACCTTTATTTTCCTGTTGTTTACGTTTCGCGCTCGCCGCATCCGTGCTAACACATCGCGCGCGCTGCGAGCGCGAAACGTAAACAGGAGCGCGAAACGAAATCAACCAGCTTCCAGAATCCTCTGCAAAAGCACCGGATTCACTTTCCCGCGAAAGCGCACTTTGCCGTTGATCTCCACCACCGGCACGCACTGGTCGTAGCGCGCCCGCAAGTCCGGCGACGCATCGATGTCGACTTTTTCCAACCGGTAGCCGTATAGATTGCGGTTCTCTTCGAGCAAGCGCCAGGCCTCGTCGCAAAGCGGGCACTGATGGCGCGTATACATGATGAGCTGCAAATCGGGTCGCTGCCGCAAGACCATCTTCAACAAGCGCGCCAGCAAGGGCAACACCATATCGCTCTCCAGTTGCCTTCTCTGTGGCTCTGTGTCTCTGTGGTTAGTCCCTCACTCGCGCGGTTGGCGAGGCCGGAATCTTTTGGTATCCTACTAAATGTTGCCTGCAAGGAGGTGGAGCCTCCTGGGAACAGAGATTCGAGAGAGGAAGCTGCATGCCCCCACCGCGTGAACAACCGCCGCCCGGAAGGCAGCGTCGTCGTCAGGAATCGATGCCCGGCGGCTGGCTCTGGGTCATGATCCTCGTCCTTCTGGGCGGCATCATGTATTTCACCCTGGGATTTTCCTCTGCCGGACAAATCGATTACTCGGTCTTCTTGAAGCTGGCCGAAGAGCAGAAGTTCGCGCGAGTCGTCATTCGCGGCACTCGGATTGTCGGCGAATTCAAGACGGGTGAGGCCGACAAACTGGCCGACGACAATATTAAGAAGCACATCCGTTACAACAAGATCGAAACCAACATTACTGCAGCCGAACAGCAGAGCGGCAATCTCACGCGCCAGCTGAACGAGTATCGCGTCAATTATCGTTTCGAAGACGAAGCGGGCGCCTGGCTCGGCCCCTTGTTCATGTTCCTATTGCCGACCCTCATCCTGATCGGCATCTTCGTGTTTTTTCTGTTGCCGCGCTTTCGCGACCCCTTGGGCGGCGGCTTTTTGAGCAACTACGTCAAAAGCCCCGCGCGGCGCTACGACAAAACCAAGATGCGCGTCACCTTTGACGATGTCGCCGACATGACCGCGGCCAAAAGCGAGCTTCAAGAGATCGTGGACTTCCTGAAAAGTCCGGAGAAGTTTCAGCGCCTGGGCGCGCAGATTCCCAAAGGCGTCTTGCTGATCGGTCCGCCCGGCACGGGCAAAACGCTCCTGGCCCGCGCGGTCGCGGGCGAGGCCGGCGTGCCGTTTTTCAGCATCAGCGGCTCGGAGTTCATCCAGATGTTCGTCGGCGTCGGCGCGAGCCGGGTCCGCGACATGTTCCGCACCGCCAAGGACAATGCACCGTGCCTTTTGTTCATCGACGAGATCGACGCGGTCGGCCGCATGCGCGGCGCCGGAGTGGGCGGCGGCTCCGACGAACGCGAACAAACTCTAAACCAAATCCTGAGCGAAATGGACGGCTTCCAGCCCAACGAATCCGTCATCGTCATCGCCGCCACCAACCGCCCGGACGTGCTCGATTCGGCCCTCCTCCGGCCTGGGCGCTTCGACCGCCACGTCACGGTCGACCGGCCCAACTGGCAAGGCCGGCTCGATATCCTGAAAGTCCACACGCGCAACAAGCCCCTGGGCGACGACGTCAATCTCGAGCAAGTCGCCCGCAAGATGATCGGCATGACCGGCGCCGACCTGCGCAACCTCGCCAACGAGGCGGCCCTCATCGCCACCCGTGAAAACAAAAACCGGCTCGACCGCAAGGATTTCGAACGCGCCGCCGACCGCGTGCTCATGGGGCCCAAGCGCGACGAAATCCTGACGCCAGAGGGCAAACGCCGCACCGCCTACCACGAAGCGGGCCACGCCCTGGTCAGTTGGCTGTTGCCGGAGTGTGATCCGCCGCAAAAAGTGTCGATCATTCCGCGCGGCCAGGTGCTCGGCGTCACCTTCAACGTGCCCGACGAAGAGCGTTATCATCACGGTATGGACTATTTCAAAGCACGCTTGGCGCTCATCATGGGCGGCCGCGCCGCCGACCGCCTCGTTTACAATCAGCCTTTCTCCGGCCATGAAAACGATCTCAAACAAGCGACCCGGCTGGCCCGCTACATGGTCACGCACTGGGGCATGAGCGACAAGCTCGGTCCCATGTCGTTCCGCATCGGCGAAGAGCACATCTTTTTGGGCAAGGAGCTTCAAGAGCCGCGCGACTTCAGCGAAGACACGGCCAAGGTCATCGACGAGGAAGTGCAAAGGCTGTTACGCGAAGCCGACGACCGTGCTTACGATTTACTGCAAGTGAACCGCGACAAGCTGGATCGCCTGGTCGAGGAGCTATTGGTCAAGGAAGAGCTGTACAAGGAAGAGATCGACCAGATTCTCGGCCAGAAACCGGAGCGTCCCGAAGCGCCGCTGCCCGCGGACACCGACACCAATTCGCACCCGGTGATCAGCCCGGCGCCTGCCCCGGCGTAACTACTCTGATGGCAAGTTCAATTGTTTCATTTTCTACTTGCATTGGGCCAAATCCCTGTTAGCATCCATTTCCTATTCGCCTGCGGTGGTTTGGTAGACTCTTCTCGAAAGGGACACTTTCTCTAGGAGTCCTCAATGTCTCTCTCTCTCTCTCTCTGGCGACTGTGGAACGCCTTGACCGGCCAAGCCGACCGCTTGGCGGTCGACACGGGCGCAAAGCGGCGTAAACGCAATCGTCCTTGGGCGGAACTACTGGAAGACCGCGTCACGCCTTCCGTGTATTGGGACAACGAGGGGATGGATGGACTGTGGGAAACCGCACTCAATTGGAGTGACGATCAAATTCCCGATCTCTTGGACGACCCCTTTATCGATCCTGGATTTTCGATTACGGCCAACGCCAACGTGGCCGTGGGCAGCCTCACGAGCAATTCGCCGATCACTTTTAACGCGGATGTAGCGCTCGGCGCTGGTTACAGTTCATTGAGCGACGCCGCAGTCGTGTTCAACGGCGAAGTCGATCTTGCGGGGACGCTGGCGCTAGACGTCATGTCCTGGTCCGCGGTTTTCAACGGCAATGTGCACTTGGCGGCCGCTGCGTCTTTGGAATTGTACGGGGCCACTTTTCTCAACGGCATCACCGTGGACGGCGACGGCGTGCTGGCAGCCGGCATGGGCGCTGACGTGCGGATCAACGGTACCGTGGCGATTGCCAACTTCGTGATGATGAGCGAACCGCTGGTGACGATTCCTTTGGGCAGCGCGCTGAACATCACCGACACGATGGACTTCTACGACGGCGAAGTCGTCGGGCCAGGGACGCTGCGCAACCAGGCGACGCTCAATATCTTGGGCGACCCGCTCGTTTACCCGAACAAGCTTTTCACGGGCCTGACCGTCGAGAATCCGGGTACCGCGAATTGGCTGGACGGGGACATTGGCAGCACCGGTGCGATCTTTGCGAACACCGGCACGTTCAACATTGAGGAAGAGGCCGACGACTGGTTTGGGGCAGGCGGGTCGTTCGAGAATACAGGGACCGTGAATTCGGAAGGCATTCAAGATCCCATGGGCGTCGGCCACCAGATGGCGATTGAGTTCAATTCCGCGAATCTCGTCAACGTCACCAGTGGGATTCTGACGCTGGCCGCAGGGGGGCACCTCGCCGGCGCCGTGACGATTGCGGCCGCAAGTAGCACCGTGCTCGGCGGGGGACCGTTTTTCCTGAATCCGGGCCTGGTCGTGCAGGGCCAGGGATTCATGATTCAGGAGACGGACGCGACCGTGACCGGAACTGTGACAGCCGCGAATTATCTTTTACGAGGGGGTTCGCTCGGCGGCACGGGCACGTTCATTGTCACCAGCAGGTTGGAATGGATCGGCGGCTCGATGACGGGTTCTGGGATTACACGAAATCTGGCCACCATGATAGTCGACTTTGAAGGGCCTGGAACAGGGACACAAACCGGTAGAACTCTGGAAAACCAAGGTACAGTGCACTTCCTCAGCACGGACTATCTTACGACCCGCTGGCTCTTGGACGGCGGAGCGACCATCAATAACACAGGGCAATTCAACATCAACGCTGCGCCATTTCGGACGACGGATATTTTCCGCGGCCCGGGTGCGGGCGGTTCGTTTATTAACGGTGGAGACGTAACAGTTGCAGCGGCCAACGGCGCTGTCTCCATTGTTTTGCCCTTTGTTCAAAACTCCGGCGTGTTCAAGACCAACTCAGGAATGCTGCTGTTAACGGTTGATGATTTTCGAAACTACGGTTACTTCGACACCCAAGAAGAGGCAAGCGTGAACTTTGGCGCCGGTCAGTATTTGTTTGATCCGGTGACATTCGGCACAACCTTGGCTATGATGCGCGGCGACGGATGGCACATTGCGGCTTCGGGCCCAGTAGTGCCGGCAAGGATCATCGTTCCGCAAGCCGCGGTCGTTGAATCGAGCAACTTCGAACTCAGAGCTGGCGGCATACTCGAGGGCCTGGGAACGTTTGCGGCCAACTACTTTCGTTGGACTGGCGGTTCGATGGAGAGAGGAACCGAACCCGGAGGAGGAATCGGTACGACGCGCGTCGACGCTGGCAACCAAATGTTGATCAACGGAAGTGTTCGCCTTTCTGGACGTGAAATTCTGAATCACGGGACGATAGAGTGGGTGGAGTCGCCCGGAATCACTGTGGGCTCTTTAGGGACGATCAACAATGATGGAGGGACCTTTAATTGCCGCAATCAGTTTGGGTCCATCACCGCAGAAGCGGGCGCGGGCAAGCTGATTGTTCGGAACGGCGGCTTGTTCATGGTGCATCAGTTTCTTGTGCCCAATTTCGGCCCGCTCATTGGGATCGCGTTTGAAAACCAGAATGCTCGTGTCATTGGTGAAGGCGACGTGCATTTCTTCGGCGGCTTTCTCCAAAGCGGACAGAACGCTGAATCGGTCTTTGAGTCTGGTAGATACAGGTTTACCACCTCGTCCAGATCGCTGGGTGGCACGTTTCGGCTAAACGGTGGAATCATTGAGCACTTCAGTTCTCCGCTCGGAGGCCATAGCGAAAACACAATCTTCCAATTGCGTGGCGCTACGCATTCTCTCGGAATGAGACACTCTCGCTTGGATCTCACAGGAAACCTCGATTGCGGCACTTCGACAAGGATCGAAGTCTTAGGTTCCGAAACGCACCTCCATGGTTTCACGTTAAGGACAGGCGCGTTCTTTAACGGGAACACGGAAACGCGCCGCGGAGTCGTCTACCGCGAAAACGGCACGATTCGCGCAAATGTCCAAGGCGAAGGCGACTTTCGTGATCCTGGGATGATCGATGGCGACTACGAAATGTTGTCCGGCAGCACGGACCAAATCGGCGATGGGACAAGTTTTGGAACACTGACGGTCACCGGCAATTTCACGCAGCAGGCCGGCGTCACCTTTACCTTCGGGATTGGCGCGACCGATCACGACCGGCTAGCCGTCGCCGGACATGGTTCCCTAAACGGAACTCTCACCGTCGTTCTGGCAAGTGGTTTTCTGCCCGATCCGGGACTTCCTGACATTTTCGAGATCATCACGGCTGATTCCTTGGACGGCTCTTTTGAAAACATAACGATTGACCTTCCAGGCGACCTTTATTTTGACATTGTGATCGACGAAGACGGTGTTTCGCTGGTGACGAGGATTACGTAGTTATGAGTTCGATTGAGTAACCGACAGTATTCTTGTCCCATGCGCAGCGAAAGGTCCCTAAAAAGAGGAAACCACCCATGTGCCGGTCTGTCGTACTTTCGAACCTACTCGTAGCACTGCTCTCCGGTGCGACCGGTCAAAAAAGCCCCACCGAACTCTTTCGCGACGTGCCGCGTAGCGTGGAAAAGCGCGTATTACGCCTCGACACGAACGTTAGCATCCCGGCAGTGTCGACGGATGTCAGGTATCTGGCGTGCAGGGGCGACGGGGGGTCCGTGGAGTTTCGCGATTTCTTGACTGGTGAATTCAAAGGCGGGGGCAAAGTTCATAGTTACCTCCCGACGGCTTTGATATTCTTGCCCGGGGCAAAAAAGCTACTTTCGGCGTCGGGCGGCGGCAATGCCGAGAATCCGTACACGGAGGTCCTGGTTTGGGATATTGACACGCGCAAAACAGCTTCCAGTCTTGCATTGGAAGGCGGCGCCAACCCTTTGGCCATCGCCCGTTCCGGTGATTACCTCGTCTCCGCCAAGGCAAAAGATCAGCAGGTCGCAATTGCCTGGGATATCGCCAAGCAAAAAGGCAAAGAGCTGGGCGGCCACTCGGGTCCTCTCTCGCGAGCCGCCATCTCTGATGACGGCAAATGGGCGGCGACCTTGGGAGGCCCTGACCTTTTTTTGTGGGACTTGGCTAGCGGCAATAAGAAATGGGAAAAGACTTTTGAACCTTTTTACCTGACACCCAGCCATTTCGAGTTTTCCCCGGATGGGGGCTTGCTTCTTGTCGCACACTCCGACAGGGTGGAACTCCGCGACACCAAGACGGGAAATCAAGTTGGAAGAGTCCAGACCCATGGTGGTGGGCGGTTCTCTCCGGACGGCAAATGGATCGCAAGCAGCACGTTCAAAGACCCTTGGAACAACTACAAAAGCGGAATCAAAATATACCTAGTCGATCAACTGAAAACTCCGAACGCAATCCAACCTAAACTGATCCTCCCCAAAGTAATCCTCGAATTAACTGGTTCGGACGGATATGAGTTCATGACCATTTCCCCCGATAGCCGCTACGTCGTCACGGCCTGTTCGCGCGGCGTCATCCGGGTTTGGGAAGTGCCGAAGTTCGACAAGTGACTGACACGTTTTGGAGCGAGTTAGACCATGCGCGTCAACTGCAAACACGCGGTCGGAGCGGGGCTCCTGTGCATCATCATCGTCCTCCTGTTTCGCTTCGCACTCGAACGTGTGAATTCCGTCTCGCGCGCGCCGCCACGCTCGTTTCCGACGCGCATCGTCGATGGCCGTTCGGAAGTGTTCGTAAAGACGCAAGCTGCGCCGGAAGGAGTCTGGTTGCCCATTGTCCCTTCCACAACGAGCGCATTGGTGGAATTTGTACCCTCGACGCTCAGCCCCGGCGGTCTTATCGTTCACGTTAATGCGGATGGGACTGCCTGCCTCACCGATCATGTCGAAGCGAGCAAACGTTCGCAAATCGAGGGAGCCCGCCGCCAAGCTACCGGGAGTTTGCCATGACGCAGCGCCTCGAAGGGAACGCCCACGGCAAAGTCCGGAAACCGGAACGTCCCGAAGCGCCCCTGCCCACCGACTCCGACACCCATTCGCACCCGGTGATCAGCCCGGCGCCGGCTTCGACAGATCCACGGACTTCGGGGCGACGAGGCGGTATTCGCGCGTGACGTTGCCGACCTTCACGGTTTCGGAAGGGAATTCGCCGTGTTCGGGTTCGCCAGCCAAGGCAGTGACCGCGAAGGACATGCATACGGCGGCAATGAGAAACTGGCGTGCGCTTTGACGCGATGTCCAGACAGCTCTTCTTGACCAAAGGGACAATCGTTGCAGCGAATGTTAAGCGCGCGTAATCGTGACT
>JAKEHV010000553.1 GCA_022614915.1 Gemmataceae bacterium | reverse complement strand
TCGGGCTAGTGTCCCTCGCTCGCGCGTCGGGCTAGTGTGGCTCGCTGCGCGCGTCGGGCTAGTGTCCCTCGCTCGCGCGTCGGGCTAGTGTGGCTCGCTGCACGCGTCGGGCTAGTGTTCCTCGCTTACGCGTCGGGCTAGTGTGCGGTTGGCGATAGCCCAGTGCGAACGCGAGCGACTCCAATTTGCGGCAGCTTTGCTCGAAGCGTTGGCGCAGCAAAGCCAGATCGCGCGCGGCCAACTGCCGCCAAGGCGCTTTGTTTCGCTGCAATGGGCTTAGGCTGAGCAACGCCCAGTCGCCCGTGTCGGCCGTTCGTGCAACGCATTCCTCCCAATTCGCGGCCAATGAACGCAAGCTGTAGCCGGCCTCGTGCACAGAGCGCAGCAGCCGCCCTAAGCGGTAAAAATCCCGCAGCTTGCGCGAAGTTGAGCTGCAAAGGAGGTCGCGCAATGTCGAAGTCGCAACGGGCTTTTCAGAAAGTACGAACGAGAATTGTGCATGAACGTCGAGCCGATGGCCAAACGCCAAGAGGCGCGGCGCTAACACGCCCTGCCGCTCCAATCGAAATAGCGTGATCGCTTGCTCCATTTCCGGCGGGGTTGGCTTCTTCCAAAAGGACAACAGCCACGGCCAGAAGCCGCGCGTCAGCCTGCGCGTGAGCTGTCCCACGCGCTTGCCTGAAAGTGGCAGCGCGCGGTCTTCGATTACAGGGGAATCAGGGCGTTGCAGGTGCTCAGACGCGAGCACTTCAAAGTCTTGACGGAATGCCGTCGTGACGACCAACGCCTCGCCGTCCAGCCAAACAAGGTTTTGTTGTCCCGCTGGAAGCGGCGGACGATGCATCTGGCGAAGTCGATGCTGCTTCAAGAGCCGATGGCATTGTTCGAGAACCAATCGGAAGAACCGGCCGCGCGCCACATTGCCGAAGGGTCCAACCGGCCAATACGCATGCATCAGCGCGTCGCGATCGTCTTGGTCAACAAGTTCCGGCGAGAGACTGGCCAACAGTGTGGCCAGGTCCTCTACACGGCGAGTCAGGCGAACCCTGGTAAGACGCCGCGCCCGCTGCCAATCGAGAAAACAAAACCCATGCTCTCTATCTTCTTGACGCACGAAAATGTGCTTCGCGTACAAATCACGATGGACGAAACCCGCTGCGTGGAAGCGGGCAATCTCCTTGCCAAGGGATTCAAGCAAAGCGCGGCGAGCCGGCCCCTCTTGCCCCTCATGCAAAGCCAAACGCAAATCGGTGCCCTTTGTCTCTTCGCGCAGCAACAGAAACGCGCGGCCGCCGCTTGCGCCGTGCGCCAACACGCGTGGACACGTGATCCCGGCCGCGGTCAACGCATTCAGCAATATCGCTTCGCGCGTGGATTTGGAAACCCAACCAAAGCCGTGCCAAGCGTTGGTCGACCGGTCGCGCAGCCGTATGCGGTGTTCCTTTTTCAAGATTACGGTTGTGTACTCCGCTGGTTCGCTGCGAGCGCGAAACGTAAACAGGCGATCGAACTGAACCTGGAGTACATGACGATCCGGGTGGCCGCTGAGAATGACACCGTCCAAGCGCAAGAAGTCATCCGCGTGCACCAGCCCTAGGCCGCGCAACCAGTCTTGACATTCGGGTTGGACGCAAACAAACGCCATTACGATGCCTTTCGCTCCGGCCAAGCGCGCTCGAGCAGGCCTTCCACGGCGACGCAGACCTCTGCGGGCGTCAGCTCACGCATGCAGCGATGATCCAAGGGGCACACGCGTAACTGACATGGGCCGCATGGAACTTGTTTCTGCAAGTGCACGGCTTTTGTATAGTGTGTCTCGGTCCAAGCGATATGGGTCGGACCAAACAGCGTCACGACTGGACGGTCAAAGGCGGCGGCGATGTGGCGCGGCCCGCTGTCGGTGGTGACCAAGAGCGTCGAGCGCCGCAGCAGTGCTTTCGTCAATCCCACTGATAAAGTACTCTCGGCAACCGACTGGACGCTGCGCCGCGCGGCCAAACGCGTTATTTGCCGGGCAATGTCGCGTTCCCCTGGGCCGCACAAGACGAGCACCTGGCAGCCTCGCCGATCGGAAAGTTCTTGAGCGAGTCGGGCGAAAGAATCCGCCGGCCAGCACTTCGCGGCACCGAAAGCCGCCCCCGGGTTCAGAGCGATCACCGGAGCAGTCTCTGTGAATCCGCATTCCTCCCATATCCTTTCTGCGGCTTCTTCGTCCGGGGGTGTGGCAAATAACTCCATGCGGTTACCAGGCGGAGAACAGCCCGCGGCTTCGGCGAGCTTGTTGTAATCGTCGAGGATGGGCGTGGGACGATAGGCGCCGCGTTCGTCGCGCAATGGCTCAAGCCGGTCGGTAAGCAGCCAGCCGCGCAGATAACGCCGAAAACCGATGCGACGCTGGCATCCTGCTAATCGGGCGACGAGTGCGGATCGAAACGAGTTTGGAAACAAGACTGCGACCTCGGCTCTCTTCCGGCGAAGCCGCCACGCCACGGCGGGCCAGCGCTGCGCCCACGGGCCCCGTTGATCGAGATAAACCATCTCGTCCAGCCACGGCGCACCTTCGAATACGCCGGCAACATAGGGCTTGCAAATTCCGGTGATGTGCGCTTGGGGAAGATGAGCGCGAACGGCACGGACTGCCGGCGTAGCCATGACGGCGTCACCTATCCAGTTGGGTAGGAAGAGCGCAATGTTCATATCACGCCGCTGCGCGTATCTTTTCGATCAAGTGCGTGGTCGAATAGCCGTGAACCAAGGGAGCGAGGTGGACACGTCCGCCGTACGATTCGACGAAGTCCGCCCCGACCACTTGATCGTGATGATAGTCGGCGCCTTTGACCAATACATCGGGTCGCAGAGCTTCGATCAAGCGGATTGGCGTTGCGTCGTCGAAAATGGTGATGTAATCGACTGCTTGCAGGGCCGCGAGCACCGTGGCGCGGGCGGCGAGCGGCTGCACCGGGCGGCTCTCTCCTTTGAGGGCGCGGACGCCGTCGTCGCTGTTGAGCGCTACAACCAGCGCGTCGGCCTGGGCGCGGGCTTCTTGCAAATACTGCACGTGGCCCGCGTGCAAAACGTCAAAGCAGCCGTTGGTGAAGGCAACGCGTTGTCCCAGCCGGCGACGATAGTCCGTTTCTTGAACCAACACGTCGAGGGCGAGGACTTTGCTCGGGGCCGCGCCGCCGCTTGCCGGTATCCCCGCCTGCAACAGATCGCGCAGGATTTCGTCGCGCGTGACGGTTGCCACGCCGATTTTCTCCACTTCCAGGCCGCCGGCGACGTTGGCGAGCGCGGCGGCAGCCTCGTAGTCCGCGCCCGCGGCCAACGCCATGCCCAAGACGCTCATGACCATATCGCCCGCGCCCGTGATGTCATAAACCTGGCGTGGCCGAGTCGGCAAGTGTTTGAGCCGGCCATCGCGCTGGCTCAAATACATGCCGTCTTTGTCCAATGTGATAATCGCCGCGTCGAGATCAAGCTTTTCGCACAGATGGTTTGCCGCTTTTTGGATTTCGTGCCAATCGCCGAGCACGCGCCCCGTGGCCAAGCCGGCTTCGAGACGATTGGGAGTAAGCGCCGAGCAGCCGTGATATTTGCGATAGTCATGCCCGCGCAAGGGATCGGCGATGACGCGAATCCCGGCGCCGCGGCAAGCGCTGATGAGCGGAGCGAGCAACCCCGGCGTGCACACGCCTTTGTCGTAGTCGCTGACGAGAACGATGTCCGCCTTGCGCAACTGGGCCTTCAACACTTGCCAAAGCTGCTGTATGACACTGTCGCCCACCGCCCTACGATCCTCGTAGTCAACCCGAATCATTTGCTGCGAATGCCGCTGCTGAGCCCGGCCGATGTAGCGCTCCTTCACCGTGCTGGGCCGGCTGGCGTCCGTAATGACGCCTTCGTGGTCAATCGTCAGATCATTCAACAAGTGTCGGATGCGGACGCTGTCCTGATCGGCCCCGACGACGCCGGCGAGGGCGACACGCGCTCCCAAAGCCCGCAACATCGTGGCGACGCTGCTGGCCCCGCCCAGCCGCTCTTCGCGCCGGTCCGCGCGCAGCAAGATCACGGGCGCTTCTTGGCTGATCCGCTCCGCATCCCCCCACACGTAGCGGTCCAGCATTACATCGCCTACAACCAGCACGCGCGGCTGGCCCAAGTTTTGAACAAGGTCAATAAGGTCGCAGGTCATGCTGATCGTCCGACTAAGCGGCTTTTGCCGGCTCTCCATTTGTCAAAGACTGCATTTTCGATGCTTGGCACGCGACTGCGGCGTGCAACAGCGGCAACATGATCTCATGGTGGCCGATCAGCTCAATACCCTCGGCAGCAGGCCTTTCCAACACGTTGACGCGCGAGCGATATTGCATTTGCTTGTCCAGGTTGACGGCGACGAGACC
>JAKEHV010000552.1 GCA_022614915.1 Gemmataceae bacterium | reverse complement strand
GTCCTCGAGTCGCGGAGAATGCGGCCATAATGAATGGTGTGCGTCCCTGCCTCTGTTGGGGCCTTTGAATTTTTGCCGATTGGCCGAAAACACCTCGCGACCACGCGCAGCGCGTCCCGGCCCGAGACACGGATGACGGCGAGCCCGCCCTCGCCGAGCGGGGTCGCGATGGCGGCGATGGTATCGTCGAGCATTATTCGACGTGGCCGTGGCAGTTGCCGGCAGCGTTCTCGGCATCGCGGCCCTGGAGGAAAAGCCGTGCCTTTTCGTAGCTCTTCTTGCGCAGGTAATGCAGGAGTTGAGGATCGCTGCCCGGCGGCAAGGCGCCGGCCAGTTCGTCAATGCGCGAGAAGATCGCGACAAGGTTCGGCTTGGGTTCGGCGGTTTTCACGCGCCCGACTGCGCTTTCCAATTCGAGGAGCGCGCTCAGGATTTGTTGTTCAGTATCCGTCATACCATTGGGATACTCCAGGAAGGCCCGCACATCAACCTTGACGCGGGCAAGCTTTGGTGGATTCGTTAGGTGGATGAAGAACATAAGCCTGGGAATGAAGTATCTTTGCACGTTGACGATTTGCCTGACCGCGATGGGCCTGCGCACCCACGCATCGGATGCGCTCTCGAACTACGTTTACCGTACGGATCAGCATTTCTCGTGGAAGCAGATCGGAAAGACCAATTTTGAAGGCCTGACTGTCACGCGCCTTGAACTGGTTTCGCAAAAGTGGCGCGACTCGGTTTGGACGCACACCTTGCAGATCGCGCGGCCGGCGAAAATGCGCAACCCTGAATTCGCTTTTTTGTTCATCACAGGGGACGGCAGCGGATCGAAAACACTTCCGATCCTGAAGGCGGTAGCCGAGCGGGCCGGATGCATGGCGGCCGTGGTCACCAAAGTGCCGAACCAGGCGCTTTATGGCGGCAAAAAGGAGGACGCGCTGATTGCTTATACGTTCGATCAATATCTGAAAACGAAAGACGAAACGTGGCCGCTGCTCTTTCCTATGGCCAAGAGCGCCGTCAAAGCGATGGATGCCGTGCAGGAATACGCGAGGAAAGAGCACAAGGAGGAAGTGAAAGGGTTTGTAACTGCGGGCGCGTCAAAGCGCGGCTGGACGACATGGCTCTCGGCGGCGGTTGATCCTCGCGTCAAAGGCATGGCACCGATGGTCATCGACATGCTGAACATGAAGGCGCAGACCGATTGGGCGGAGAAGGTCTATGGCAAACAGAGCGAGCAGATTCACGATTACACGGACCTCGGGCTCGTGGGCAAGATGGACGACCCGGACATGATCCGGCTGCGCGAATGGGTCGATCCTTACGCATATCGAACTCGGTACAATATTCCGAAGCTTTTGCTGCTCGGCACGAATGATCGGTACTGGACCGTCGATTCCTTGCGCCACTACTGGGACGATTTACCCGAACCGAAGCTGATCTTCCAGACGCCCAACGCGGGGCACGACCTTGGCGGCGGCAAGGAAGCCACCGAGACGCTGGCGGCGTTTGTGCAAATGATTGCGGACAAACAGCCGTTGCCGAAAGTCAACTGGAAGGCCGATGGTGAGGCGGAAGTAACGCTCTCGATGTCGTCGAACCACAAAGCCAAATTGGCGCGCTTGTGGACCGCCGATTCGACCGATCGCGATTTTCGCAATGACCGCTGGTCGAGCCGCGATCTGGATGTGAAATCCGGCAGCAGCCAGGCCGAGGCCCGAGTGGAAAAACCAGCCAGGGGATACCGCGCCTACATGGGCGAGTTGATTTTGACTTCGCCGACGGGACACGATTACAGGCTCTCGACCGCCGCGCGCGTCACGCCCGACAGCAAACCATGAGGCTGGCGGCGGCGTTGGGCCTTGGCCTGTGGTGCTGTTTCGCTGCGGCCAATGACCTCAATTCACGCCGCCCGCGCGATGATGGTGAACTTCGTTTCTGGCTGGAGAACATGGTGTGGCATCACCGTTTCTCGGTGGACGAAGTCTCCGCCGCGACCGGTTTGCCGCCCGAAGAAGTAGAGCGCGCGCAGCAGCGTTTTGGAATCACACCAGAAACTCGGCCGGTGCTTGCAACCAAAGGCAAGGTCCGAATGTTGCCTTACCCCGGCGGACGGCATCCGCGGATCGGCTTTCTGGAAGGAGCGATCAATCCACAACGCGAGACGAAAATCAGTGTCTTCACGCCGTGGGACGATGCGAGCTACGTTGTGATCGATGTGCCGGAAGCGATCTGGTCCCAGCATGGCTTGATCTATCTGGCGCACACACACATCCCGACGCTCTGGAGCAAACAGGGCGTTTCACTCGACCCTTTGGAATGGACACGCGCGACCAACGGCAGCCTGACCATCGAACGCAAGCTGCCCAACGGAGTGTCCTTTGGCGCAAAAGCCGAGCCGCATACGAATTCGGTGCGCATGGAACTCTGGCTCAGAAACGGAAGCTCCGGGCTTCTGCGCGACTTGCGTGTGCAGAATTGCGTCATGCTCAAGGGCGCGGCGGGCTTCAACCAGC
>JAKEHV010000090.1 GCA_022614915.1 Gemmataceae bacterium | reverse complement strand
TGGGATGCGCGATACAAGGACCAAAAGGACTCGCCGCTGTTCCAGGTCGCGCTCGCGATTCCGCCGCAGTATGCGCGTCCAGACCAAGGCCGCTCTCCGACTGCGTCCGGATGGATCCTGTCGTTCTTCCAGGACGGCAAGCATTACATCCGCTACGGCAAGGATGGCAGCGAAGAGATTTATGACTTCGAAGCCGACCCGCGCGATCAAATCAATCTGGCGGCATTGCCCGAGCACAAGCATCTGGTGGAATCGTTCCGCGGCCAGGTCGAGCAGTTTTGCCGCGAGCACCAAAGCTATTTCACGGACTTTCCAGAGGACCCGAAAGAGCGCGCCGCGCGGCCCGTTTCTCGCATTGATTTGGTCGCCTTGTTCTTTTGCCGCTGCGAGCCCAAGTAACGTGTCAATCAAGAGTGTGCAGTTGTTTGCTCAGTGCTGAGCAGGACAATGCGCATTATCAATGTGACGCCTCGCCACGCGAGCAGAATCTTCGCCGTTTGCCCGGTCATATCCATCTTTCCCAGGCGCACGCTTGCCCAACGAATTGGCATATCATATGCTCCCCACCGGGCGTACCCTGGTTCAACTATTTCTCTATCGGCCTCTCACAGAAGGGACACACCATGTACAGCGTCGTGTTGATGATGGCCATCAGTGGCGGCGGAGACGCGCCCACGTTGGGTGGTCGTTTGGGCTGCGGCGGTGGCTGCAACGGCTGTTATGCCAGCGGCTGCCACGGCGGCGGCCGCTGCAGCGGTTGCTTTGGGGGCGGCGGCTGCTTTGGAATGCGCGGCCGCTTCGGATGTTCAGGCGGCTGTTTTGGCGGCAACTGGTGCAGTGGCCGGGTCGGCTGCCACGGCTGCGCCGGCGGCGCCTGCTGCGGCGGCGGCGGGGCAGGCACTGTGCCGTCCAACGGCCCCAAAGTCATGCCGAAAAAGAATACTCCGGGTGCGAAGGAAACTCCGCCCAGTGTCGGCAACGAGACGCGGGCGACGCTCATCGTTCACCTTCCCGCCGACGCTACGCTCAAGATCGACGGGTCCCCAACCACCGCGACTTCGGAGCGACGCGTTTTCAGCTCGCCTCCCCTGGTCCCCGGCTCCCAGTACTATTACACATTGGAAGCCCAAGTCGTGCGCGACGGCAGACCGATTCGCGTAAGCGAGCGGGTCTTCGTCCAACCGGGGCAGGAGCGGGAGATCACGCTCACCATGCCAGCGGCCAGTGGTGTTACCGCGCGGTGACGCCCACAAGACTGCCAGCATCCTTCCCGGGCACAGCGCACGATGCGCTGTGCGCCTTTTTGATCGAGAAACTAAGGGTCAGGAGTCACGACGAAGACAGATCTTGCCGAAATGAGCGCCCTTTTCCATATGTTCGAGCGCGAGGCGGATTTCGGAAAAGCCAAAGACACGATCCACGACGGGCCGCAGGCGGTGCAGAGCGACGGCGCGGTTCATGGCTTCGAACATGTCGCGGCTGCCGACGAAGATGCCTTGCACGCGGATCTGCTTCATGAGAATCGGCAGCGGATTGGCCTGGCCGACGCCGCTTAAGACGCCGATGAGGCTGATCGTTCCGCCCACTCGTACGCCGCGCAGCGATTGCGCCAGCGTGCCAGCCCCGCCGACTTCGACGACATGATCGACGCCCTGTCCGGTGAGCGCTCGCGCTTTCTCGCCCCACTCCGGCTCTTGCTTGTAATTGATCAGGTCCGCGGCGCCGAGCGACTTGACGCGCTCCAGCTTTTGATCGCTGCTGGAAGTGGCAATGACATTAGCGCCGTGCAAGCGGGCGAATTGCAGCGCGAACAGCGAAACGCCCCCCGTGCCCTGGACCAACACGCTGTCGCCGGCTTTGATGTTGCCGTGCGTGACGAGCGCGTTCCAGGCCGTGAGCGCGGCGCAGGGCAAAGTAGCCGCTTCTTCGTCCGTTAGATGTTCCGGAACGGTTGTGACGCCGTCCGCGTCGAGCACGACCTCTTCGGCGAGCACGCCCTCGGGGCCGCCGCCCAGACCGGTCTTCGCTTTGGCCTCGGTCAAGTCGCCCCCGATCCAACCCTGCATGAACGTGCCCGCGACGCGCTGGCCCGGCTTCACACGCGTGACGCCGGCGCCCACCTCAGCGACTTCGCCCACGCCGTCGGATAGAGGCACGAATGGGAATTTCAGTTTCGGGTTATATAGTCCCTTTACCACCATCAGGTCGCGGAAATTCAGCGACCAGGCGCGCATCTTAAGAAGAACCTGACCGACGCCCGGCTTGGGCGCAGGCCGCTCCGCAACAGCCAGATTCTCCAGGCCGAATCCGCGCAGCTCGACTGCTTTCATGGCTGCTCCTTGCAAGGTAGAATCGTCGTTAGTTTATTGGGAACGCGGTCCGGCCTGTATGGCTGGACCTTGAAAAAGTCGCGGCCGGCGCGGAGAATAGTTCATTCCGGGAGTGTTTGCACCTCTGGTGGGGGCCCTGGTCTTCAAAACCAGTGGAGGGTTTGAACAAAGCTCTCAGTGGGTTCGATTCCCATACACTCCCGCCATTTTTTCCGCAACTCCTCAAATGTGAAATCGGTATGAGAATGTCATTCCATGTGGTCGTGCCTCGTCAACTTGTCTAATTTGCTCTCACTTGATCTCGTTTTTGTCGCGTAGCACTTCAGAGCTTCGACCTAACACGATGACCGATCTCGCTGCGGCCAATACACGAGGTGCTCCAATGTGTTGTCGATTCCAGGCTTCCATCTTGAGTTGCGGGTTCGTGACTGCCGCCATTCTATTTGCGAATGCGGGACACGAGGCGCCTCTTGCTTCGAGCCAGGCCAAGCGGACTGTGAACGACGAAAAGACGCCGTTCGGCCTTACGAAGATATGGACTGTCCATCTCGAAATCTCGGCGACGGAATATGACGCCATGCAGTCTGCGGCCGGCGGGTTCGGCTTCCCAGGCGGCCCGCCTCCCAAAAAGCAAGTGAAGAAGAACGACAAGCAACGCGACAGCGAGAAGAACCTTTTCGGCACGGACTTCCCGTGGGTGGAAGGCGACTTCAGCGCGGATGGCATGACCCTCAAGAAGGTCGGTGTACGCTATGCCGGCGATATCACCTATTTTGCCTCCACGCGCGGTTTGAAGCGCCCATTGAAAATCGCGTTCGACAAGTTCGGCGACCAGCAGTTTCACGGGTTGTCGGCGATCCAACTTCACGCAATGCCGCTCGACCCTTCGAAGGCCCGCGAGGCGCTGGCGTACTCCCTGTTCCGAGCCGCCGGAGTTCCGGCGCCGCGGACTGCGTTTGCGGAGGTTACGCTCACCGTCCCCGGAAAGTATGACAAGGAGTATCTCGGCCTGTTCACGGTCGTCGAGAACGTGGACACGCAGTT
>JAKEHV010000551.1 GCA_022614915.1 Gemmataceae bacterium | reverse complement strand
TTGAAGCGCAGCACGTGCCAGCCGCGCTGTTCCATGAAGTTATTGCGAGCATTGTCATGAGCGGCGGCTTCGGGCTTGATGTGCCAGGTGTCGCCGTCGCACTCCACGTCGATGTTGCGCTCGGGACAGAAGAGTGCGAAGTCGAGGCAATAGCGCGTTTTCCTATCGAATTCCCACCATTGCCGTTCGGCTTCGATCTCCACTTGTTTGAAAGCCGCCCAGAGGCGATCCTCCAGCGGGCTGCCGTGCACAAGGTCGTTGATTTCCAGGGCTGTGGTGAACTTCTTCCAAATGGACGGAATGAACACGATGAGTCGGCGGCGTCTGCTGAGGATCGGCTCGGGCCGAGTTTGCAGCGCGCCGAGTTCCAGGCGGTAGTAGAGGTTCTGGGCTCGGGGATGGCGCTCTTGCTGAGGCAACAATTCCACCCGTCTTGCCTTGGTGATCTTGCGCACCTTCGCCCAGTGTCGCACAGACCACTTCTCGCGTCCGAAAACTTTTGTCAGATAGAACGCCACCCAGCGAATCTTGCGCAGGTCGTCGGGCGCTGACTGGACCGGAATTCGGTACCAATGCTCGGCTTCGGCCCGATCAAAATCGGCTCGGTTGTTGAGCACGGCGACAAGTCCGGGAGCATCCGGGGGGAGCACGCGGTGGATGTCCCCGACCGATCCAGGATTGTCCGTTGCGCTCATGGGTGGTGTATAACGCACAAGCGTGGCATTCGGAACGAGGGAAGCCGGACCCGGTGGACGTGGCTGGGGCGGCACTGTTTGGCGACATACTTTGAACGCAAGACCCGATTAGCGCAGCACCCGCCATCCCGACGGCGGCAAATAGATCACCGTGGCCACGCCGACCAGATTGGCCCGCGGCACAAATCCCCAAGCGCGGCTGTCGCTCGAATTAGTGGTGAAATCGCCAAGCACAAAAAACTCGTCCGGCCCGAGTTCCCACGAGCGCGGCTCGCGCTCGCGGTCCACCGGATCGGAATAATACGCCAAGCCGACGAGTTCCGGCGGCGGCGTCCACTTCGTTCCGTTGATCCAGACGGCGTCGTCCTTGATCTCGATCTTCTCGCCGGGCAAACCGATCAGGCGCTTGACATAGAGCGTTTCCGGCTGAGGTGGATAGCGAAAGACCGTGACATCGCCGCGCTGTGGCTGCATCTGGAGATTGCAGATGATCCGCATCGGCCCATGCAATTCCGGCGGCCAATGCTTGAATTCGCTGATCTTGCGGCAATTCGTGCAGATGCCGGGCTTCGGCAGGGGATCGAAGCGCTCGAGCTGAGCGAATTCGTCGTCCGGGGGACGGCCGGAGATGATGGCGACTCCACTGCAGTGCGGACACGTCGTTTCGTGGTGCCAACCAATCAAGGTCGGCGCCATGGCATTGGTCGGGATGATGTACGCGGTAAAGCAATACCGCGTGAGCAAGTAGATCAGTCCAAAACTAAAGGCAACGCTGGCGACAAGATACGGCAGCGAAAGCAACATGGCTCGGGCGAAAGTGATTTGGAACATTCGGGCGAAGATGACCCAAATCAGCAGCAACGCGATCACAATATCGACTGCGGCGATGACCAAGCCTGATGCAGCAGGTTGGCCGAAAACGGCGGCGGCCAGCACCTGAAAAGCGATTCCGAACACGGCAAGGACGACGACGCAGGCCACGGCGCGCTTGAAGGTGGGCTTGCCCGCGCGCACCAAACGCGCGCAAACCCACAAGATGCCGGCCGAAACGAGCAGACTTCCAACTAAGATGCCAAGCAGCATCGCCAAGGTCAACATGGCAAGTCTCCTCACGCGAATCAAGGAGGACCGCATCGTACCGCGCCTTTGTGTTTGTCGCGAAGTTTTTGTAACGTACTCCTGGACCTTCGCCGACAGCCAGCATAGTGTTTCTGCGAAAGGAGAAACGAATGAACGCCAACGACAGCATCTTTCAGCGGGCCCTCTCCCAGCTATTGATCGAGATCTTCGACGGTCCGCCCGGCCGCGAAGCCTTCTTGCTCAACCCGGGCGATCCCGGCCTGTTGCGCCAGTTGGACTCGATCGGGGCCGACGCGGCCTCGACGCGGCCGATGCCGGGCAAGACGACAATTGCCGCGCACGTCGATCACGTTCACTATGGCCTCACGCTTATGAACCGCTGGGCCGCGGGCGAGGCGAATCCATTCGCGGGCGCCGACTGGAACGCCAGTTGGCAACGCGGTACGGTGAACGCCGAGCAATGGCGGAAGCTGCGCGACAACCTGCGTCGCGAAGTGGAATCCTGGCGAAAGCATGTCGGGGCCCGCACCGAGTGGAACGACCTTACCGCCGCCGGCGCTCTTTCGAGCGCGGCTCACACGGCGTATCACCTGGGCGCCATCCGGCAAATTCTTGCGGGGCTGGAAAAGACTGCCCCGCAGACATGAGCTTTGCGATGGGGGGCTTGCCACAGAACATGCGAGAGCCACTTTTCACTCTTCCTCCTATTCACCAATTTGAAAAGTGGGGGCCTAAACATTGCGGCAAGTCAAGTGTTTGCAGAGAGTTAGAGTTTTTCCACGTACTTTTCACTTTTTCCCAATTTGAAGAGTAGCACTCGGTTAGTAACTACTACGGACTAGTTCGAATAGGCGGGGTGTCCACTTGCTTGTGGAGCGAAGGAATGCGATAGAATAAAGCAGTTCGTTTCAGCGAATTCGAGCCCTCCATGGAAGTCCTCGTAATTGAAGACGACCCGGTCATCGGCAAAGCCGCGCAACAGGGCATTTCCGAGGCCGGTCACGACTGCATCTGGGTCAAGGACAGCGCGAACGGCTTGGAGCAGGCCCTTACGCAGCGCTACGACGTCATTGTGCTGGACCTCTTAATTCCGGGCGATCCCGGCCTAGTACTCTTAGCCAAGATTCGTCGTGAGGGCGTCAAGACGCCGGTGTTGGTGCTGACCGCGCTCGGCTCGGTCGAGGATCGGGTCAAGGGGCTGACCGCGGGGGCCGACGATTATCTGGTGAAGCCGTTCGCGATGGCAGAGCTGTTGGCCCGCATCGACGCCATTCACCGCCGCAGCACGATGAAGCCGGCCGCCGTGTTGCAAGTCGGCGAGCTGATCCTGGACCTCGCCACGCGGCGCGTGACTCACGGCGGAGTGGAGGTCGATCTCACGCCGACCGAGTTCAGCATTTTCGAAATGCTGATGCGCCATGCCGGCCAGGTCGTAACCCGCAAGATGCTATGCGAAAGCCTGTGGGAATCGGATTGGGAAGGCACCACCAACGTCATCGAAGTGCACATCAATCGCCTGCGCGGCAAACTGCAGCGCGGCGCCAAGGAGACCCTCATCCACACGGTGCGGGGCCGCGGCTATGCCCTTCGCGCGAATTAGCGACCTGGTCCACTCGCTGCGTTTCCGCCTGACGCTGTGGGTGACGCTCATGGTGTTTCTGATCGTCGCCGTCACCATGATCATTGTCAGCACGGTTGTGCGCGGCGCGCTTTTGAACGAATTCCACAAGAACCAGCGTGAGGATTTTGGCGAGGTCGAAGAAGACATTGCCCTTGTTAATCGCGTCATGGTGTTGGCGGGCGTCTCCATCCTGGTGTTGGCGCCCATCGGCGGCTACTTGCTGTATCGACGGGCCATGCGGCCGCTGTCCTGGATCATTGAAACCACAGGCCGCTTGCAACCGAAAAACCTGAAAGAGCGCTTGCCCATGCGCGGCACCGGCGACGAGCTGGATCAGTTGTCAAAAACCATCAACGGCATGCTGGACCGCATTGCCGCATACATAGAGAGCAACCGCGACTTCATCGCCAACGCCGCCCACGAGTTGCGCTCGCCCTTGGCCGCCATCCGCAGCTCCGTGGATGTCGCGCTCGACCGCCTGCGCACCCCCGACGAGTATTCCGCGTTGTTGACCGACGTGGCCGAGGAGTGCAACCGGTTGACCAATCTGCTCAATCAATTGATGCTGTTGGCGGAAGGGGACGCGGGGCGGCTGGCGCTGTTGAATCAAACGGCCCGCCTCGACAAGATTGTGCTTGAGGCGGTGGACATGTTCGAGCCGGTCGCCGAAGCGCTGTCTGTGAACTTGAAGCTGGTCGCTGCACCGCCGGTGTCTGTGCGCGGCGAAGAATATCACTTGCGGCAGGTGGTCCGCAACTTGATCGACAACGCTACTAAGTTTACGCCGCCGGGCGGCCGCATCGAAGTGGAGCTGATTTCGCAAAGGGAAGCGAAGCAGTCGCTGTTGCGCGTCGCCGACACTGGCATCGGCATTCCCGAGGAGGAGGTGCCGCGCGTATTCGAGCGCTTCTATCGCGTGGACAAGTCGCGGACGCGCGAGTGGAGCGCGGGCGGCAACGGCCTGGGGCTGGCGATTTGCCAGGCGGTGGTTGCCGCGCTCGAAGGCCGGATCGACGTCGTCAGCCAATTAGGGGTCGGGACGACATTCACGGTTGTCTTGCCGTTAGCCGCAGCCAGCCCGGAAGACGTCAAAGTCGCAACCGAAGAGCTGAAAGTTTCATAGTTCAGAAGACTTTTTCTGGAAGCTAGTCGATGAATGAACGTGGGGCGAAGATTCCAGTTTGCCCATAAAAACCACTGCGAAGGCGGGCAAACAAGAATGTTCGCCCCACGGACTTGACGAAATGACATCGACCACGCCCGCCAGTCTACCGCTTCGCCTGACAGTTTGGTTCGCGCTGTTTTCCATTCCGCTGTTCGTCGCCGACATCCCGCTTTGGGAACATGACACCGGCTGGCACCTGCGCACTGGCCAATGGGTCGTCGAGCATGGTCAAGTGCCGGACCACGATGAGTTTTCGACCGTCGGACACGAACAAGCCTGGATCGCTTATAGCTGGCTGTACGGCGTCTTTGTCTACGGTTTGCAGCAAACGCTTGGCTGGTTCGGAATCTGGCTGTACCGGACGCTGTTCGGCTTGATCATCGTGGCGTCGCTCTTTGGACTGGTGCGAAAACACGAATTCCTGGCTCGGGCCGGCACAGTCGCGCTGGCTGCCATCGCGCTGGTGCCTGTTCTGGTCGCGGAGCGCCCGATGTTGTTCACGGTGCTCTTCAGCATTGGGACGTTGCGCGCGATCCTGAAACTGCGCGACGGCGAGGCCGACTGGCGAATTTGGCTGTTGCCGATAATGTATGCGGTTTGGGCGAATCTCCATGTGCAGTTTGTATTCGGTCTGCTCATGCTCGGGCTAGCGGGCGCGGCGCCGATTCTGGACAAGCTCCTCGGTTGGCAGCATGCCGGCGAATCAGCCAAGTCACTTTCATCTAGAGGTTGGCGGCGGCTTTGCATTCTGGGTGTGGCGTGTTTCGCCGCGACCTTCGTCAATCCGTATGGTTGGCGCATTTACGAAGTCGTCTTCTCCTATGCCCGGCTGCAAGAAATCTATGTCCTTTTCGAAGAATTGAAATCGCTGCGCTTTCGCATGGTATGGGACTGGGCCGTGCTGGCACTGGTGTTGGCTGCCGCGTTCGCGCTGGGTTTGCGCTATGCGGACAGGTTGAAAACCTGTCCTACGAGCTTCGACTTTTTGATTCTGGCGGCGGGTTGTTACTTTTCCTTTCATTCGCGTCATGACCTTTGGCTGGTCGTGCTCGCAGCCTGCGCCGTACTTGGCGGGCCAACACCGTCAGAGCCGCGCCCGTCAGGAAGCGGAGCGCCGCCATGGCGCGAGCTGCTCGCGATCGGTGTCGCTGCCGCTGCCGCGTTCTTGGTCTGGCTCGGCCTGTATCGCATCAATGAAAGCCGGTTGCGCGACGACCAAGCCCTCTACTTCCCCATGGCCGCCGCCGACTGGATCGAGAAACAGCGGCCGCCTGGCCCCATCTTCAACGCCATTGATTGGGGCGGCTATCTACTATGGCGTTTGCCTGCGTACCAGGTCGGCATCGATGGCCGGGCCCAGCTTCACGGCGGGGCGCGCGTCAAGCGCTTCATGGACGCGGAGGCGGGAAGGCCCGGTTGGCACCAAAACCCTGACCTAGGTGCAGCTGGCATTGTGGTGCTGCGCCGCATAGCGCCGTTGGCGGAGTTGCTGAAGCACGATGCGCGTTTTCGGACGGTTTACGCGAACGGACTGGCGCTTGTGTTCGCGCGGAAGTAACGAGTCTGACTTGCCGGTTGTAAGCATATATGCTAGCATCCACCTACAGTGGCGTGAGCTTCAGTTGGGAGGTAGATTGATGAAGTTCACGACGCTGATTCCAACGACGCGAAATGACGGCACGCCGATCAAGTCCTCGTACCTTCAACGCCTCGTGTATGCGCTTTGGCGGCCGTTTCGCGGAATGACGGAGGACGGCTTTGTGACTGGGCACTGGATCGACGAGGATGGGCAAGAGTTTACAGATGTATGCTTGAAGTTGCACATCGAATGCGAGCGCAGCCGCCTGTTCGAGGCGATCACCGCCGTGAGGCGGCTCGGTCGAAAGCTACGTCAACGAGCGATGTACTTCGAAGTGGCGGGGTATGATGGCGTGCAAATTCTCAGAATCAAATAGTTACGTAGCTTGAATTCTCGTCCACAAGGAGACGACATGGCGGCCATGAAAAAGGCATTGGTGAGCAACAGGATCATAGCCAAAGCGCGCAAAGTTCTCGAGTTTGCAGAACAGTGCTCCCAGAAAGCGAAAGACTGGGTCGAATTGAGCAATGCCTTGTTCGGATTGGGAGGCGCTGCGACCGAATCGTTCGCGACCGAGCGCGAACGAACTGCATTTTGCAAAACAAAGGAATACAAACGCATTCTTGCTTTGATGGACGGCCTGCCGTCGCCATCGATCAAGGGATTCATGGACCTGACCGCTTCCGCCAACGGCGCTATCAGCGTTCGCTTGCCGCGCACGGTGCACGCCGCTCTTTTGGCAGAAGCGAAGGCCGAAGGCGTCAGCCTGAATCAATTGTGCGTGTCGAAGCTAGTCGCGCAACTGCGGGCCGTGGTTTGAATCGAACGACTCATCGCTCACTTGCATATCCCGCCGATTCGGCTACGTTGGAAGGCGCGAACTTCGAGGTCCACACTCATGAAACTCGCACAAGGCGTCACCGTCATTCGCAACGGGCAACTCGTCACCGGAACCGGCGCCGCGCCTATTCGCGATGCGGCGCTCGTCATCCGGGAGGGCAAGATCGACTACGCCGGGCCGGTCGCAGGAGCGCCCTCACCCCCAACCCCTCTCCCAGAGGGCGAGGGGACCGCCTGGATCGACGCGCGCGGCGGCACGATCATGCCGGGCCTTATCGAGGCGCACTTTCATCCCACCTATTTCAACGTCGCCGCCCTCGAAGACCTCGACATCAAATATCCGGTCGAATACGTCACGCTCTTAGCCGCCGCCAACGCCCGCCTGGCCCTTGAGTGCGGTTACACGGCGGCGCGCTCAGGCGGCAGCTTGTTCAACATCGACGTTTGGCTGAAGCGGGCCATCGACAGCGACATCGCGCTGGGCCCGCGCTTGGCGGCCAGCGGCCGGGAAATCTGCGGCGTCGGCGGACTCATGGATTGGAATCCGGACTATCGCAAGATCGGCATGGAGGGCCTGGTGCTCTTAATCAACGGCCCCGACGAGGCCCGCGCCGCCGTTCGCAAACTGGTCAAAGACGGCGTCGAATGGGTGAAGACGTATCCAACCGGAGACGCCGCCGCTCCCGACACTAACGACCATCACACGCTGTGCATGACGTTCGAAGAGATGCACGCCTGCGTGGCAACTGCGCACAACCACAACCTCAAGGTGACGGGGCATTGCCGGGCCACCGCGGGGATCAAAAACGCCCTGCGCGCCGGCTACGACACGCTCGAACACGGCACCTTCATGGACAAGGAAGCGCTCGACCTTTTGCTCGAGCGCAACACGGCTGTCGTGCCCGCGCTGCAGTTCGAATACGCCAGCATCGTGCACGGGCCAGCAATCGGCATGTCGCAGCGCGTGGTGGACGGCCACAAGGAGACGCTCGAAGGCGGCGCGGAAAGCGCGCGCATGATCCTCAAAGCCGGCGGCCGGCTCGGCATGGGCGGCGACTACGGTTTCGCCTGGAATCCGCACGGCACCTATGCCAAAGAGTTGACCTTCTTCGTCAAACACGTCGGCTTTTCGCCACTGGACACGATCACCTGCGCGACCAAAACCGGCGCGGAGATACTCGGCCAAGAGAAAGAAATCGGCACGCTCGAACCCGGCAAGTTGGCGGATGTACTGGTGGTCGACGGCGACGTGCTCGCGGACATCAGCATTCTGGAAGACCGCTCGAGGATTATCACCGTCATGCAAGGCGGCATCGTCAAGGCAGGGACCGTGCGTTCGTAGCGTCCTGCCTTCACCAACCACCGCTCAAATGGCTTTCCGACGCTGACGAATAGAACGGCAAAGGCCACCTTATGATCCACGTCCACGACCTGCGCAAAGCGTTCGACAGCCTTCAGGCCGTAGCGGGCGTTTCCTTTGACGTGCCGCAAGGAGAGACGTTTGGCCTGCTTGGCCCCAACGGCGCCGGCAAGACGACCGCGATCCTCATGCTGACCGGGGTGCTGCAGCCCGACGCCGGCGTCATCCATATCAATGGTGAAACGGATCCGACGCAGCCCCAGGTGCGGCGGCACATCGGTCTGGCCCCGCAAGCGCTGTCGCTTTATGAAATGTTGAGCGCCGAGGAAAACCTGAGCTTCTTCGGCAAACTGTACGGCTTACTTGGCCCGCGCCTGCGGCAGCGCGTCGACGTCGCCTTGAACCTGGCGCGCCTGACCGAACGCAAACACGATCGCGTCGGCACGTATTCGAGCGGCATGAAGCGGCGTCTCAACCTGGCCTGCGCGTTGGTGCACGATCCCGCCGTCGTTTTCCTCGATGAGCCGACCGTCGGCGTCGATCCGCAGTCGCGCAATTTTCTGTTCGAAACCATCGAAGACCTCGCCCGCCAAGGACGCACGATCCTCTATACCACTCATTACATGGAAGAGGCCGAACGGCTTTGCAAGCGCGTCGCCATCGTCGACAACGGCAAAATCCTGGCACTTGACACGGTGCCGAATCTTGTGGCCCAGCACGGCGGTGTCCCAGCGGTCGAAATCGAGTTGGACGAACTGCCCGGGGACACAACGACATTGCCCGGCCAGCTTGAGGGAAAAGTCTTGCGTTTTGACAGCGAGGCGCCACAGGAAGAGCCGGCGCGGTTGGCGCAAATGGGGCTGAAATTTTCCAGCTTCCGGCTGCTCAAGCCGAACTTGGAGCGCGTATTCTTGAATTTGACCGGGAAATCATTGCGGGATTAGCAGAGACACTAGTCCGACGCGCGAGCGAGGGAACGAACCACAGTGACACTAGCCCGACGCGCGAGCGAGGGAACGAACCACA
>JAKEHV010000550.1 GCA_022614915.1 Gemmataceae bacterium | reverse complement strand
GGGGAGCGAGCAGGTAAAGCTTGCAGCCTTCGCCGCGCTTGAGGGTTTCGCGGACGATGTCGCTGACGGTGTGTTTGCGGACCAAGGCGCCGCAGCGGACGCAATTGGGCGTGCCCAGCCGGGCCCAAAGCAAGCGCAGGTGATCGTGAATTTCCGTGACAGTCGCCAAGGTGCTGCGCGGCCGGGGTGGAGCGGAGTGCTGCGCGACGCACAAGGTGGGCGGCAGGCCCTCGACAGAATCCACGTCGGGCGACGGCAATTTCTCGAAAAGAGCGCGGGCGTCACCGGGCAAGGTTTGCAGAAAGCGGCGTTGACCCTCGGCGTGCAGTGTGTCGAAGGCCAGGGAGCTTTTGCCCGAGCCGCTTAGACCGGAGACGACGATAAGCCGGCCTAGGGGGAGTTCGAGGTTGAAACTCTGCAGGTTGTGCGTGCGTGCGCCGCGCACCCGCAGCCAACCCGCCGCTAAAGTCATGGCGAATTCCTTGCTTTCCTGCCGGCAACGGGAAGAATTTTCTAAAGTAGGACCCGTGTTGATTCACCACAGAGACACAGAGGGCACAGAGAAGAGAAAACAAAAGAAAAGGAGACCGGTAATTGCCGGTTCCGTTCCAAACGTTTTGCCAATCCGTTTTCTCTGTGCTCTCTGTGTCTGTCTGGTGCGAACTGTCCTACCAATCAATCTAGGCAAGACAATCTTGAGAGACTTTTCGCAACGATCCGATTTTTCTCAAGGAAGGGGTTCCGGCGACCCGATAAGTAACAACAGCGCTTTCGCGGGGGGGCGCATGGTGCGCAACAGAGCAGGCTATTTGGCGGTCGTTGCATTCGCAGTGGCGCTGCCGGGCTGCGCGCTGTTCCAAAACCAGAATACCGGTTCGACAAGTCCTATTCTTGGATCGGCCGGCGTTGCGCCGGCGAAGTTCCCTGCCAGCGGCGATCCTCTGCTCCAAAGCAACGCGACTGCGTCGCGCACCAATCCCGGCGCCATCCTGGCCGGACGCGTCATCGACGGCCACAGCCGGCCCCCCGCCAACACTTTCATCCGTTTGGTGAGCGTTGATTCCAAGGACAACCCCGCCGAGACCGACGTGGCAGTCACGCCGGAAGGCTATTTCACGATCCAGGGATTGCAAACTGGGAAGCAATACAAGCTCTTGGCGCGCTCCAAAGCGGGCGAGAAGATGCTTGCGGGCATCAGTTATGCCACCGCGCCCAATATCCGCGTGCTGATTCAAGTGAAGGAAGAGTTCGTCGGTGGTACGACGCCCGAAGTCCCATCCGCGCCGAATGTGAATAAGAACAATGAACACGGCACGGCCGCGAACAAGAACGTGCCGACACTGGGAACTCCCGGAAGCGCGCTGGCCGAACCGCAAGCGCCGCCCTTGAGCGCGCCGCCTTTGAGCGTGCCGCCCCCGCTTCAGCCTCCGGTCGCGCCGGGAGGCAAAGGGACAGGGAGTGAAGGAGGCTGGGTGCCCGGCATCGCGTCAGAGAAGAGCGGACAATGGCCGCCGCTTCTGGACATTCCCAATCCCAAGCCGAAGCTGACGCCGCCGACGCTGCAAATCCCAAATCCCAAGCCCGCGACGGAAACTCCAAGTTTTGGGCCGGTCGCGCCGCCGGCATTTCCGCAGACCAAACTCGATGCCGCCGGGCCGACGCGCGTGCCCTCGTGCGTGCTCGTCGGCAAGCGGCTCATCAACCTCGCCTTGAACGACGTCAACGGCGAGGGCTGGGAGTTTCGCGTCCACCGCCGGGGCAAACTTGTGCTTCTGGATTTCTGGAGCACCAACTGCATTCCGTGCCGCGAAACCATGCCACTCTTAGCGCAATTGCAAGCGCGCATCGGCCCTAAGCTGGAAGTCGTCGGCGTTGCTCTGGAAAATGGCGGCAGTCCCCAAGAGCAGAGCGTCCACGTCGCTTCGCTGTGCCAGAAACTGCAAACCAATTATCGCCAACTCCTCTCCACCAGCGCCGCCTGTCCCACACGCAGTCAATTCGCGATCCGCTTTGTGCCCACGCTCGTCCTCGTCGATGAAAACGGCTGGGTCCTCTGGCGGCACGAAGGCCAGCCCGACGCAACCACGCTCGCCGAATTGGAACGGCTGGTCCGTCAACGGCTGTAGTGTTTTGCTACCCACCTTCTGCCGAACCTGAATCTTCGCCAACTCGTGTCAGCAATGTGTCAGTCATTTATTTGCCATAAACTCCTGCCGTCAAAGGACTAGAAAAAATGACTGACATGATGCCCAAAATGAGAGATGTGTCAGCAATTTTTCGACGCTCTTTTTGACGTAAGTCTAGACATCGATTCAAGTTAATTTCCTGACACATCATGTTCTATGATGTGTCAGCAATTTCGCGCCCGCAGAAAACCCGTATTACTCCAATACCTAGATGTTCAAAAGTCGAGCACACGCTGAGACCATTGACCGTTTCGAGCGCAACGTGCTCTACGCTGTGCGCGACTTTGCCCGCTTCCGCAAGAAGTTCTGGGCGGACACCGCGGTGCAAAACGGCGGCTACCTCGACCTCTTGCTCGCCCTGCAAACGCTCCGCAACAACGAAGCCAACTTGAAGCGGCAGGAAGAAAGCTATCGCCTCTACAGCGAGCTGTTTCGCGGCGGCCGCGTCTCGGCGGTCGAATTCGACCAGTTCTTCCAAAGCATGCAGTCGGCCAAGCTTTCGGTCATCGACGCCGAGGCCGCGCTCGAGAGCGCCTTGGACTCGTTCAAGCTGCGGCTGGGCGTGCCGCCGCGCCTGCCGGTCACGCTCGACGATTCGCTGCTCGAACAATTCGTGTTTGTCGATGCCGGCACGGAGAAGCTGCGCGAAGATCTCGAAGCGTTTCAGCGCGAGCGTTTGAAGGAATTGGGCCAGCCGCCCGAAGTGAAGGCGCTCGAGGCCAACTTCGATACATTGCGCAAGTTCGCGGACCAGGTCCCGCACGCGCTCGACAAGGCCACGGGCGACCTCAGGAAATGGGGTGAGCTGTTGGACAAGCCGCCGCGCCCCGGCGACGATCCGGAGCAGCGCGCGCGGGTCCGCGAGAGCTACGCGGGATCAGTCAAGCAGGCGAAGGACATCGAAGCCGACCTCAAGAAAATCGCGGACGCGATTGACCTGCACAAGAAGGGCGTCACGGAAAAAACCCGGAAAGAAGCGTGGGAAGCGCTCACGCTCGATGTGAAAAACCTGCTGGCGCAACTCGATTCCGTCATCACGCTGCAAACCCAAGCGCGCACGTTTCTCATCGAGCTGCCCGAAGTGGAGGTGCGCGAGACCGAAGCGCTCGACGTCGCCAAAGAAAACCGGCTCGATTTGCAAAACCGCCGCGCGCTCGTAACCGACGCCTGGCGCAAGGTGAAAGTCGCCGCCAACGCGCTCCACGCCGATGTGAACGTTGTTGCCGAGGCCAATCTCGGCACCGACCCCGACGGCAAGAACCCGTTCGCCTTCTCCGCCCAGGCCAGCCGTTACGCCGTGAGCCTGCGCTTCGACGGTCCGCTCAACCGCCAGGCGGAACGCAACGCCTACCGGGCCAGCCTGATCACCTATCAACAGGCGCGGCGCGCTTACATGGAGTTGTCCGACCAGGTCGAGTTCCAGATTCGCCAGGACCTGCGCCAGTTGCGGCGATTGCGCCTGGGCTTCGAAATCTCGCGGCAACAACTGCTCTCGGCCGCCCGCCAGTTTGAAAGCGCCCGGCTGATATTGGTCGGCCCGCGCGAAAAGCGCAATGCCAACGACACCACGACGCTGAACCTGTTGCAAGCGCTCAAGACCTTTCTGGATGCGCGCAACGCCTTCGTAGCAAGTTACATCAATTTCGAGCAACAACGCATCCAGCTTCTGTTGGACTTGGAGACGCTGCAATTGGACCAGCGCGGCTTCCCCGATGCCTCCTACCGCACGGGGCAAATCGGAGTGCGGTGACGTAATTGGTGAGTGGTGATTAGTGAATGGTGTATGGTGAATGATGGGCCAATTACTTCTCATCATCCACCATCCACCATTTACCATCCGCATGCCTAGCCAAACGCATGGCGCAGCATCGGCATGCTGCAAGGGACGGGAGTTTTCGGGTTGCCGCGGCCCTCAAACTAGGGTGATGTAGGCGCGAAGCAATTCTTATCGCCGAACTACGCAGGATGGCGGCTCGGCGAAGTAAGGGCTAACGTAATTCCCGATTTTCTGGAAAACCGCGCTTGACATCGCTGCCAACCCTGCTAGAGTACACGTGCTTTTTCTCATCGCTCGTCTATTTAGGTGCGCAGCTTGGAGGAGTTCTCCGCTTCTCCGCTTCTCCGCTTCTCCGCTTCTCCGCTTCTCCGTCGTACTTGGAGGGCACGAAAGTGGGATTTGCGGTTGTTTCCCGACTCCTGGGTCTTATTCTCTTGTCAGCCGGTCTGCTAAAGGCTTACGACCTTGTCGCACTCGGGTCTTTCGCAGTACTTTCGTGGAACGATGACCTGCCGATTCTTGCAGCCCTCGGTGAGATTCTCTTTGGGTCGTGGATGATTGTCGGACTTTGGCCGCGCGTTTCGTGGTGGTTGGCCGTCGGCTGTTTCCTCGTCTTTCTCGGTGTCAGCTTAGATCGCGGCTTGGCGGGTGCTTCCTCATGCGGCTGCTTTGGGACGCTGAGCATTCCACCGTGGTATATGGTAGCCGTCGATTCTGTAGCAGTCATTTCCCTGTGGTGCGCACAACCGTCATTGGCAGCTCGGGCGACGCCGAAGTGGCGGCTGGCCGCGTGGCCTCTACTCGTTGCGGCGTCGGCAGGCGCGGTTTTCCTTGCGGTGCCTGCGGCGCATCTAGATGACGCGGGAGAATTTCCCGACGACGTGGCGACGATAACGCTTCATCCGGACAACTGGGTCGGCCACCGCCTGCCTCTGCTGAAACACATCGACGTAGGCGCGCGGTTGCAACGTGGAGAGTGGTTAGTGATGCTCTACCACCACTCATGTCCGCGGTGCCAGGAGCTGCTTCCACAATACCTGGCAATTGCGCATCAAATGGTAGGCCAATATGACGGGGCGCAGGTCGCCTTGATCGAGATCTCACCCTATAAGCAAGAAACCGTGCCAGCGTCGAGCGCCAGTTCCTGGGTATATGGCCGCCTAGCGGGCGATCGGCGCTGGCTCGGCGTATCCCCAAGATTTCTGCGCCTGAGGGATGGCCGAATCGAATCCTCAACCGATTCACTCGATGAGGTTATGCGCCCGATATTCGGCGGGCGTGTGCATTCCGAGACTGACAGTTACTACGAGCTTCCCGACTACCGAAAAATTCGTCGGGAGATGTTTCTTCGTGAGATCGCCTGTGGGCCGTTGGCCCTGCTCGCGGTTATGCGCGAACTCGGGATTCAACTTTCTCCCGACAAGACGGAAGAGATTTTGGGCGAGGCCGGCTCGAAAGGCATTGACATGCTCCGCCTAAAGGAATTGGCCGAAACGCACGGTTTGCACGGTTTAGGAGTCAGCGTATCGCTGAGCGAACTCCGGTCGCTAAATCACCATGCCGTCGTGCACATGAACGGCGTGGGGTTCGTCGCAGTAGTCGGCTTTGTGTCAAGTGGTGTGCGCGTCGTATATCCATTGCAGCCTGCCGGGATACTTCCAGACCACGCTTTCGAGCGCGCCTTTGGGCAAACAGGTTACGCGCTACTTCTGTCGCCATCACCCCTCAATGCGGAAAAGCTGGGCCTGGCGCCGGCCCGAGTTAAACGTCCTGAGGGTCCTCATCTGCTGCTATCCCGGCGAGTTTTGCCTGTCGGACGCGTGCATCGTACAGACTGGGAAACGTCGATCACTATTAGCAACGACGGGACCGAATCGCTACGCATTTCGGAGATCAAAGCGCTCTGTACTTGCATGTCCGCAAGCGTCGCAAAATCCGAACTCCGCCCAGGCGAGGTGACCGAGCTTCGCGCGTTGGGCAAAGAAATGCTCCCTGGAAGTTTCACGGCCTACGTGGAATTGCACACGAACGAAGCAGAGAACGCCATTCACAAAATCCCGGTGCGCGGTTACCTGGAACAACCCGTCGGTTTTTCTCAGCCCGCAGTGCTTTTCGAGAACCATCTTGCCAGCCAACCATTCGAGTTCGACGTCGGCCTGGATGTGCCGCCAACCATTAATCCAAGGGACTTGGCCATTCGGATTTCTGACGACGGTCCGCTTCAAGCGAAGATCGTACAACGCGCATCGGGCCAGCACGTGCTAGCACTGAGCTGGTTGGGTGAAAACAGGACTGGTTGGTATCGGTTTCGCGTGGATGTCTTCGCAGGGAGGCTCGACGGCTCGGCAATTGCTCCGTTTCACGTGGCGGTGCAGATCATCCCGGTAGTGGATCTTTTTCCGCCTTCCGTTGCCGTCTCGGAAGACGAGTGGAAATCGGGTTGGTCGCGACGCGTCCGCTGCAGGTTCCAGCGGCCGTTTGATGGGTCATGGCACGTCGATTGGTCGGACGCGAGGCTCGCCGGGCAAATTCAGGCCACTGTCGAGCCGAGAGCTAATGGCTTAGATTTAATACTCAAATCGACGTCCGGAAAATCAGCACCGCCCACAGGCGTCTACACGCTTCGCTTGCTGGGTCCCGATGGCTCGGCGCACCCGCTGGAGCTTTTGCTGGGAAACGATCTTCGAGTGTTGGAGGGCGATCCGCTGTGGCCAAAAAAAGCAACCCGTCCTTGACCGCAACCTGAGAGTCAACCGTTCTTTCCCCTATCAAGGAGACGTGCGATGAAGAAATCAGCGAACCAAGCCAACTGGATCGGCCTGATCGGGATCGCTGCGCTCGCGATCGGAATGCTGCTCATCGCCACCGGGCCGAGCTCCGCACGGTATCGTGGTCGCGTGTTGAGCGAGAAAGAAATGGCTGCTGTTTTTGGCGATGCTCCCGGTGTCGATCCGTGCAGGAAGATCAGCATGTGCAGGTTGCAACTCCTAGAAGGAACAAGCGAGTGCGCATATTGCGACATTAATTTCGGCCACGATATCTGCTGCAACTTGGGCACCGGCACGACTTGCGATCCCGGTGGCGGGCCCAAGGCCTGTGATGGCAATCCTTTCATGGTTGGCACGAAATTTGGGAGCCTGGGAACATGCAACACATGTGATTCAGCGCAGTTCAGCAAGAAAGGGACTTGCAGTCTGAAACATGCGATTGGGACCGGTGGTACTTGCCCGTAATGTTTATTTCGAATGGGGCAGAATCGGACGCGAATTCGCCAATACCATATTGTTTTCCCCGACTTTCGGAATGTTGCCGTATGCGATGTGCTGCCTGTGTTATTCGGTCCCTCTGCGCATTCCTCTTTGGGTTGCTGGACCTGACTTGGAATACTCCGATTTCGCATGCCCAGGAAGTCCGCCTAGATTCGCGAGCCGCAGTTGTCCGATGGCTCGCGCACCATGAACAACTTGTCCGAACTGCTGAATGTGTAATGGAATTCGTCCCGTCAGCCACGCGCGCCGACATGGTCCCTCTCATTGCTGACGTTTGCCGCCTAAACAAGATTAGCTCCAACGTCAATTTTGTGATTGGAGATGATTATGTCCGAAAGAACTCCTACAGGTTGAAGTGGCAAAGAAACGGAGTTAAAGAGCGATCGGAGCGAGTCTCGGCGGATGGATCGACACAAGAGAGAGTTCACGACGGCCAGATTCTGCGAACAGTTTTGAAGAAGGATGGAAGCGTGATCGCGAGTGTTGATACCACGAAGTCCGGCCATTGGTCGGACTCCAATCACGTCCATCCGTTTTCCCTCGTTTATGTTTACTACGAGCGGCCTTATTCGGAATGGGTGCATGAAGGGGTGAATTTTACCTTGGCGCGGGAACAACACCATGGCCGATCGGTGACCCGTGTCGCTGTAACGAATCCGAAAAACCCGGGTAACACGATTATTCTGTTTTTCGGCCGGGACGGCCGACTGATCGAGCGGCAGATTATTTTCCAGCTTCCGAGTGAGCCGAAACCATTTGTGTGCGAAATCCACGAGTTGTCCGACTACGAGACGTTTCCCAATCCCAACGGCGAGCCGATCTGGTTTCCGCGCCGCGCCGTCTACCATTACAACATGGGAGTACACCCTAATGGTACGCTGGTCGAATACTTGACCGAGACCATTCACATTAAGGACATCAAGTTCAACGTGGAGATTCCTGACGGAGTTTTCGAACTGCCCATTCCCAGCGATGCTCGTGTTTGGGACGGGGTGACCGGACTGGGGTGGTTGGAACCAGGCAACCGACCAGAGATGATCTTTCCCGAGGAAGCCCACCGGAAGCGATGGCTCACAATCGGCATCGTCGTCGGGCTTGGCTTGGCTGTGACAATTGCCATCGCCTGGTATCGCCGCGGTCGTAGGGCAGCCGCTTGAGAGCACCAAAGGGGTGATCATGCATCGATTGGACCGCCGTGCCTTCACTCTGATCGAACTACTCGTTGTGGTCGCTATTATCGGCATCCTGGCCGGTCTTACGCTAGCGGGGGTTCAGCGCGTGCGTTCCGTGGCCGCGCGCATCGAATGCAGCAATAATCTAAAACAAATTGCGCTTGCGCTGCAACATTACCACGGTCTTTACCGGGTCTTTCCCCCTGGGTGCAGCTACCAGGACGGGCGCGACCCTCATCCGCACATGAGCTGGATGACGCGGTTGCTGCCCCTTATAGAGCACGAAGCAATTTGGCGTGAAGCGGAACAGGCCTTTGCCAAGGAGGCTTTCTTCCTCAAGGTACCGCCTCATACGGCGCTTGGGCGCGTGATCCCAATTTATACATGCCCGGCCGATGACCGCTCCGGCGCGCCGGCTCATCGTGGGAACTTACAGATCGGCCTGACTTCTTACTTGGGCGTGAACGGCATCGATCAGTTTACACACGACGGAATCCTTTACGTCGATTCGCGAGTACGGATAGCGGACGTGAGCGACGGGACAAGCCATACCTTGTTAGTTGGCGAACGGCCGCCTAGCGCCGATTTGATCTTGGGTTGGTGGTACGCTGGTTGGGGGCAGCGCAAGAACGGCTCGGGCGATAGTGTCCTCGGCGTCCGAGAACTAAACAGTGACGTATATGGTCCCGGATGCTTTCCCGGGCCATACTACTTTGTGGCGGGGAAATTCAGCAACCAGTGCGATGCATTTCATTTTTGGAGCCCGCACAGCGGCGGCGCGAACTTCGCTTTCGTCGACGGTTCAGTTCGTTTCTTGAGCTATTCGACAGACGCGCTGATGCCCGCTCTTGCGACGCGGGCGGGAGGGGAGCCTGTCGCGATCCCGTAATTCATCCAATCCGGCTGTCGGCGTTGGCGTCCACAAGATTCTCAATGAAAACTATTTAGGAAAATAGCGCGTCGCCGTTACGGTCACAATTCGGAAGTTCAAAACATGGATCCGAATGCCCTGCGGATCGAGCTAATCCAAACAATCTGCCGTCTTCCCCTGGAAAAGCTTCCAGAAGCGGCCGAATGATTGCGTGGTCTGAAGTTGGCGCGAAAGTACGGGTGGTACCTGGAAGCCTGGGCAGTTTTTTCCAACGACAACCACTTTGTCGGCTACACAGATTCCTCGGCGTGCAACTTGCGCGAGTTTCTGACCCAATTGCACGCCAACAGCGCACGCGAGGTCAATCGAATGGATGGCCTTGAGGGTCGTCAAGTGTGGCACAATTACTGGGACAAACTTCTGACCTACGAAAAATCGTATTTGGCACGCGTCAACTATGTGCATCAGAACCCGGTGAAACACGGCCTTGTGCGGGTGGCCAACCAATACGCGTGGTGTTCGGCTGCCTGGTTCGAACGAGTTGCGCGCCCTGCGCAGGTGAAGACTATTTACAGTTGCAAGATTGATCGTTTAGAGGTAGCGGATAATTTCGAACCGTTGGCTGTATTCCAAAAATCCTAAAGCGGTGACAAGTCACCGCACTCCAAAATGGCAGTCCAAAAGCGCGAAATCATTCGTGCTGGCAGGAGTCCTTGCTAGTGGGGCCGTAGGCGCGCTCCAAACTGGCGTGCCTTCTCGTGATTTCACGAATTTCGAGCGTTCCTGTAACTCGTTTCTGTTAAACTCTAATAACCTACAAACAGCGCCAATCGCTCGTGGGGGTCGTCCATGCTTCACACCGAACCGCAAATCCAGTCTCCCGCCGTTCCCCAACCGCACACCGCTGCTGTGCCGCTGCCAACGCCGCGCATCGGCTTGCCGTCGGCGAAGAGAAGCCGGCCGTGGATGGGCCGTCTCGTGCGGCTGGTTCTAATCGCCGGCGCTGTTCTCGGCCTGGGCTGGGCCGGTTGGAGTTGGGCGGTCAGCGAGCGCAAAGCCGCCGAAGTCCTGACCGCGACCGCCGCCAAAGGTGATCTGGTCATCACCGTAATTGAGCGCGGCGAGCTGGAAAGCGCCAAGTCCACACAAGTCGTTTGCGAGGTCGAAGGCGGCGGCAAGCTGGCCAGCATCGTTGCCGCAGGCACGCGCGTCAAGAAGGACCAAGAGGTCGCCCGTTTCGACGTGGACGTGCTCCTAAAAAGCATCAACGAGCAGGAAGTGAAATGGGAGCAGGCCGAGGGCAAAGCCAAGACCGCCAAGGCTGAGCTGGAAGTGCAAAGGAACAAATCGGAAGGCGAAATCGCTAAGGCCGAACTGGCCCTGACGTTGGCGAATATCGACCACGAGTCGTATGAAGAGGGCGAGTACCAGGTCGAAGTGGACCGCCGCAAAGGGACACTGGAGCTTGGCAAGAAGGAGCTCAAAGAAGCGGAAGACAACCTGGCCTTCACGCGCGACATGGTGAAGAAAGGCTTCGCGCAACTGGAGCAGATTCGCGTCATGGAACTGCAGGCGGAAGGCAAACGCTATCAGGTTCGCCAGCAGGAAGCGGATCTGCGGGTTTTCGAGAAGTTCACCAGGCTTCGTAAAACGACGGAGCTGAAGGCCAAGGCCGACGACGCCAAGCGCGATTTGGAGCGGACCAAGAAGAGTCAGGCCGCCGCGGTCGACAAGAACGTCAACGAATTGCAAGGGGCGGAAAAGACGGCGGGTCTGGAAAAACGCCACCTGGAACGGCTGCGGGCGCAACTCGAAAAATGCGTCGTCAAGGCGCCGCAGGACGGCATTGTCATTTATTTCAAACGACCATGGGATGAAATGTCGCGCATCCGCACCGGCTCCAACGTCTACTATCTGCAGCCGATCTTCACGCTTCCCGATCTCGACAACATGCAAGTCAGCCTGAAGGTGCACGAATCAGTCGTCAAGAAGGTGAAAAAGGGGCAGGAAGCCACGATGCAGATTGATGCCCTGCCCAACCAGGTGCTGCACGGCAAAGTGCTCTATGTCGCCACTTTAGCGGCGGGCGACGAATGGCGCGGCGGCGGCGGCGTCAAGGAATACAAGACCGAAGTGTCCATCGAAGATTTGCCGACCGATGCCGGCCTTCGGCCCGGTATGACCGCTGAGGTGAAGATCTACATCAAGACGGTGGCCGACGCCGTCACGGTGCCTGTGCAAGCGGTCACGGAGCTGGACGGCAAGCAGATTTGCTATGTCGTCAAGGGTGCGGATATAGAACGGCGCACGGTGCAAGTCGGGGAAGCCAACCAGCAGCTTATTCAGATTCTCGAAGGCGTGAGCGAAGGAGAACGCGTCGCCCTCGACGCCCGCGTCCGCGCCGCCGCCGAATTGAAGAAGCAAGAAAGCAAAGGCGGCGGACCCAAGAAAGACGAAAGCCAAAAGAAGAATAAGAAGAATTAACCACAGAGACACAGAGACCACAGAGAGGAATTCGCTCTGTGGTCTCTGTGTCTCTGTGGTGAGAGAATCATGCTCACCTCACGCCTGGGCCACACGTTGCAGCTCGGCCTCCGCAGCCTCGGAGCACATCGGCTTCGTTCCGGCCTCACCGCGCTTGGTATTGTCCTCGGGGTCGGTTCGGTCATCGTCATGTTGGCGGTCGGCGAGGCTGCCCGCTACCAGGCGCTGAAGCAACTCGAAGACCTGGGCGCGAGCACCATTCTTTTGCGCAGCGTGAAGCCAACCGACGACCCGACAGAGCGCCAGGGCGTCGATCTATTGGCGTATGGACTGACTTATCCTGATCTGGACCGCATCCGCGCGACGGTGCCCACGGTGGCGGCCGCCGCTCCGATGCGCGAGTTTCGCAAAACCGTCCGCTGCATGGACCGCAAGCTCGAAGCCCGCGTGCTCGGCGTCACAGCCGATTTCTTGAAGCAAAACAATATCCCGTTGGCGTTTGGCCGCGGCATCGACCAACTCGATGAGCAACGCTTCGACAATGTGGTTGTCTTGGGCGCCGCCGCGGCGGAAACACTCTTTCCCGCGCAGAACCCGATCGGCCGCACCATTTCCATAGAGAACATCGACCGGCCACGCTCGTTCACCGTTATTGGCATCACCGAGCCCAAGACCCGGGCCGCCGGCGCCGATTCGGGCGACGCCGACTTCAACCGCGTCGTGTTCATCCCCTTCACCACCGACCGCGTGCGCTTTGGCCGCGAATTGATCACATTCAAGGTCGGCGGCTATTCCGTGGAAAGGCTCGACATCAGCCAGGTGACCGTGTCCGTGGACGAAGTGGACAACGTGTCCAAGACCGCCGCCGTACTGCAATCGCTGATCGATCAATATCACCCGCGCAAAGACGTGTCCCTCATCGTGCCGCTCGACCTGTTGCAGAAGGCCGAGCAAACGCAGCGGCTGTTCACGCTGATCCTGGGCGCCATCGCCGGCATTTCGCTGGTGGTCGGCGGCATCGGCATCATGAACATCATGCTCGCCACCGTGACCGAGCGCACGCGTGAGATCGGCGTCCGAAGGGCGCTCGGCGCCAAGCGCCGAGACATCGCCGCCCAGTTTCTCGCGGAGACTCTGGTGCTTTCCTGTATCGGCGGGCTTTTGGGAGTGGTCTTGGGAGTGGCTCTCGCGCATGCGGTTTCCGGTTTTTTCGGCTTGCCGACGATTATCCGGCTTTGGTCGCCGCTCTTGGCGTTGGGCGTTTCCGTGTTGGTGGGACTGATATCCGGCATCTATCCCGCGCGCCGCGCGGCGCTCTTGGACCCCATCGAGGCCCTTCGGCATGAGTAAACCGGCACAGGCAATCGCTTCGGCGGTCTTTCTGACCATCCTTTGCCTTGGTCGGGGAACGGCACAAGACCCAGGCGACATTGCTCCCGAAACGGCGGCCGAGGCTGTAAAACGACATGCCAAGGTCGCCGAACGGCGTGAAAAGACGCACATCATTTGCCATCGCGGCGCTCATGAGTTCGCCGTCGAAAACACGATGGAAGCGTATCGTGCCGCCTTGGAGCTCGGCGCCGACGGCAACGAAATCGACATCCGCATGACCAAGGACGGCGTCGTGGTCTGCTTTCACGACGACATGCTCGACCGCCTGCTCGAAGGCTACGGCACGGTGCGCGAAACCAACTGGGCCGATCTGCAAAAGCTGCGCTTCCGCAATCCCGGTGCATTCGGCAAACACTGCCGGATTCCCACCTTGCTCGAGGTCCTGCTGCTGCATCGCAAGCATGCCGGACTCTTGCACCTGGACATCAAGGAACCGGATTTGGACCGGGCCATCGCGGCGCTGCTCGATCGCTTGGACATGTGGGACCACGTGGCCTATTGCAACGACGAGAATGCCGGCGACTTGCGCGGCAAGATCAAGCTGTGCCGCTACAAGTCCGGCCTGTACCAGGACCGCGCTGAAGTCGATCCGCAAAAAATCAAGGAAGCGCTCGCAAAGCCGGGCGAAGGCCTTATCGTCGATGATCCGCGCGGCGTCTTGTTCGAGCTGGGCCGGCCGCTGGGCAAGCTTTCCAAGGATCCCGTGAATCCGATGCTCGTGAGCGCGGCCCCGGCGAAGAAGGCTCGATCCATTGCGGAGTTGTTGGCCGTGCTGCGCGACGCGGACGATTGGGATCAGATTGCAGAATCTGCCGAAGATCAGGCCAAAGCCGGTGTCCGCATCGTGGCGCGTGCCCAAGCTGCCGAAGAATTACTTCAACATGGCGCCAAGTCGAAAGAAGTTTTCGCTGCCTTGGCCGACCGTGTCCGCAAACGCAGCCTGCACAAGCACTGGATGTATCACGGGCTCGACGGGGCGATGGCGCTGCGGTCGTTGATTCTCTTGCGCGCTCCCGAAGCAGTCGAGCTGGCTCGTTTTGTGCTCTGGCGCGACGATCCGGACCTCGCGAATGTTGCCAACCCCAAGTTCAAGACGCCGCGTGCGTGGACCGATTTTCGGGTGCAGATGGTGATCTTTCCCGCGCTCGAATATTTCCCCGGCGCGGACACCCAGAAACTGTGCCGCGACTATTTGGCCCAATCCGACGAAAAGGCGCGCGACTTTGGCCCGCCGGCGCTCTTCGAACAAGCGGCCAAGACGCTCCTTACGATCCGGCCCGAGACCCCCGTCGCCTTGGAGCTTATGAAACACCGCCGCGGCGACGTGCGCGGCCGCGCGATCCTGGTATGCCTGCGCCACGGCGATCAACCTTGGGCGCGTACCGCGCTGGAGCGCGGCGCGCCGCATGCGCTGGCCTACCTGAAGTTGTAATGCGCCCGGTTTTTGCTTGACAGTTCTCTCATTTTTCTTTCATCTATTCATTGTGAGAAAACGCTGTTAACAGTCCCTCGCTCGCGCGTCGGGCTAGTGTTAAGAGTCCCTCGCTCGCGCGTCGGGTTAGTGTTAACGGACATGAAGAGGCGGGGTCGTTGGCCTGGGCTGT
>JAKEHV010000089.1 GCA_022614915.1 Gemmataceae bacterium | reverse complement strand
CTTCTCGTAAATGGCGCCGCCCCGCCGAGCGAAGTTCTCTTTGCTATGGCGGCGTTTTGTTATGGTCATGTCACTACTCCGTTCGTCGCACCGAACGAACTAAGCCTGAGGCTATTTTACGAACAATGGCCCTTCGGGCATCGACAGTCGCCGTCGTGGTGTTTCATATTGACGCAGCGGCGGCCACCTACTTCCACTCCTCGACCACTTCGGGGTCGTTCACGGCCCATTCATTGCCAGCTCAAATCATCTATTGCCTTCAAGAGTGCGTTGACAAGCTCAAAGGCCCGGCGCTGCTCGGTTTCGATGTCAAAGCCAGTGCCCGTAGTAGCTTCTTCCACTACTTGCGCCGCCCAGACTGGTCCAATGCTGTCAAAGCGAGCAAATTTGTCTCGAAGGATACCGATGCCTTCACGGACCAGGGGATTCTCCAGCTCTCCTCGGAATTCAGCGGCAAGCGCTTTGTAGCCGCCGGGAAAGTGGGCTCAAGGGCCAGGTCAACGTCGAGCGAGCCGACATGCCCCTGATGGGGGAAGGTGAGTTCGGGCACCCATCCCCCGATCACGGCCAGTTTGTCCAGGTCTTTGCCGAGGATCGTGAGGACTTCGATCAAGACCGACCTGCAAGCAGTTACCTCGTCCATACTCATCCTCCTGGTTGCTTGTTTGAACGGTCTGAAACAGGAAGCAGCGTGGGAAGCTCTTTTTTCAGTATGTCGTGTGCGACTTCTTCGCCTCGCCCTGGAAGATTCCTCAGGTCCAGGTAGAGCTGGACCGGCGACACCATCTTCACGCCCTCGATTTCTTTAGCGTCGGAGAATACGGCCGGATCGTCGGTGAGCCAAAGCGTGCAGTTTGCCCCCGTGTCAACCTGCCTTGCATCAAGATGGGCGAGCAAGGCTGTCAGGTGGTCTTCCGAGGCAACCTTCTTTTCGATGTACGCTACGCTCTTGTCGTATCGGACCATCGGCAAGTACCGCCACGCTGCCGCTAGTTGACTGAGCGCATAACTGACCTCGTTGGCCCGGCACCATTCTGCCAGGCGACGTTCGGCTTCGGGCGGCCGGGACAAGGTGAACAGTGGCATTCGTTTGACGTGCGGACGATATTGGACGGCCCAAGCCTGGAGCAACTTTGCCGGGTCACGCAAGTAGAGCAAACGATCCCGCTCCTCCAGGTACGCCTCGTCAATCAGGGCCTTCTTCACTCTCGACGCCAGGCCGAGGCTCACCTCTGCTTCCTGCGCCAACTGCTGGACCTGCCAGCCCCTCGCCGGATGCTTCAAGAGGGTGCGAACGATCCGGCTCGACTTTCTCGAAAAAGGATCAATGGCCGTTTTGATCGTGGTCTGGCGGTTGGGGCGGCCTGAAACGAGGACGAACAGACCTGGTGCCGCAATCCGACAGTTGCCCACACCGTCGAGGTAGCTCACCTGGTTGTCTCGACAGAGTTCCGTTACCCGTGGGGGGATGTACGGGGCACAGATCGTCAGTATGCCGTCAGGTGGCACCCACTTCAACTTCTCGAAGGCCAGCAAAGCGGCCTGGGGCGAGAGTTCCGATCTAGTCTGCACGAAGAGATTGACACGGCGTTCGTCGGGAGGAATCGAAAGCGTGATGATGAAGTCCCATGCAGTTTCCCGCTTTGCGGATTTACCTTCGGTGACAGAAGTTACGTCAAACGCTCCTGTGTCCCGGCCGACTTGCCGAACCCAATCGGAGGCCGGGAAGAAGGCGGCTTCGCCTCTTGTTTTCCTAGTTTTCATCGTTTCACCCATCAGTGAAACTAACATAAAAAGTGAAACAAGCAACTGTTTTTCACGAAAGCACTTGTTTCACCCAATTGTGAAAACACCACTTGGAGTGAAGTTTTTTGGAGAACTGGAGAACTGGGGCGCATCACGCCAATCATTTCAGCTCCTCGCATCGATCCGCTGAGAGGCAGAGTCTCCTAATCCTTCCTTCGAGCCGCTCTTCGTCTTTTTCATGGTGGTGGTTGCTTTCTTCAAGGTTGTTGTCGCTCGCCCGTCACCTGAGTATCGCTAGTCAGCACTTGCTGCCATCGCGTCTCATTTCCATCTGGGTCTTCGATGTTGAACCAGTCTTCGTTCAGATAAGAGCACGATGTAGTGGCACTGAACCTGATAGGCCGCTACATAACAGGGCCTGAAGGCAACCGCTGAAGACGGTGTGTCGGACCGACGCGCGCAAAACTACTTACCAAGAGGCAGTTGACGTGCACTCCCAAACCTGTGCCTGTGCATGTCCTTGGTATCAACAACTCGGCGGGGTTTGCCCCGAAGGCATGGTGGGATCTTGCGGCGGCGTTCGCTGGTCGCTTGTCCCGTTTGCGTCGGACATTGCGCCACGCGCAAGAGGCGGTGCCGGTGTCCACGCCTCGCCCGCCCGAGCGGCAAGTTCCTTGAGCCGGGCGATCAGGTTACCCAGCTCAACAACCTGCTCACCCTGCTGGTTCCACCTTTGCCAGAGTTCCTGCTCTGTGGTGTACGTCTTCGAGTAGACCTCCGGCATTGCCATCGGGGAGGCGCTGATCGCGAAAGACGAAAGCGCGTGAACGCACTCCTCAACCAGGTTGAAGTCCTGCAGCTCGACGAAACGGGAATTGGTCCGGGTGAGCCAAGCCTTCGCTGGGTCGGCAAGAGTTCGAATCGTGTCGTTACGGCAAGAGCTGCTCCCCCAGACGACCGGGTGACAATGACCCCATTCATCGAGCGCTGCTCGCCGCGCTTCATCGGTGCCGGCTTGGTGGACCTGCACAAATGCGCGATTGTACACGATAAGCAGGTCAATAATCATATGGAGGGGATTGCGGGCCGATCCGGTAGAGATGCCAGTCCGGGCGGCGGCAGCCTCTTGGGCTTTGGTGAACTCCCTGTTCAGCTCCTCAAGCTGCATTACCAAGTCATGCGGGAAATGTTCGACCTCGATGCCACGGTTCTGTAGCAACCGTTGGCCCTTCCCGCAAATGCTCGGGTTGGGGTCCAGCATTCCGATCACCACCCGCTTGACCTTTCGGTCAATCAAACGCTGGGCGCACGGGGTTCTGTTCGCGCCCCGGCGTGTGCATGGCTCCAGAGTTGCGTAGACCGTGGCGCCCGCCAGTGATTCGTGTTTCAGCTTTTTTTCAAGAACGGTGTACTCGGCGTGGTCGCCCGGCGCCATCTCCCCGCGGTGGGCCGTCGCGATCACTTTCCCATCCTTGATGACGACCGCCCCTACCTTCGGGTGAGGCCGCCCGTCCTCCGCCACGCTCTTCCGCGCCTCCTCGATTGCCAGCCCCATGAAACGCCGCTCGCTGGCCGGGGATGTCTCCACCTGGAGGAGGGCGTTGTCCACGATCAAACTGATGTCGTCGAACCTGGTCGCCGACTCGTCGTCCAGTACGAAGTTATCCGCCAACTGCGATTTGAACCACCAAAGGACCGCCTTCGACTCTGAACTGCCGCACTGGCTGGCCACGAAGCGGGCCGCGGGCCTACCATGCGCCCGCAGCGCGTGGAGTATGGCTCGAGCTTGGTGCGATTGGTCGTCGGCCGGCTCGTACCTCGCCAGGGTGTGGATGCTCGTTCTCGACGCCATGCGGAGAGGACGCCAGGCAGCCAGCATCTTCTGAAACTCGACGGCGTGCTGGCGGTCATCGAGAGATTCCGCGTGGATAAGTTCCGGAAATGAGTGAAGCCTGTCTGCAGCGTAATCCGCCCGCAGCGCTTTCAGCGTGCCGTGCAGGCTGGTGATGATGTCGAGATACTTCGCACCCCTGCTTCCGCGGAGGCCGACCACCACCGTCCCGAGCGCCTTTTCCATTCGCTCAAGGTAGACACTCCCCGGCGGAGCCAGGCGCTTCAGCGCCGCGCACGCTAGGGTCACCGACTCTTCGGTCGCCGATCCGCATTTCAACACGTCATCGATCTGAGCGATCGCAGTCGCCTTGTCGATGGGCACGGTTTTCTCCATCGTCAAATCGGACTTTGGACAATTATACGGAGGCGAAGTCGGGCGCCGAAGTGAAGAGGCTCGAAACACGTGACTTTCAACGCACTACGGAATGGGCTACTGATGCAGCCGCCCACATGGGTCAATCGAGCTGTGTCCTCTTTTCCGCTTCCTCGTCCGGCGCGGGCCGGGCTTGCTTCTGCGTTGGATTGGAGGGTTGCAAATGCTGTTGTCGGGCGCGCTCGCGGGCCTGAATCTCCGGGTGGTCCGCGGAAAGAGCCTCGCATTCGAAAAACTGCGTCTGGCCCGAACCGAGAGTCTCGCTCTGATGATTCGCGGTCGGTTGCTGCATCGGGCTCATGCGGGCGTCTCCTCATTTCAGTTCCACGGTGGTGTCTGCCACCCATTGATGTCCAGAAGTAATTCTACCAGGAAGATTCCCGGCTGGCGAAGCGACGGGCCATAGGCAGCGCCAACTCGATTAGCACGCTCGGACCAACCTCATCGGAAATCCTATTGCGGGAAAAAAGTGAAAGAATCCATCGCCGTTTCTCCTCTACCATGGATAGAAGGTCTCTTCCAGGATCGGAACTTCATGGCCAACGAGCCATTTGTCACTGTGTTTCGGCATCTGCGTCGATTGGTCGGCGCCGAGGGCGACGGCGGCCTGTCCGACGCGCAGCTCTTGGAGCGCTTCGTCACCAAGCGCGACGAAGCCGCCTTTGAGGTGCTCCTTTGGCGGCATGGGCCGATGGTCCTCAACTTGTGCCGGCGTGTGCTCAACGAGACACATGCCGCCGAGGACGCTTTCCAGGCGACCTTTCTCGTCTTCGTCAAGAAGGCCGGCTCCGTCGGCAAAGGGCAGGCGGTGGGAAGCTGGCTGTATAAGGTGGCCTACCGCGTGGCCCTTCAGGCTCGGGCCTTGGCCAGCAAACACGCCGTTCACAGCTTGCCCACGGCCGACCTGGCCGTCATCGCCCAAGCCAGCGCGGCGTCGGGGGACCTGTTGTGGAGCGACCTTCGACCCCTGCTTGACGAAGAAGTGAGCCGGCTGCCGGAAAAATACCGCAGCCCCATCATCCTCTGCGACCTGGCCGGCATGACGCATGCCGAGGCGGCAGAAGAACTCGGCTGCCCGCAAGGCACGGTCTCGGTCCGACTCATGCGGGCGCGGGAGCGACTGCGGTCGCGCCTTATCCGTCGTGGAGTGGCGATCTCCGCCGGCGCGGTTGCCACCGTGCTGTGCGAGAATGCGGGATCGGCGGCGATGCCCAGTCTGCTGGTCCCTACTACTTTGGAAGCCGCGCTGCAGTTCGCGGCGCGGAAGGCGGCGACTGCCGGGACGATTTCCGTGCACGCCGTCACGTTGGCGCAAAAAACAATGAAAGGAATGTTTATGACCAAGCTTAAGTTCGCGGCCGGGGCCGTGCTGGCGATCGGCCTTCTGGCGACGGGCGCAGGCGTGTACATGGGCGCAACGGAGGCTGGCGATCGTACCGGTGATCGGGCCACCGACGCCGGCGCGGCCAACGCCAGCGCGACCGACGGCAACCAAGCCGCTAGCCAACCTGCCCAGACGGAAGACCAGCACGTCGCTCTTGCCCAAAAACCTGGCGGCCAAGGTGGGGGCTTCCAAGGCTTCGGGGGCGGCGGCGTTCAGGGCTTTGCCGGAGGCGGTTTCCAAGGCCAGGGAGGCGGCTTCGGGGCCGGCTTTGCGGGCTTCGGCGGCGTATTCGGCGGCCCCGGCGCCGGCTTTGGTGGCAGTTGCCACGGCGGCTTCGGCTATGGCTATGGCTCCGGCGGTCCGGGCTTTGGCGGCGGCGCAGGCTTTGGCGGCGGCAAAGGCGGCGGCGGCGGCTTTGGCGGCGGAGGCTTCGGCAGCGGCGGTGGCAGCGGATCGGAGTGCGGTCCCTTCGCCCTGCTCACCCAAGAGCAGGTTCAAAAGGAGCTGAAACTCTCCAAGGATCAGTTGAACAAGCTCCAGAAACTCATTGCCAAGCCGCAGGAACTGCCGAAACCTATCGCCAAGCCAGGTGTCGCGGCAAAGTCAGACGACCTTCGCTCTAAAGAGGCGATCAAGGCTCGGGAGAAGGCGGTCTCGGACATCCTTATGCCGGAGCAACTCCGGCGACTCAAGGAAATCTCCTTGCAGCTTCGCGGCGGGCAGGCATTCAACGACCCCGAAGTGGCCGAGGCGCTCAAGCTCACGAATGAGCAGAAAGAGAAAGTTAAAGCGATTCACGAGGAGGCGATCAAGAGCATGGAGAGCCTCTTTCGGCCTGCCTTCAACTTCCAGGCTTCGGGCAACTTCCAGGAGATGCAGAAGCAGTTCGCCGCCATGGCCAAGAAGTTCGAGGAGGTGCGTAAGAGCATCGACGAGCAGCACATGAATTTGCTCACCGACGAGCAGAAGGCCACGTGGCGACAACTGACCGGCGAGCCGTTCAGAATCCAGAGCGACGCCGGTCAACCGAGTCTTCGCGACCGATGAGGGACAGGCCGAGAAGCGAGTCCCGAAGCGAGAGTGCCTTCGAGTCAAGGGACGTGGCATGACCCACGACAGAGCCACAGAAGCATCCAGGACATACTTCATTCATTCGTCTTCCAGGAGGCTCTCGAATGTTGCATCGTCGAGGGCGATAAAAGGAGTCAGGACGAGTCAGGACCCTTTTTCGGCCAGCCGCGCGGCCTCAGCGTGCTCGCGAAGCCCAAGAGAGATGAAAAAAGGTCCTAATTCCTTCTTAAGCTGACTACTGACTTCCGCTCAGCTTCTTCCACGCCGCCAGCGCCGCTTGGCGGTTGTCGGGAACGGTGTCGAAGTGATAGGCGGCGCTCAGGGCGTTGACGGATTCCTTGGAAGCCAGGCCGATCTGATCCAGGCATTGGATGCAGGCCAGGCGCGCTTTGGGACTGGCGCCGGTTTTGATCAGGGCCGTGAGTTTGGCGCACACTGCCGGAACCCCAGGGCCGCCGATCTTGAGCAACGCTTCGGCGGCGTGGGGACGAAGCGCGTCGTCTTCGAGCGCGGTTGCCAGCTGCGGGGCGGCGCTTTTCGCGTCCGTGCCCAGGTCGCTCAGCACGCGGACCGCTTCCAGCCGTTGATTGACGGACCCGTTCTTGATCGCGCCGGCCAAGAAGCCGACCGCGGTTTTCCCTTCACCCAGCCGAACCAGCGCGCGGCTGGCCTGCAGGCCGATGTCCTGATCGGCGTCCTTAAGCGCATCGTGGATGGCCGTAGCCGCGTTTTTCGCCGACGGGCCCAACGCTTCCAAAGCGCGCAGCGCTTGCAGACGCGCGTTGCGGTCGCCGGTCTTCAGCAAGGCAGCCACCTCGGGGACAGCCTTTTGCCCGTCCGCGCCCATGCGGCCGATGGCTTCCAGAAGCAGGCGGCGTTCGTCGTCGGTGGCGTCGCGCAGCAGTTTGGCGAGAGCCGGCACGTCGCGCGCTTCGGGGCCGACGGCGACCAAGGAAGCCAGCGCCGCCAAACGCAAGTCGTCGGCGCCGCGCCGCGCCATTTCCAAAAGCGTGGGCACCGCGGAGCGCGCCGTGGTCCCCAGCCTGCCGATGGACTTGGCGGCTTGAACGCGCACCTCCATAGGCTCGGTGGTTTCCCGGCTGGTCTTGATGAGCAGGGCAAGATCGTCCTTGTGCGGCGGCACGCGCTCCAGGGCATCGGAAACGGCCCGGCGGACGACCACTTCTTTATCTTTGAGCGCCGCCAGGAGCGGGCTGAAGGCGATAGTGGCGTCGTCCGCCATGCTGCCCAGCACTTTGGCCGCCTGCACGCGCACGGCGAAGTCCTCGTTGCCCAGCTTCTTGATCCACTGCGTGAGGTCGGAGAGGTTGACTTCGCTCGTGACGGCTTCAGGCTCAGGGACAAACGTGTCGTTTAGGGAGCGAAAGTGCTTTTCGACCAAGGCGCGGACTTCGCTTACGTCGATGAACACGCTCATGTTCTGAGCAGCGAGATTGCCGCCGTGGGCCACGCCGGCCAGGCTGCAGCGGTCGTTGACGAGCGGCCCGCCGCTGTCGCCCGGGTTGAGAGCGGAGTCGGTCTCGATTTTCAAGGCGTCGTATTCGTGGAACTTGCCGCCGATATCGTCGAAGACACGCCATTTGTCCTGGAAGACTTGGCGCACGCGGCCGGGCGTGTAGCTCCACAGGGCGGCGCTGACGCCGGGATTGCCGAGCGAGTGCACTTGCTGCGCGGGCGTGGTCTTGCCTTTGGCCAGGGGGAGCGGCCGCACGTGTGCGGGCAGTTTCTCCAGTTGCACGAGCGCTAGATCGGCGCGCGGCTCCACGGCCACGACTTTGCCTGCGATGCCGGCTTGGGCCTTGTAGTGATCGCGCTGGGGAATCGGAATGCCTTTCGCGTCCAGCTCAGGGAAGTGAATCTTGATGCCGGAGGCGGCGACAACGACGTGCATGTTCGTGACGACCAAGCGATGTTTCTTGTCGATCAAAGTGCCCGAACCGTAGGCGTCGTTGACCTTCTTCGTGGCGGGTTTTTCCGGAGTATTGCCGCCGGGGAAAGGAGGCAAGTCCGGTTTGCCGCCTCCTGGAAACGGCGGCAGGCCCTGCTGGCCCATGGGCGTGTCCGCGGGCGGCAGCGGATTCTGCCCGCCCGGGAATGGCGGCAAACCCTGACCGCCGGGAAAGGGCGGTATCCCCGGCGGACTGCCAGGGCCCATGGGATTGCCGCCGCCCAATCCAGGCTTGATCGGCATCGGCGTCTGCACGGGAGGCATGGGATTCGCCCCCGGCACACCTGCGGGCTTGACGGGCACGAGCGCCTGTCCCGGCGGCGTCATGGGTACGCCCGGCTGGGGGGCGGGTTTCATCGGCGCGGGCGCGGCGGCCACCGATTGACTTTGGGCGGCGACGATCCACACCGTGGATTGCAGCAAGCGCTCGTAAATCTTTTCGCCTTTCATGGCCCCGCCGAACGAAGCCGGCTCCGTTTCGAATGGTTGCTTGACGAGGGGATCCGGCTTCACTTGGGCCAATTCGATCTTCTTGGGCTCTTCCTTAGGAATTTGCGGTTCCAGTTTAACGGGTTCAATGGGCGTGATGGGCGCCGTGTTCGGCTTCGGTTGTTCGGTGTTCGCGGCGAGAGGAAGCTGCGGCACCACCACTTTGTCCGTGCCCATTGGATTGTTCTTTTTGGTGAGGAAGAAAACCGCGCCGCCGCCGACCAGCAGCAGCGCCACCAGGCAGGCCGCCCAGACGCCGACTGGCGAGACGCCGCCCGCAGGCGGCGCGTCCGAGAAGTCCGACGAATAGTGCGGCATCGGCGCGGGCGCCGGCGCTGATTTGGGAATACCGGCGTCGCTGCTCTGCAGCGAAGGTTGGGGCAGTGTTCCGCTTGCAGTTGGGTGCGGGTCTGACAGTGTCATTCTTCCCTCGCCCTGAGGGACGGGAGTTGGCGGTGAGGTGGACAGTGTTGCCGACGGCCTGGCCTTGCGCGGCGCGCTGTGGGCTTCGCTCGACGGACTGCTGATACGGGGGGCTTGGGGCATGGGCGCTACGTTGGGAGTCAAGGCGCCGCCTGGAACGACCATGTCTTTGCCGCAGGCCCAGCAGGTCATTTTCTTGCCGCGCTGGTTGTCGGTAACGTTGAAGGTCTCTTGGCACGAGGGACAGGTGACGCGCAGTGTCATGATCCAACTCGCGAAAGATGGGAAGCTTAGAAGCTGGAACCCTCCCCAGTCGCCTCAAGGGCGCGGGGAGCGCTAACGTCCATCCTAACCGGAAGTGGAGACGGGCCGCAATGACTATTTGGGCAAGAGCCCGGCGAGCGTCGCGCGCGGCAGCAAGTAGAGACAGTTTTCCGAGGCCAGACATAAGTTGCCGAACTCGTCCGCGGCCAGGTGGCGGCAGTCGACGGGCATATGACACAAAACATGCAGGGAGCGCTCGCGCGGCGCGAAGGCGAACAGCAAGTTGTTGGTGAGAACGAGAATCCAGTCTTCGGAATACCTGTACAACTTGTGGATTTGGCAGCGATGCAATTGGCGAAAGCGTGTGAAGACCGACACTTCCGAAATCGCGCTTGCGCCGCCAGCGGCTTCGATTAGGAAGAGCATCTTCTTGCCGGCGGCCAACAAACAGCTTTCATCCAGCGCGACGAGCTCGTGGGCGTCGCCTCCCGCGGACAAGAGCCACTTGCCCTCGACCGTTTGCTTGGCGTCGTCCAGGGCCAGAAGCCATGCGCACGCATCGTTGCTTTTGGCTTGAACGCCCAGACCGGAAGAGGGCGCAGCGATGGCATAGAGCCGATCGCCCAAGAATGCCAAAGCGCGTACGGCGCAATTCGCTTCGAAGTTGTCCCAAACCCGGCAGTTCTTGTCGGTGGAGAGCGTGACCAGCATGCCGCCGTGCTGATGGTAGTTGGGGACGGTGCCATAAACAAAGCGGCCGTCCGGCGCGGTCGCGCCGGCGACGCCCCAATGGGCCTTGTCGATGCGCGCGATTTGTTCGGGATTCGCCCCCTCACCCCCGGCCCCTCTCCCTCCAGGGCGAGGGGAGTCGACTTGCGCCCCTTCACCGCCGCCGCTTCGCCCTCCAAGGCGAGGGGAGAATGGTTGAGCCGGGTCGAACAGATACAAGAAGCCCTGGTAGTGCGGAATGACGAGTTGTTGCTGGAACCGGCCGAGGTGGAAGAACTCGCCGCCCCCCTCCGGAAGACAGCCCAGGCCGCGGAGGTCGCCGGTGTCGCAGCGTAATTCGAATAGCCAATTGTTCCAGTAGGCGCCGCCAAAGATGCGGCCACGCGGACCGGCGGCGAGCGTGGTCACCGACATGCCCCCTTCGCGCGGCGTCAGCGCGAAAGTCGCGCTGCGCCCTTCGTACGTGAGTATTTCGTGGGGCAAACATTCCTGTTTGCCCTGCCCCAGAGGTGTGGTCAGCATGAACGAGGGCTGCGGCCTTGTCGGAGGTGGAGCGATCAGGCCGCCTAGACGGTCGTAATAGCGTATTTCCTTTGCGGTTTCGACGCGCAAGTAATCCTGAAAGCGCTCGAATTCCAAAAAGGGATGGTTCGACTCCAGGAGCAACTCAGACACGCCCGATTGCAAATCGTGACGCAGCAGTCTACCGGGCGAGCCGGCGTGCACCAGCAAGGATTTGCCGGCGGCGAACAACCCATGCACATACGCGCAGCCTGCAAGGAGCGAGCGGTCCAGAAGCACTTCTTCTACGACGGCGCTCGGCGCGTTGACCCCCTCCCCTCTCCCTCCAGGGCGAGGGGAGCTGGAAGGCTGCCCGCTCTCCACGCGGAGCGTGGGGTCCACTTGGACTTTCCAGCAACGTGCTTCCGGATGAGTGCCGACGTAGAGGTTGCCGTCGGCATCGGCATCCAAGCCGAAAAGGTACACGTCCTTGCCCCAGGCGGCGACGGTGTCCACCTTCGCGGTGCGGCAATCCAAGCGATACAGGGCGCTCGTTGTGCTGGCGGCGATCCAAAGTATGCCGGGCTCGCGCGGGTCCCAGACAGTTTGGTAGGCGATTCGGGAGCCGGGTATCGCGATCTCTTGCGACTCGAGCGTCTTCTTGTCGAACACGAGAACGCGCAGCGCTCCCAACTGCTCATAAAGAAAAATGACGATCTTGTCGGCGTTTTCCGTGGCGAAGTGGGTGCTGATGGGAGTGGGCGGAGGCCCCAGTTTCCAAAGGACGCGGTCGCCGCCGTTTTCGCCTTGGCGGAATTTCCAGTGCAAACCGACCTTGTCGACGAGGGCGTCGCGGACGACCAAGCGCGGCGCCCAAAACGCGGACAAGGCCGGTCGATACAGCCAGGCGGCGCCGAGCGCGACCGCGACGATCACCAAAAGTGCAAGCTTTGCTCGCCGAGAACAAAGGCACCTTGGGACTGGAGCAGCCATTGCGACCTCCGTGTCGTGTCGGCGCCACGGTAGTCGATTTCGCGAAAACCGGCAAGCCGACTACTTGGCGGGCTCGTATTTCTCCAGTTCCAGCAAGATGTCCAGGTCGCCGACGCTGGTGCGCTGCTTGACGATGCCGACCTTGTTCGCGAACCAGTATGTCAAGTTCATCTTCTGTTGCCCAATTTGAAAATCCTTGGCCGTCACCACCATGGCATTGAACTGTCCGGCGGGGACGCGAACCGTTTCCATGTCGCTCGAGAAAACGCCTTTCAAGACGGCGCTTTCGGAAACGGATTCGCATTCCCAGGTCTCGCCTTTCTCCAAGCCGAGCTTCATGAAACGCAAGGGCGGCGTGATCTCCTTGCCGGCGCTCGTGAAGCGGTAGACGCCGTCTTCCAGGATGCCCACGTGTTCCGTGAGGGTCTTGTCGCCGCTGGTCACGCGCAGCATGAAACAGACGACGCGCTTTGATTCTTCTTTGTCTTTTTCTTTTTTCTTTTTGAACTGAAGTATTTCGCGCTTCTCGACCTGGACGGTGACTTTTTGCTTTTCTCCTTTGGCTTGCGTCACCTGATAGTGCCAGGCGGCGCCTTCTTTGAGCGGGTAATAATTCGACTCAAGGAAAATCGCCGTCTCCGGCTCTTTTTTCTCCTGACCGGAGGAAACCAGCGGCACGGCGAGCGTCAGCACGGCAAAAAGAAGCAGGGCTTTTTTCATGGCTCGGTTGTCCTGTTCGTTTGGAAAAACTCTCGACCCACCATTCTATGGGACGCGACCAGAGAATGCCTCTTCTTTGTCCGGCTGCGTTTGTTCGCGTCCCTGTGCGGCTTCAATGCTTGCTTTTGAGTTCGCGGATTTGCAAAGTGATTTGCTGCATGGCCTCGTTGGCGGCCGATACATTTTTGCCGCGCGCCGCAACGCCGAGTTTGAGCGCTTCTTTGCCCAGGTCGGCGGCGGTCTGCGCTAAAGTGTCTTTGAGCGCCGCCGGCTGTTCCGTCGTCTTGGGCAAAAAGCGCGCCGTCTGCTCCAAGGCCTTGGCGGCGTCTTCCACCTCCATCCACGAGTCGATGTAAAACGCCTCCAGCGCAGCCGTGGCCTGGAGACGGGCCCGCGCCAACAGCTCGGCGTAAGTGAATTGCGCGCCGTCTTCGGGCAACGGCTTCAGGGGCTCACGCTCCGGCGGCAGGCGGCAACCGCTGAGTATGAGGTAAAGGACGCTGCCGAAAATGGCGGAACGCATGACCGGCCTCTCACGAACTCGTTAGACTGATTCTAGTTTTTGTAACGATTTCCAGCTGAGATATTCAATTATTTTGAGTCGTCGTCCTGACCAGGCGGCGTGCGTCGGTTGCGATGTCGTCGCCATCGCATGCTGTTTAACCTGCAAATCTGCTTGACAATGTGCAAGGACCACATAGAATGAGACGAATGACCATGAACGTCAAGAAGATCAACCGGCGCAAGACCCAACCGGCGGCGGACACGTTCTCTGTCCCCAAGAGTTCTGCGTCTGTTTCGCTTCGCGATCTGCGTATGCGGTTTGAACTGCCAAGAAAGGACTTTTCGCGGCTTTTGGGCTTCTCCGAACGCGCCGTCGCGGCGTGGGAAGCGAACGAGCCCATTAGTCGGCCGGCCATACAGCGTTTGCAGGAGTTGCGCCGTTTGCATGAGGCGCTTGCGCGAGTCATGAAGGCGACTTTTGTCGGCGTTTGGCTGCAAACGCCCAACGCAGCCTTCCAGGGGCTCAAGCCTTTGGAGGTCATCGAGCGCGGCGAGGTGGACCGCATTTGGCGAATGATCTACGAGGTCGAATCCGGAACGCCTTTCTGAGATTGTTGGTTTGGCAGTTTTTCCGCTTTTCGGCACGTCTAGACATGCGGAAAGGGTAGTCTGCGCGCTCCGACAAAGACAACAAAAAAACGCCTAGCGCCCGTTCCCGAACGATCCCCCCGGCAGCGCCGCGATCCCGTCCGGGCCCGCGGTGCGCGTGTCGTCGGGCAAGGGCAAGCGGTCGCGGCCCAGACGCCGTTGCTCATACATGCTCAAGATCGGGTCGTCCACGCGCACCGGCGACTGCGGCCCCCACGGCGCACGCACGTTTTGGCAGCCGGCAAAGGCGACCAGCAAAACGAAAAGCAGAAAGCGCATGCGACAGGTGTCCTTTCCCCCGGTAATGTGTGGCTTCGAGCCTGCCGGAACGACAGGAATGTCCGCGCCACGGGTTCGCCCACAACGAGCATGAAACCCGAAAAAGCGTTTGCAAACCGAAAACATTGTAGTCCCGGGATCAACCCCGTCGGTGTTTGGTAAAAACCATACAATCGACTCAAATTGCCGGTTTCACCACGTTGACCATTCGAACCATGGAACTCTACGACCAGTTAGAAGAAGCCAAACGCTTCATCGATGGCCGCTGGCGGGGCAAGCCGCGCGTGGGCATCATTCTTGGCACGGGCCTGGGCGGCCTGGCGGAGGACATTCGCGTCGAGGCGTCCTTCCCGTACGGGGACATTCCGCACTTTCCGGTTGCCACCGCGCCGGGACACGCCGGCCGGCTCGCGTGCGGTCAGCTCGGCGGCAAAGGCGTGCTCGCCATGGAAGGCCGTTTTCACTTTTACGAAGGTTACTCCCTTAAGCACATCACGTTTCCGGTCCGTGTCATGAAGGCCATGGGCTGCGAAATCCTCATTGTCAGCAACGCCTGCGGCGGCATGAATCCGCAGTGGGCTAAAGGCGACATCATGTTCATCGAGGACCACATCAATCTCCTCGGTGACAACCCGCTCATCGGCAAAAACGATGAGCGACTGGGCATACGCTTCCCGGACATGTGCCAGCCGTATGACGCCAAGCTGATCGCGCTGGCGCAGCGCATCGCCTTGGAGGAGAAGATCGTCGCACACAAAGGCGTCTTCGTAGCGGTTTCGGGCCCGAACCTGGAGACGCGCGCCGAGTACCGCTTTCTGCGCGGCATCGGCGCGGACGTGGTCGGCATGTCCACGGTGCCCGAGGTCATCGTGGGCGTGCACGCGAACCTGCGCATCCTCGGTCTCTCGGTCATCACCGACCAGTGCTTGCCGGATGCTCTGGAACCGGCGAAACTGGAGGACATCATCGCCGTCGCCAACGCGGCAGAGAAAAAGCTCCGCGTCCTGGTGCGGCGTGTGGTGGAGGAATGTTGACACTAGCCCGACGCGCGAGCGAGGGACTATTAACGCTAGCCCGACGCGCGAGCAAGGGACTGTCAACACTAGCCCGACGCGCGAGCAAGGGACTGTCAACACTAGCCCGACGCGCGAGCGAGGGACTGTTAACACTAGCCCGACGCGCGAGCGAGGGACCGTTAACACTAGCCCGACG
>JAKEHV010000549.1 GCA_022614915.1 Gemmataceae bacterium | reverse complement strand
GCGGCGTCGGTGATGTCGCACAGAATCGGCTCGATGCCCAATTCGCGGAAAAACGGCGGACCTCCCGGTGTGCGCGACGCTGCCGCGACACGCTCGCCTCGATCGCGCCACAGCTTGGCGACGCGCCGGCCAAGGTAGCCGCAGCCGATGATCAGCTTTGTCATGATCAATGACTTGTAGCCGCATTCGCAAGAATGCGGGGTTGACGCGAGGCGACCGGAATTCTTGCGAATTCCGCTACGACAAGATCAGTTCACGCTCGGCTCGGGAATCGACGGCGGCAACAGCTTCGTCCACAGCTCTTCCACCGGCGTGTCAAACACATGTGCGCCGCTGGCGGGAACGATGGCCCAGGCGCGCTCGGCCAATTCGCCTTCCAATTGTTGGGGCCCCCAGCCAGCATAGCTGGAGAACATCTTGAAACGATAGGACTCCCCGGGCGGCGGGTCGGTTACTTTCTCCGCGCTTTCCGCGTCGCCGATGAACACGCCCGTACAAACCTGTCCGGTTTTTTCATCCGCCATCCAGTCTTCGTGGCCGTGCAACAGAATCATGCCGTCCATCTTGCAAGGACCGCCCACATAAACAGGGAACGGCAGTTCTTTGGCTTTGACGGGGCGGTTGATCACCAGACCGAACGCGCCTTCTTCATTGTGCTGCAGCATCAAGACGACGGTGCGGGCGAAATTGGGATCGAGGAGGACGGGTCGAGCGACCAGAAATTGCCCGACGAGCGAAGGCATGGCCATTCCACCTGGCTGGAAGAGAAGCATACTCCCCTCGCCCTGGGGGAGAGGGGGTGGGGGTGAGGGGCTCCTCAGTATACTACCTCCAATTGTACATTGAAAGCACGGACGGCAAACGAATTTGTCGGCATTTTTTCAGGGACAATTTCATGAACGCCGAGCAACTGCGCGCGTTGCAAGCGCCCTTTAAGAGCAAGTACAAGGAGAACCCCGCGAGCGCTCTGCTAACGCTGCGCGCCGAAGGAACGATCGGCATGGAAAACGCGACCTGCACCGTGCCGACCATGGCGGGCGACGTCGCCGCCGGCTTGCACCCCGCTGCCGGCGGCGACGGCCGCTTCGCCTGCGCCGGCGACATGCTCTTGCAGGCGCTGGTCGGCTGCGCCGGCGTCACGCTGTCGGCCGTTGCGACCGCGATGAACATTCCGATCCGCGCCGGCAAGATTCAGGCCGAAGGGGACATGGACTTCCGCGGCACGCTCGGTGTCAGCAAGGAGACCCCCGTTGGGTTTCAAGCTATTCGCTTGAAGTTCGAGTTGACCGCGGCGGCGACGCCGGAGCAGTTACAGACCTTGGTGAAATTGACGGAGCGCTATTGCGTGGTGTATCAGACGCTGGCGAAATCGCCGAAGATCACCAGCCAGATCGAATCTTGATCGGCCCAGGAAGCCACTTCGGAGCCGCGCACGCAGTAAGCGGTGAATTCACCGCTTACTGCGCGTGCGCGGCTCATTGTCCGATCACGACGCCTTGATGAGGTCCAACAACGCCACACTGGTTCGATGGCTGGAGTAGCGAATGACGCCTTTTTCCAGCACGAGGAGTTCACCGCGTTGGAAGGTTTCCCAGCCGGTGAGGCTGAGCGGCGAAGTAGCGACGACGACGCCGTAGTTGACCTGGCCGGCGCCGAGATCGATGCGTAGCTCGGGGTCCTCGAAGCGGCGGGTTTCCTGGTCGTGCAAGAGGACTCTGCGGAAATGGAGACCCTTCCAGCCGCCCGCATCGTGATAGCAGCACAGCCTTTGCCCGTCCGACAGCAAACAATTGAGCTTTCCTTCATTGCAACGGCCTAGCTTCTCGTGCAACTTGGGCCAGTTCTTCTCGCCGAGCCTGCCCTCCCAGCCGGCGACTTCCTCCAAGAGATGACAGAACAAATGCTCCGAATCGGTCCCACCGATGGGACGAAATCGGCCGAGCAGCAGTTCTTTCGCTTTTGGAAGGGTGCCGTTGTGTGCGAAGCAATACTCGACGCCTTCGAGCTCGCGGGCAAACGGGTGCGTATCGGCGTGTGTCGCCTTGCCCATTGTCAGATGGCGCACGTGGGCGACACAGATGTCTGAGCGGATGCCGGCATAGGTTTCGAGAAAGCCGGTATGGAGGCTGGATCGCCACTTGCCGGCTTCCTTGATAAGTGCCAGCGAGCGGTCGGGATACCACGCCAGCCCCCAACCGTCGGCGTTTTCCTGGTCGCGCACGGCGAACTCGCGGATCGAGAAATCCGCCACGGTTGGTTTGAGGAAACTGAAGCCCATCAATTCGCACATGGTGATGCGTTTATTCTAATGTGCAAAACGAACCTAATCGGACACACCGCGAAAAATCTTGTTGTGAGGAAGGCGGGACAGAGGTAGTGTAGCGTTCGAGGCATTCTCCCTCTCCTCATTTTTTGAAGGTGCTCCATGGAATTTCACATGTATCTGGTGATCGGAGGCGGCGCACTCGCGGTCCTCGCCATCCTCTTGTATCTCGTGCCCCACGCCCAGATCAAATTGCCCGCCATCGTGATCTCTAGCGCAGCGTGTCTGGCCCTCGGCGTCGGCGCCGGCATGCTCTGGTATACGTACAATCCGCCGAAAGCTCCCACTAACCCAGAAGATGCAAAGCCGCGGGGTTTGATGGACGGCATGCCTCCGGGCGGCATGATGGGGATGCAAGGCGGCGCTCCGGGCGGGATGATGGGAATGATGGGAGGCGGCGGCATGGCGGGCGGCAAAGGCGGTCCGGGAGGGCCCAAAGGTCCCAGTCCCAAGACACAGCTTGTCTCGTTCATCGGCAAACTCGACGTCTTGTCCGTTAAGCCATTGACCATCAAGCTCAGCGACGAGCAAAAAAGCAAGATACTCGAACAAATCAAAGGTCTGGACGACGAAGACGAATTGTCCGACGACGAAGCGACCAAGCGGCTCGAGTCCTTAGCCGACGCATTGAAGAATCACCGGGAAGTCTTCGAAGTAGCCGGCGTGCGCTGGCCGGGCGCGGAGGCCAAAAAAGACGGCGGCCCGGGCGGTAAGGGCGCGCCGGCCAACCCGTTTAAGGACGGCGACGGCGCCAAACATCTGCAAGCCTTGCAATCTCGTCTGGAAATGAAATAAGATGGCAAGGTCACGGCAGAGGTGCGCCGATGTTCGATCCGTATCACCGATGGCTCGGCATTCCCAAAGATCATCGGCCGCCCACTTTGTACCAACTGCTCGGCATTGCCGCCAACGAGTCCGATAAGGAAGTCATCGAGGAAGCGGCCATCCGCCAGACCACGCACTTGCGCGCCTACCAGATCGGCCCGCATGCTCAAGACTGCACGCGCATCTTAAACGAAGTCGCGCTGGCGCGCACCACTCTTCTGAATCCAGCCAAGCGTAAAGAATATGATGCACTGCTTGCACAGCGAGCGGCCCAGGGCGCTCACCAGGTCGCCGCGGGTGCACCCAAGACGCCTTCGCTGGTGGAGGCATTCGCCGGCCTGGACGACGACGACGAACCGTTGACTCGGCGTCCAAGGGCAAGGAAGTCCGCTGAGGTGGACATCGCGCAGCCCAAGAGTTGGGCGGAAGGCAAGACCGGCATTCTTATCGGCTTGGGCGCGGGTGGCGTGCTGCTTCTGCTCGTGCTTTTGGTAGTGCTCTTGACCAGCGGCACGGAAGAAAAAAGGCCGAATCCAATTCCGCCCATAGTCAAGCTCGACGATGTGAAAAAAGAGGAAAGATTCGCAGGCAAACCGCCGCCGGATCCGAATCCCCCGAAACCGAATCCGCCCGATCCGCCCAAACCCAATCCGCCCAAGCCCGCGCCGCCCCCCGATCCCATGCCGATGCCGAAGGGACAGGGCAACGAGCTATTTCGCGCGGCGAAAAACACCCATGTTCACGACGTCGCCGTCACGCCGGACGGTCGCTTCGCAGCCTGGTGGCTGAACCATAGCACCTTCATGCTTTGGGACCTGCAGGCCAACAAGCATTTGTGGAATCGCAATGCGCATCATCGTATCGAGGGAGCATTCGCGCTGTCGCCGGCCGGAACGCACATGGCCTTCGCGGCCAGTAAACACGTCGAAGTTTGGGACCTCGCGGCGCGCGGCAAGATTCATGAATTGCCGCACGTGACCGTTGTTGGGTGCATCGTTTTCTCGACCGACGGCCGCTTGGTCGCAACCGCCAACCGAGGGGACGTCAACTCGCAGGTGCGCGTGTTTGAGGTTGCCTCCGGCAAGGAGGTCGCCGCCATGCCCGTGGAGAAACAGGTGCACTACCTCGGCCTAGACAAGAACGACGTGATCACCGCCATGGCACTGGGTTATCGGTATTACAAATGGGACGCGCGCACGGGCAAAGAGCTTTTCCGCAAGGACATCAGCACGTACATCCGCAACAACTTCTCTCCCGACGGCAAGCATGTGCTGAGCACGCGCCAAGACAACAGGACCATTGTGCTTTGGAATCTCGAACAAAACGTGCCCGTGCGCGAAATACCCAACACCCACGGCGCCCACAGGCTCTTTTGGTGCGCGAGCGGCCGGATTGCCATTGCGCACGATGGCAAAGACCTGTTCGTCTGGGACGTGGATAACGCCAAGCTCTTAGCGCCGCCCATCGCCAATGCGCACGAGCGCGGCGTGATGGACATTGCGCTTTCCGGCGACGGCAAGCTCGCACTCTCCACCGGCCATGACGGCGTCGTCCGCCGCTGGGACTTGGACAAGCTGGAACCCGCCGCGGCCGCGAAGCCTGCGCCACTCGTGGCCGACCCGCGCGGCGAAGAGATCTTCCAGGGTTCGCCCAGTCACCCCTACGTTCGCAACATTGTCGTCACTCCCGATTCCCGGCTCGCCGCTTGGCTCTCCGGCCCCAAGACGCTCGTCCTTTATGACCTCAAGGCGAAGCAATCGCTTTGGAGCAGCGACATCGACGCGCAACCATTCCCTCGCGTCGCCGACACCATGGCCATTTCGCCGCAAGGCGCCTACGTGGCGCTCATCATGGAGAAGAAAGTGCGACTCTGGGACCTGACGGCGAAGGCCAAGGCATTTGACCTGGATCATCCGTCGTCCGTTTCCTGCCTCGCTTTTTCCCGGGATGGCCAATACCTCGCCACCGGCAGCGGCGATCATGTGCGCGACGCCGATGGCAAGCCGGTGATGGAGAATAATCGTCCGAAGTTCGACGACTGCCACGTTCGTGTCTTCGACGTGGCCACCGGCAAACAAGTTGCGCAAACCGCCCAACAAGCCTATTGGCCGTTCAATCACGTCGCCTTCACTCAGAACGGCCAGGTGCTCTGCGTCGACCGCGGCGCCCGCGTCCGTTTATGGGAGCCGAAAACGGGCGACGAGATCTACAACGTGTTTGGGCCGATGTTTCAGCAACCGAACTTCTCCGCCAACGGCGCGCGCGTGCTCTGTGCCGTTTCCAACAAGAACGTC
>JAKEHV010000548.1 GCA_022614915.1 Gemmataceae bacterium | reverse complement strand
CCAGTGGGCAAATGGTGGAGCGTTCTGTTCGCGGCGGTCATGGTGTTTTGCCTCGGCAATTTCATCGTCGCGCCGCTGTGGGGTTGGTGGCTGCCGGAGGGCTACTCCACGCACGCCGGCTCGGTCGATAAGCTCTTTTACATCATCTTTTGGATCACGGCGTTTTTCTTTGTCTTGACCGAAAGCATTCTGTGCGTCTTCATGTGGAAATACGCCTCCGGACGGCCCAAAGAGTCTTCCGAACCCGCCAAAGCGCCGGGCGTGTTCACCAAGATGTTTTACCCGGTGAGCAACGTGCTTAACGATCAGCACAAGGTGGAAATGGCTTGGACAGTCGTGCCTGCGCTGATCCTGCTCTATATCGCTTTCGCCCAAGTAAGCGCCTGGGCCGAGGTGAAATATCAGTCGCGTATGCCCAAGTACGAAGGCGCGCTCACGCCGCTGCAAATCGACGTGAGCGCCCGCCAATTCGAGTGGCGCGTCCGCTATCCCAGCTCGGAGCGCTTTCAAGAATGGATGAAGAAAAAGGACCCTTCGGATTACAAGAACTTTGCCGGCAAGCCGCACCACGACGACGTGCACGTCGTCAATGAAGTACACGTGTGGAAGGACCATCCGGTCGTCGTGCATCTCTCAACGCGCGATGTCATCCATAGCTTCAACCTGCCGCACATGCGTGTCAAGCAAGACGCTCTGCCCGGCAAGGTGATTCCGGTCTGGTTCACGCCGACCAAGGAGAATTCGGCGCTCAACAAGCAACTCGGCCTTTATGTCGACGGCATCAACCCCGCCACCGGCAAGAACGACAACGCCTATATCTGGGACCTGGCCTGTGCCGAGCTGTGCGGCTGGGGCCATTACCGCATGATCGGCCGGCTCTACGTACACAAGGACGAGAACGAGTTTCTGGATTGGCTCAAGAAGGCGGAAAGCCAGTCGCAGGCGCGCGCAGCACAAACGACCTCCGCGCGTTGAAGAAAGAACATGAGGATAGGTCATGAGCGTCAGTCATCCCCCCGCGACCACGCCTGAGCATGCTCATCCCGAGCTTGACTTCATTCGCAAATACGTCTTCTCCACCGACCACAAGATCATCGGCATTCAGTTTCTGTTTACCAGCTTGATCTTCCTCGGCGTCGGCGGCATTCTGGCTCTCTTGGTCCGCATCCAGCTCGCCTGGCCGCATGCCGAAATCCCGATTATTAGCAACTGGTTCGTGGACAACGGCGGCCGCATGCCCGAGTCGTTCTACAACATGCTTTTCAGCATGCACGCTTCCGTGATGATCTTTTTCGTCATCATCCCGTTTCTCGCCGGCGCGTTCGGCAACTTCACCATTCCGCTCATGATCGGCGCCAAGGACATGGCGTTTCCGAAGCTCAACATGATGTCGTACTGGTTCATGTGGCCCGCCTTCACGTTTATCCTCACAAGTTTCTTTGTCGAAGGCGGCGGGCCGGCGGCCGGCTGGACCAGCTATCCCACGCTTTCCGCCGTGGCGTTGCCCGTAGGCGAAGGCTTCCAATCTCCGGCCGCGCCCAATTCCGGACACGGTCAGATCTTCTGGCTGCTTGCGCTATTGTGCGTCGGCGTTTCCTCCATGATGGGTTCGGTGAATTACATCACGACCATTATCAATATGCGCGCTCCCGGCATGACCTTGTATCGCATGCCCATGACCATTTGGGCCATGTTCATCACGGCAATCTTACAAGCGTTCGCGTTGCCCATCCTGACAGTGGCCTTGATTCTGCAGACGTTGGACAAGACTATCGGCACGACGTTTTTCCTCCCAGACGGGTTGACGTTCGGCAATTGGATGGGCGCCCCCGGCGGCGGCCAACCGCTACTCTGGCAACACCTGTTCTGGTTCTACTCGCATCCCGCCGTCTACATCATGATCCTCCCCGCCATGGGCATGGTTTCCGACATCATCAGCACGTTCGCGCGTCGGCCCTTGTTCGGCTACCGGGCCATGATCTATTCCATCGCGGGCATTGCCGGCCTTGGCTTCATCGTTTGGGGCCACCACATGTTCCAATCCGGCATGGACCCGCGCTTGGGCACCGGCTTTATGATCGCCACCATCATGATCGCCCTGCCGTCGGCCGTGAAAGTGTTTAACTGGCTGGGCACTGTCTGGAAAGGCAACGTGCAATACACGGCCGCCATGCTGTTCGCGCTGGCGTTCGTCTCGCTGTTCATTATTGGCGGTTTGAGCGGCATCTTCATGGCCGCCACCCCGGTGGACATCTTCATCCACGACACCTATTTCATCGTCGCCCACCTTCATTACGTGCTTTTTGCCAGCAGCCTGTTCGGCATCTTCGCCGGACTTTACTATTGGTTTCCCAAGATGTTCGGCCGCTGCATGAATGAAACCTGGGGCAAAGTGCACTTTTTCTTGACGTTTGTCCTGGGCAACTGCGTCTTCTTTCCCATGCACATTCTCGGCGTAGCGGGCTTGCGCCGCCGCATTCCGGACATCACCGCGACGGCGTTCGAAAGGCCGCTTTTGCCGTTGAATCAGTTCATCACCCTATGCGCGATTCTATTGGGAACGGTGCAGATCATTTTCCTTGTTAACTTCTTGGTGAGCCTGTTCCGCGGAAAAGTGGCGGAACGCAATCCCTGGGGATCCAACACGCTCGAATGGATCGCGCCCTCGCCGCCGCCGCACGGCAACTTCGAATCAACGCCGGTGGTCTACCGCTGGCCTTATGAATACGTCGAAACCGAGCAGCACGGCGACCATCTGCCGCAAACATTGAAAGTGGAAGGCCCCGTGCCGTCCGCGGCCGGCCATCACTGACGTATTGGATTCATCGCTTCGCGCTTGTCGCGTGTCTGGCGAAGTAAGCATCCAAGCGAGCGCGAAGCGATGAATCAGATTGATCCTTGGATATGTCCAACCGGGAACTACAGGCTGTTGCGCCGCGCTGGCTGCACTGGTGCGCCGTCTTGACGGTTGCCGCCACGTTGCCGCTGTTGTTCTTGGGTGCGGAAGTGACGACCAAGGGCGTGGGCATGGTGGACCAGCGGCCCGTGGTGGCGCCGCATCAGGCCGTTCGCGAATTTGCCGAGCCGCAAAGCCTGGGATGGCGCATCGAGCATGCGCATCGGCTGGCGGGCTGGTTTGTCGGACTGTGCGGCATCACGTTGGCGGCCGGCGCCTGGTGGAGCGAGCCACGCTTGTGGATGCGCTGGCTGGCGAGCGCGGCTCTGGCACTAATTTGCATTCAAGGCTTGCTCGGAGTTTTCCGCGTGGCGCTTAATAACTCGGGCCTTGCCTGGATTCATGGCTGCTTCGCTCAAATCGTGTTTGCGGCCCTGGTCGGTGTGGCCCTGCTCACGTCGCGGCGCTGGTTCGAGCAGCCGAGTTTGCCGGCCATTTCTTCGCCGTTGCGGATCGCATCGCTCGTCACCGTCGTGCTCGTTTACGCACAACTCGTCCTGGGCGGCCTCGTGCGCCATCAGAATAGTGTTGTGACGGCGCGGCTCCACCTGATCGGCGCATTCGTTACGCTCGCCGCCATTCTTTGGCTGGCGAAGCTCATGCTCGAATACAAAGAGTCTTTTCGCTGGTCGCTGCGATTGCTCGTTGGATTGGCAACTTTGCAGATTCTCTTGGGAGTAGAAGCCTGGCTAAGCTGGTCGGCCCGTTTCTATAACCCCGCTTCCGCGATTTACGAATCCGTGGCCGTGCATCTATTACGGTCGGCACATTATCTTTTGGGCGCCTTGATCTTCGCGACTACCGTAGTCATCGCACTGAAGGCCCACCGCCACGCCGCTGCTGCGACGGCGGCCACGCCGCTCCCCCCGGGTCAATGGGAGGGCGTCGCATGAAGCCGAATTCCGCTCTGTCCCCCTCACCCCCGACCCCTCTCCCTCAGGGCGAGGGGAGAATGACACTGTCAATTGTTCGCCCCTCGCCCTCAGAGAGAGGGGAGGGGACACTGTGCGCCGAAGCCGCACCCGAAATGCGACTGGGAGCGAAACTGGCTGATTACGTCGAGCTGACCAAACCGCGCATCGCCGTGCTCGTTCTGTTCACTGTGGCGGCCGGCGCCTTGCTCGCCGGCGCGCACGCTCCGGATTGGCTGCTGCTGCACACTCTCCTGGCGACGGGTCTAGTCGCCGCGGGGGCCAGCGTCTGGAACCAATTGCTCGAGCGCCATAGCGACGCCCGCATGCGCCGCACCGAGAACCGCCCGCTTCCCACCGGCCGCATCGCCGCGCTGGAAGCTTGTGTATTTGGCTCGGCCCTCGGGCTGGGTGGTTTGATTTATCTGGCGCTTATCGTGCGGCAGCCGCTCGCGGTGGGCGTGGCGGCGTTCACCTTCGCGAGCTATGCGTTCCTCTATACGCCGCTCAAACGCTTTACGACTTTGAACACACTCGTCGGCGCCGTGCCCGGCGCCCTGCCCCCGGTGATCGGCTGGACCGCGGTCACGGGCAGGGTCGACCCCCCCGCGCTGGTCTTGTTTCTCTTGATGTTCCTTTGGCAAGTGCCGCACTTTTTGGCCATCGCCTGGATCCATCGCGACGACTATCGGCGGGCTGGACTGCGCATGCTGCCCGTCGTGGACCCAGCCGGGTCCGCCACCGCCCGGCAAATGCTGCTTTATTGCCTGACGCTCGTGCCGGTCAGCCTTTGCCCCGTGCTCTTCGGCCAGGGAGGCTGGCTGTATGCTCTGGCGGCCGTCGCGCTCGGCCTTTGGTTTTTCCACGCGGCGTGGAGTTTCTCCCAAGACAAAACGCCGGCCCAAGCCCGCCGCGTATTACATGCGTCGCTCATTTATTTGCCCGTAATGCTCGCACTGCTGTTGGTCGAAGGCTGGCGACTGTCCTGACCCCTGACCGCTGACTCCTGATAAAGATGGCACACGAAATCGCTGAACACGAATCCAAGGCCCACATGGGCATACCGCTGCCCAACGGCAAGCTCGCCATGTGGCTCTTCCTGGTGACGGAAATCATGTTCTTCACCGGGATGATCGGCGTCTATCTCCTCATCCGCAACGGCCAGCCGACGGCGCGCATACCCTGGCCCGGTCCGCAGGACGTGCACTTGGTCGAGTGGGTCGGCGCCCTCAACACGCTGGTGCTGATCGTGTCCAGCTTCACGGTCGTGTTCGCTCTCTACTACCTGCACCACAATAAGGTCAAGCAAGCGGTTCAGATGATCGGCGTCACTTTGGGCCTGGGCTGTGTCTTCCTAATAGTCAAAGCATTCGAATACAAATCGAAGTTCGAGCATCAAATCCTGCCCGGCCGCGTCAGCGAAAAACTCGACACGCCCCAAGGCGTCAAGTTCCTGCGCACGGTGGAAGCGCAGCTCAAAGAGATTGTCGAGCATCACAAGGATTCCAAGGCGATCAAGAAATGCGCGGAATTGCTGGACTATATTCAGAAGTCGCCGAGTCCCAGCCCTAAGGCCGTCAATGAGAAGATTCGGGGCACGAAAACGATCCTGGGAGAGGACGAGAAGCATAAGGACCATATCGATTTGCCGGAAGCGTCGAAGAAAAAATCTCCCCAGGAATACACGAAGGGGATCCTCGAAATCGACGAGCACTTGCACTTGTCGTATTCGATCCCGTGGGGCAACATGTGGGCGTCGTGCTACTTCGCCATGACCGGCTTCCATGCGCTGCACGTCTTCGGCGGATTGGTTGTATTTGTCGTCATGCTCGTGATGGCGTACCGGGGCCGCTTCGGCAAACAGCACGCCTACTTCGTGGAATACACTGGCCTTTACTGGCACTTCGTAGACATCGTTTGGATATTCTTGTTTCCCCTGTTGTATCTTGTTTGACGCTTGAGGACAGGAAAGATGGATGCTCACGACCACCCCGAACACGCCCCGAAATTCCAAGCCTATATCAACGTGTTCGTCGCGCTCATGATCTTCACGCTGGCTTCGTTTGGGGCCTACAAGATTCTCGGCCAGGGCCCGTCGAGCATGTGGATCATTCTGGCCATCTCGGTGGCCAAGGCGACGCTGGTGGCGCTTATCTTCATGCACTTAAAGTTCGACTGGCCCAATCTTTACTGCATCGTGATCCCGGTGTGCGTGATGGCGGTCATGGTGATGATCGTGCTGTTGCCGGACATTGTTCTGTCGTGGCGGCAATAGTTGAGAGTCAAATTCACCCGACGATTTAGCCAACTCGAAAACTGAGTTGGTCAAATCGTTTTGTCAGCACAAGTCGTTATTCTCAGATAGGTTAGAAATGGCAAGGCGCACGATTTGACCAACTCGACGAGGGTGGGGGGGACCGCCGGTGTAGTTCCAATGTATACTAAGTTTATCAACATAGTAAGGAATCGCCTTCTTAGTTCTTGTTTGGTCTTTTTTCTAGCGCTCAATTCAGTGAAAGCCAGCGATCCACCAGACACCCTGTACATGGACGACTGGGGCAAGGCGGTCGCGCCGTTCGCACTTGTGGAGCGAAGCGGGAAGACCATAACCCCAGACGACCTGCGCGGCAAAGTCTGGGTGGCGCACTTTTTTTTCACGCGCTGCATGGGCGGTTGCGCGGTGACCACAGCGCACATGAGCCGGCTCAACGGCCTCTTCGAAGGCAGTCCGGACATCGCCCTCGTCAGCATTACGGTTGATCCCGAACACGACACACCTCAGGTCCTAAAGCGGCATGCTGATCAGCATTTCGCCGGCGCGCAGTGGCTGTTTCTAACGACGAAGGACAGGGATCAAGACATTCATGACCTCGTTCAGAAGTCGTTTTTCCAAACCGCCGGCCCGGCGAAGGACAAGAAAGCCGGCTTCGAATTCGACCATTCCTTCGCCCTGGTCGTGGTTGATCGCGAGGGGAAGATTCGCGGTTACGTCGACGGCCGCAAGCTGAACGAAGTGGATCACCTGGAGCGGCGCGTGCGCCAGCTGGCGCGCGGCCGCTACGTGCTGCCGTCCGTGAACGCCACGCTGAACGGCCTGTGCTTCGCTCTCTTGGTGATGGGCTACCTGGCCATTCGCGCCAAGCAAGAGTCGTTGCACAAGTTTTGTATGCTTGCCGCACTTCTCGTGTCGATCGCGTTTCTAGTTTGCTATCTGTATTTCCATTTCGTGGTGCTCGAAGGCCGGCCGACGCGCTTCCGCGGCGAAGGACTGGTGCGCTACGTTTACTTCGCGATCCTCATCTCGCATACCGCGCTAGCCGCGATAGTTGCACCCCTCGCGTTGTACGTGGCCTACCAGGGCTTGCGCGACCATCGGCCCCGCCACGTCAAGGTCGCGCGCTGGACGCTGCCCATCTGGCTCTACGTCTCGTTGACCGGCGTCGTGGTTTACTGGATGCTATATCATCTCTATCCACCGGTGTAACGTGCATGGATTCCGCCGCACGTGGCATTATGCTAGAAGGAATGGAGCAGCGTTGAGGATTTCGTCATGGTGGCAATTAAGATCCCGAGTCAACAACGCATTTTGTTGGACAACGTGTCCTGGCGAAAATACACGTCGCTTTTGCGTGCTTTGTCAGACCGGCATTTGCGACTGACGTACGACCAGGGGATGCTGGAAATTATGACGCTGTCGCACGAGCACGAAAGCTTGGGCCGATTTCTGGGCCGGTCGGCGGTAACACTGACGGAGGAGCTCGACTTACCGCTCAAAGAAGGCGGTTCGACCACGTTTCGACGCCGGCCGAAGCAAAAAGGGCTAGAGCCGGACAATTGTTATTGGATCGCCAGCGAAGCGAAAGTGCGTGGCAAGAGAAAGATTGATCTGCGCAAGGACCCGCCGCCCGACCTTGCGATCGAAGTAGACATCACGCACAGCTCGCTAAATCGAATGGCCATCTACGCCGAGATACGTGTTCCCGAAGTATGGCGGATCGATAGCAAAGGACTGACGTTTTTCGTTCTGGACTCGGACAATAATTATCAGCCTGCAACGACCAGCCTGGTTTTTCCAGAGCTAACGCCGGCCGACTTAATGGAATTCATTAACAGGCGCGCACGTGCGGACGAGAATGAAGTGATAAAGCAATTCCGGGCCTGGATTCGAAAACACCTTTCTAGGCCAGGCAATTCAAAGCCCAAAGACGGATCTCGTTGACGTTTGATTCCCAGTCTCGACGACTACGCCCCGTACTTGCCCAGCCGCCCCGCGTGGGCCATCGCCAGCGGCATGAGATATTTCGCTTTGAATTGGCCCAAGCCGCCGCGCAGGCAGTAGGATTCGCCGAACTCGACCACGCCGTCGGGCCGGCACGACTTGGCCCAGAGCAGCGTGGGCACCGGGTGCCAGCTATGGCTCTTGAGCTTGCTCGGCGTGCTATGGTCGCCGGTGACGATGAAGACGTCCGGGTTCAGGCCGCGGATGCGCGGGATTTCGTGATCGAGCCGTTCGATCATTTCTACTTTAGCGGTGAAGTTGCCGTCCTCTCCGGTGCTGTCGGTGTATTTGTAATGCAGAAAGAAGAAGTCGTATTGGCCCCAGACTTTCTTGAGCATGTCCACTTGCTCAACGATGTTGCCGCCGTCAATGATGTCCATGCCGACCAGGCGGGCCAGGCCTTTATACATGGGGTAGACAGCGATGCAGGCGGCGCGCAGGCCGTAGACTTCCTGCATGGTATCGATGAGAGGATAGCGCGCGAAACCGCGCAGCGTGATCATGTTCGTGGGCGCTTCGCCTTTGAGAACCCGGCCGGCCTCAGCGCTAAAGTGATTCACCGCCTTGGCCGTATTCAGTGATGGGTTGTCTTCGCCGACGGCGGCAAGCGGATGGGCGCCAACCTGTTGCGGATCGGTGTCGTTGACCTTGTCGCCAAGATCGTCGCCGCGGAAGACGACGATAAAGCGGTGCTCGCGCACCGGTTCGACGAAGATCTCTACTCCTGGAATTCTGATTTCCTGGAGCTTCTGGCACATCGCCACGCATCGTTCCGTAGTCGGCCGGCCGGCGCGGCGATCGCGGATAAGGCCGCGCTCGTCCACCGTGCAGAAGTTGCCGCGGACGGCAACGTCGCGCGGGCCGACCTGGAAGTTGATGCCCAGCGCTTCGAGGATGCCGCGGCCGATGCGATAGTGCAAGGGATCGTAGCCAAAAAGCGCGAGGTGGCCCGGACCGCTGCCCGGCGTTATACCCGGCAAAACCGGTATAGAAAGACCACAAACGCCTTCCCGGACGCACGTATCGAGGTTGGGCGTGCGCGCGGTCTCCAATTCGGTCTTGCCGCCTTGCTCCACGGGCAGTCCGCCCAGGCCATCGGCTACCAAAAGGACGATTTTCGAGGTATTGTTTTCTCGGAGTTCGCGCATTAACTCGTGAATGTCCATGCTGGGAGTGTACTGGAATAGGGAGTACCAGTACAGTATCACCGTAGACGCCATATTCCGCATGGGGGCAATCCCGCTCCCCCCAGGCGGAGCGTGGGGTCTAAGCTATGAGGCAAAGTCCATGCAATTACCGGATGAAGCCATCGTCTATCATTTGCCGGGCCTGTTGGTGCCCGCGGTGGAGGAATGGACGCCGGCCGCGGAGATGCGTGCCAAGCACTTTCTGCAACCGCACAAGATCAAGGACTTGGCGGCGCGGCTCATGCAAGTGCGCAGCCACATCGCCACCGAGCGCGACGTGAAAAACCCGCCCCCCGAAATGGCGCCGATCGACGCCGGCTTCATCGACTATCCGCAACGGACGCTGGATCAGTTTCGCCGCCAACCCGAGGCAGGCGTTTTGGGACGCGTCATGGCTTTGGCCGCCCGCCTGCGCGAACAAGTGGATCGCGTGGTGATCCTGGGCATCGGCGGCTCGTACCTGGGCGCGCGCACGCTATTCGACGCACTCAAGAGCCCGTACCACAACGAGTTGCCGGCGAAGGACCGCCACGGCACGCCGCGCATCTACTTCGAAGGCAACAACGCCGACAACGACGCCCTGCACGACCTCTTCGAATTGCTGCAGCTCACGTGTGTCGATCCCGAGCTGCGCGACGAGCGCTGGGGCGTCGTGGTGATCAGCAAATCCGGCGGCACCATCGAAACCGCCGCCGCCTATCGCGCCGTGCGCCGCGAATTCGCCGAATACTACGGCTCGAACTCGCCGCTCTTGACGCAACTGGTAGTGCCGATCACCGGAGCAACCGGCAAGCTGCGCGACTTGTGCTTGGCGGACAAATTCCGTGATGAAGACATCCTGACAATCCCGGACGACGTCGGGGGGCGCTATTCGGTGTTGACGGCCGTGGGGTTGTTGCCGGCCGCGATCATGGGTCTGGACGTGCGCGCCCTCTTGCTCGGCGCAACGGCGATGACGCGCCGCTTTTTCGACGAGCCCTTCGAGCGCAACCCCGTGCTCTTGTTCGCCGCCGCCAATTACCTCATGTTCAGCGAGTGCGCGAAACCGATTCGCGTCTTGTCCATCTGGTCGAAGAAACTGGAAGCGCTAGGCCTCTGGTACGATCAGTTGCTCGCGGAAAGCCTGGGCAAGCACTGCACTGGACCGACGCCGCTGACGGCCGTGCAAACGCGCGATCTGCACTCACGCGGCCAGCAGCATCAGGAAGGCATGCGCGACAAGTTCATCAACAATCTGGTCGTCAAAGCGCCGAAGAATCCGCCCATCATGATCGGCATGTCGGACAAGAACCAGGACGACTTGAATCAATTCAACCGTAAAGGTCTGCCGGACGTGATGGCCGCGGCTCTTAAAGGCACCAATCAAGCCTATTACGAAGCGGCCCGGCCCACTGCGGACATCGTGCTGCCGACTTTGTCCGAGCACACGATGGGCCAGTTGCTGCAAATGCTGATGCTCGCCACCGTGGTCGAAGGCCGACTTTTGGGCATCAATCCCTACGGCCAACCGGGCGTCGAGGCGTACAAACGGCTCATGAAGGCGGCTCTGAAAGGCTAATCTCGAAATCCAAAGATCCAAATCCGAAACAAATCCAAAACTCAAAGAAGAAAGCCCAAACAACGCAAGCCCGGGAGAATCCGGAGTTGTTTTGCATTTTCCTTTTTGAATTCAACGTAGACGCCACGCTCCGCGTGGGGGCGACTTCAAGCCCCACGCGGAGCGTGGGGTCTACTTTGAATTTGAGATTTGTTTCGGATTTCGAGATTCGGATTTCGGATTTGGAGCTATCCACTCAAGACCTTTTCAAAGATGACAAGGTTGTCGCCGCGGTCGGGGTCCCAGCGGATGCCGACGATGTCGTAGCCGAGCGCGATCGCCAGGTGCAGCATCGGCCGGTGCTGGTTGTGGCACTCGAAGCGCAAAGACTCGTATTCATTCTGCTTGGCCCACTCGTGCACGGCTTCCATGAGCTGCGAGGCGATCCCTTGACGTCGATATTCGGGCAGGACGCCGTAAAACCAACTGAAGAACACGGTGGGCTTGAGCTCAAAGCCGAGGAAGAAGCCCACCGGACGATCTTGTAGTTTGGCCAGCAGCATGAGGCTGTTGTAGCGGCCGCGAAAGCGGCGCTGAAAGGAGTCCACGTCGCGCATGGGCCGGAAAATCTGGTTGTACAAGGCGCAAATGTCGGGCAGCTCGTCCGGACCCACGACGTCAATGACCGCGTCGGCCATGGCTCACCTCTCTCGGTCATTCCGGTCCGGCCGATACAGGGAGGAAATCAACTCCTGCCAGGAAGGTAGATTCCAGTTGGCGAATTGGGACAGATCGTCGTCCGCATCGTCGTCCTCTTCAATGGCAGGGACAATCTCTTCAGGTTCGTCGCGCTCGTCGCGCTCGTCGAATGCTTCTTCTTCGTCGTCGCGCTCAGGACCCGGTCGAACGTGTCCCCGCGCCGACTTTTCGTCTTCGGCCCTTTCCTGCCGGCCCGGAGCTTGCGACTCGTCTTTTTCTCGCGGCGCTCGGGCCTGGCCGCGCGGCGGCCTGTCGTCGCGCCCGCCGCGTCGCCGGCCACGCCGACGCCCACGGCGCGGGCGGCGATCATCCTCATTTTCTCGTGAAACAGGCGGCGCATCGTCCTGGGTCTCGTCGTCGCCGGCAGGAAGCTCAGTCGTCGGCGCCTCGCCGAATCCTTCTTCGAGCGGTTCGTCTAAATCGTCCTCACCCAACGACACGACTTCCGTCTCGTCAAGGGCTTCGTAGGGAGCCGGCGGCGTCGGCTGTATGGCCGGGCGCTCGCGCTCCACGCGCGTTGGAGCGGGTGCTTCTCGTGCCGGCGGCGCTTGGACAGCCGCGGTGGGCGGCGACGCGCCGGCGGTCTGTTCGTCGGGAGGCAAGCCTAGTTCCTCCGCCAATTGTCGCCAGTGATCTTTGTGTTCGGCCATGGATGTATCTCGCGATGGGTGTTTTTTGGTCTAGGGCTCTAATCGTCAATGCCCAACTGCAGCTTGGCCGCCTCCGACATGCGGTCTTTGGTCCAAGGCGGCTCCCAAACCACATCGACCTTGGCCGAAGTGACTTTCGGCACTGCTTGAATCTTGCGCTGTACTTCGCCAGGCAACGATCCGGCGGCCGGGCATGCGGGAGTGGTCAGCGTCATCCGGACGCCTACCACGCCGGTGGGCGCGATCTCGATGTCGTAGATCAATCCCAGCTCGTAGATGTTGATCGGGATTTCCGGGTCGAAGCAGGTGCAGAGGGCCGCAACTATCGCGTCCTTCAAAGCGACGATCTCGACTTCGCTGAGCGGCTCGGCCGGCGCCTTTTCGCAGGACGCGTCCTTTGGCCCGTCCGGGACAGCGTTGGCGAGCCGTCCTACGTCCTCCGCCGTGTGCTCGGGCGCAGGTTGCAGCCGGCTTGTGTCCAGGTTGGTGACAGTGTTCGGCATTGGAATGTATTCTATTCCCTCGCTTACGCGTCGGGCTAGTGTACCCTCGCTTGCGCGTCGGGCTAGTGTTAACTTTGTTTGACCATGTCCGCGGCGAACGAGCGAATGCGCTTGACCATGGCGCCGAGCCCGTTGCGCCGGCCCATGCTGAGGTTTTGATCGAGGCCAAGCCTGCGGAAAAATCCGTCCACGTCGAACGCCGCCGCCTGGTCCGCGGGTTGGCCGGAATACACGTTTTGCAAAAGGGCAATCAAGCCGCGCACGATGTCCGCGTCGCTGTCGGCGAGAAACTCCAGCGTATTCCTCGAGCCGGGCTTTTTCCGCATGTGGAAATAGACCGTGCTCTGGCAACCGTGCACGCGGTTGGGCTCCGTCCGATACTCATCGGGCAAGGGCAGCAGCTTCTCGCCGAACTCGATGATTTGCCGATACTTGTCGTTCCAATCTTCCATGTAATCGAACAGCTCGACTAATTCGTCCGCTGCTTCTTGCGGACTGGAGGCGGCGGGGCCAGGGTAAGCAATCGGTTTTTTCGCATCCAGCGCGAGCGGCGTCGAGATCGCGACCTGCGTCCGGGCGCGTCTTTCGGCGACGATGTTCCCCAACGTGCGGGCCAGCGTTTCCACTTCTTCCTCGGTGTTGTACATGGCGAAGGAAGCACGTGTGGTTCCGGGTACGCCGAAGCGTTCCATGAGCGGCATGCAGCAGTGATGCCCGGTGCGCGCGGCGATGCCCTCCAAGTCCAACCGCATGCCGACATCGAGCGAGGACAGCGGCGGATCATCGACGACGAACGAGACGACGGCCGCCTTGTGCGCCGCAGTGCCGATGAGGCGCACGCCGCGGATTTCCGACAGAAGCTGGGTAGCATAGCGCACCATGCGACGCTCGTGTTCGGCAACGGCGTCGAGACCGGTCTTGTCCAGGTAATCAAGCGCCGCCGCCAAACCAATGGCGCCAGCGATGTGCGGCGTGCCGGCTTCGAATTTGTAGGGCAGCTCGTTATACGTAGTCTTTTCGAAGCGCACTGAGCTGATCATGTCGCCGCCGCCTTGATAGGGAGGCATGAGCTCCAAGTGCTTGGGCTTGCCGTACAGCACGCCGATACCGGTTGGACCATACACTTTGTGCCCGGAGAAGACGTAGAAGTCGCAATCAAGTTCTTGCACATCCACGCGCAAGTGCGGTACGGCCTGGGCGCCGTCCACAAGCACGGGAATGCCGCGGGCATGGGCCATGCCGATCACATCTTTAACTGGGTTGATCGTTCCCAGCGCGTTGGAGACGTGGGTTAGTGCTACGAGTTTCGTCCGAGGCGAGAGCTGTCTTTCGACATCCTCGAGGCGGATCTCGCCTTCATCGGTAATCGGCACGACTTGCAAGCGGGCGCCTTTTTCCTGGCAGACGAGTTGCCAGGGGACGATGTTCGAATGGTGCTCCATCCAGGTGACGAGCACTTCGTCGCCTGCCTGGAGTCGATTGCGGGCGTAGCTGTGCGCCACCAGGTTGATGGCTTCCGTGGCGCCGCGCGTAAAGATGACCTCGCGTAAGCAATGCGCGCCGATGAACTTCTGGATGCGAACGCGTGCCGCTTCGTAAGCTTCGGTGGCCATTTCGCTGAGCCGGTGCACGCCGCGATGCACGTTGGCGTTATAGGTCTCGTAGTAATTGCTCACGGCGTCGATGACGGTATGCGGCTTCTGCGACGTGGCGGCGTTGTCCAAGTAAAGCAGCGGTTTGCCGTGCACCTGTTGACGCAGAATCGGGAAGTCGTCGCGCACGCGCTGCACGTCAAAGCTCGGCCGAATCGCGGCGGCCTGTTTTGGGATTTCCTGGAGTCCGAGAGCGTTCATGATGCCCATCCTGGTTCCAGTATCGTAGCGGAATTCGCAAGAATTCCGGTCACCCTGACTGATCCCGCATTCTTGCGCATGCGGCTACAAGTGGATGATCTTCTGTTCCAATTCCTCGCGCAGGGCGTTGATCTTGACGCGGCCAATGACATCGTTTGCGAAGGCGTAGGTGAGCAGGCCGCGGGCCGCTTTTTCGTCGATGCCGCGCGTCCGCAGATAGAAGATTTGCTCATCGTCCAGCTGGCCCACCGTGGCCCCGTGGGTGCATTTCACGTCGTCGGCAAAGATCTCCAATTGCGGCTTGGTGTTGATGGTGGCGCCGTCCGAAAGGAGCAGCACTTTGTTCGTTTGCTTGGCATCGGTCTTTTGTGCATCGGGGCGGACGAAAATCTTGCCGTTAAAGACGCCGTGGGCCTGGTCGCTCAGGATGCCTTTGTAAAGCTCATGGCTGGCGCAGTTCGCTTTAGCATGGTCGATGACGGTAAAGTTGTCGATGTGCTGCGTGTCGCCGGCGAGATAGAGGCCGTTCACCGTGGCCTCGGAGTGCTCGCCGTCGAAGCGGACGCGCACGTCGTTGCGGACCAGGCCGCCGCCCATGGCGAAGTAATGCGTGCTGAAACTGCTCGCGGCGCCCTGTGCAACCTGCGTGACTGCAATGTGATACGCATTCGTATCTTCTTTTTGGATTTTGTAATGGTCGAGTATCGAGCGCTCGCCGAGGACGATTTCGGTGACAGCATTCGTGAAATAGGCGCCGGCTTGGCCCAATGCGGACAGGGGATCGGCCGGCAAAAAACGTTCTACGATCGTGGCCTGGCTGTTTTTTCCCAGTGCGATGAGCGTGCGCGGATTGGCCAGCAGATTCTTTTGACCAGGGGAAGAAAGGTACCATAGCTCGATGGGACGCGGGACAACGCGTCCTTCTTCAACAATGATGTAAGCGCCGTCATCGAACAGGCTGGTGTTGAGCGCCGTGAAAACCTGATCCTGGAAGCTCGCCAGCCCCATGACTGCTTTCAGCCGTTCCGCCGTTTCCGCTCCCGCTTGGGCCAGGCTGCCGAGCTTGATGCCCGCTGGGACATTGCCGATGTTGGACAGCGCCCCGGAAAAGGCGCCGTTCACGAACACCAGACAATTGGCGTCGCCGGGCGGCAGGGTCGGCAAAGCTTGCCGGTCCACGCGCAGCGATTGGGGCGCTTCAAACGGGACTCCCAAGAGGCCCGTCACGCTGGTGAAGCGCCAATCCTCGGTCCGCGCCGTCGGAAACGGCAGGTCTTGGAAACGCGCGCGCGCCGATTGACGCAACGGCTCGAAATACGGCGAAAACCGCTTGCCGTTGAAGCGGTCCCAGTGCTTCAAAAACCCTGTTTTTTCAGCTAACGCCGTCATCTCTTCCACCTTCACAATACTCTTAATGCTGTTGCCTACGCCGCCTGCTCTTTGATCCAGTCATAGCCTTTGGCCTCCAATTCGAGGGCCAATTCCTTGCCGCCGGACTTGACGATGCGGCCGTCGTACAAGACATGCACTTTGTCCGGTACGATGTACTCGAGGAGCCGCTGGTAGTGCGTGATGACCAGTATCGCGCGGTCCTTGCGGCGCAGGGAGTTGACGCCGTCGGCGACGATGCGCAAGGCGTCGATGTCGAGGCCGGAATCGGTTTCGTCGAGGATGCATAGCCTGGGATCGAGGACTGCCATCTGAAAAATCTCGTTGCGTTTTTTCTCACCGCCCGAAAAGCCTTCGTTGACGGGCCGCTTCAAAAGATCGTCGGCGATGTGCAAGACGTTCAGCTTTTCCTTGACGAGCTTCAGGAACTTCGCGCCGTCGAGCTCGTCCTGGCCGCGATGCTTGCGGATGGCGTTGAGGGCGGCGCGGAGAAAGTACATGTTGGTGACGCCCGGGATCTCGACCGGATACTGAAACGCCAAAAAGACGCCTTCGCGGGCGCGCTCCTCGGGGTCGAGGTCCAAGAGATCCTTGCCGTTGTAGAAGACTTGGCCCTCGGTGACTTCGAATGCGTTGCGTCCCGCCAAGACGCCGGCCAGCGTGCTCTTGCCGGAGCCGTTGGGCCCCATGATGGCGTGCACTTCTCCGGCGTTTAGTTGCAGGTTGACGCCGCGGAGGATTTCTTTGTCTTCAACACGGGCGTGTAGGTTTTGGATCGTAAGCATGGTCAGTTGATTTACTCCAAGTTCTCGTTAACAACTAGCCGTAAAAACGAACCGTATGGGATGTCATCTTTTTTCACACTTTCGGGCACTACCAGGCCGATCAATCCAGCCGACCCAGCCCGTGTGTGAATGATCGAAAGCGCTTTCACTCGAGTTCGAAAAACACTCTTGTCCGGCCGGATGAACTCAATGTCGTCCCCTTGTCGGACAATGGCTTTCGCGGGATCGGGAAAACAGCAAAGGGCTGTCAACCCATGTCCCTCAACATTCAGGACAAATTCAACGGAATAAAGCGGGTTATTGTTTTCCATCACTATGGCCATGGAAGATTCTGCCTTGCATTTCCAGCAACTGATCACCTGAGAAAAAATGGCAAACGGATGAATCACGTTGCATCCGTCCGCTCATTCTGGCGAGTCATTTTCTCTTAGAGTTTTTGGCACTCTTTGTCTTTAGACCCAATTCCCTTTTTACCTCCTCCCAAGGAATCGTCTTATTCTTCAGGCGGCGCTCGCGTATCATCTCCCAGAACGGTAGGTCGCGTTCAAGGGCGTAGTCCTCTTCATCCTTGTAAAGCAGACCCAGCACGACGGCGAGGGGCTTGCCATTGCGTGTGACTACAACGCGCTCGCTTTGGGCCATTTCTAAGACGGCGTTGGCTTCTTTCGAGAATCGTTCGACGGTTATGGTTTTCACTTGAGGATGTCCTTTGTTCGTTTGTCCTTCGGCTTGCGGCGAATCGCTCGTATCTGTACTTGGTTCCGATCTCGATCCACTTCATAGAACACGCGATACTCCCCGACCCGAAGTTCCCAGAGCGGCGGCTCGAACTCGAAGTCCGCCGGCACGTCCTTCAACACCTTTCGGTTTTTCGAGCCCTTGTCGGGCTCATCGGTAAGCTGGTCATCAATCGCTTGCGCGATCTTGCGTTGCGTGAACGCTTTGAGCTGAGCCAGCTCATGCTTTGCGTCTTCGTCCACAACGATATCGAACTTCATCGTCTACCCAACACTTCCCTCCAAACTCACGCCCAACAGTTTCTGCGCTTCGACCGCGAACTCCATCGGCAACTCTCGAAACACTTCCTTGCAGAAGCCGTTGACGATCATGTTGACCGCGTCTTCGCCCGAAAGGCCGCGCTGCTTACAGTAAAAGATCTGGTCCTCCCCGATCTTCGACGTCGATGCTTCGTGCTCCACCGTGCTCGACGTGTTCTTCACTTCGATGTACGGGAACGTATGAGCGCCGCACTTGTCGCCCAAGAGGAGCGAATCGCACTGGCTGTAATTGCGGCTATTGGTAGCGCCGCGCAGGATCTTCACCTGGCCGCGATACGTGTTCTGTCCCTTCCCCGCCGAAATGCCCTTGGACACGATCGTGCTGCGCGTGTTCTTGCCGATGTGGATCATCTTGGTGCCGGTGTCGGCTTGCTGACGGTTTTTCGTGAGCGCGACGGAGTAAAACTCGCCGACCGAGTCGTCGCCCTGAAGAATGCAGCTTGGGTATTTCCAGGTGATCGCCGAGCCGGTTTCCACTTGGGTCCAGGAAATCTTGGAGTTTCGGCCCCGGCAGGCGCCGCGCTTGGTGACGAAGTTGTAAATGCCGCCCCGTCCTTCCTTGTCGCCCGGGTACCAGTTCTGCACAGTGGAATACTTGATTTGCGAGTTGTCGCCGATTGCCGCCAATTCGACGACGGCCGCGTGCAGCTGGTTCTCGTCGCGCATGGGCGCCGTGCAGCCTTCGAGATAGCTGACATAGCTGCCTTCCTCGGCGACAATCAAGGTGCGCTCAAATTGTCCGGTCTCTTTGGCGTTAATGCGGAAATAGGTCGAAAGCTCCATGGGACAGCGCACGCCTTTGGGAATGTACGCGAACGAGCCGTCGCTGAAGACCGCTGAATTGAGCGTGGCGAAATAGTTGTCGTTGTAGGGCACCACGGAGCCGAGATACTTTCTCACAAGCTCGGGATGATTCTGCACTGCGTCGGAAAACGAGCAAAAGACAATACCCAGCTCGGCAAGCTTTTCCTTGAAGGTCGTGGCCACGGAAACACTGTCGAACACGGCGTCGATCGCGACGTTGGACAAGCGTTTTTGTTCGTCCAGCGAAATGCCCAGTTTTTCGAAGGTGAGGCGAAGCTCCGGGTCGACTTCGTCCATGCTCGCGAGTTGCTTCTTCGCCTTCGGCGCGGAGTAGTAGATTACGTCCTGATAGTCGATGTTGGGGAACGTCAGGTTGGGCCACCAGCGCGGCTCCTCCATCGTCAGCCAATGGCGATACGCCTTGAGCCGCCAATCGAGCAGCCATTGCGGCTCGTTTTTCTTGGCTGAAAGTTGGCGCACGATGTCTTCATTCAAGCCTTTGGGAAGAGATTCCGCTTCGATGTCAGTGTAAAACCCTTCCTTGTACTCGCGGTTGGCAAGTTCAGCAATCGTGCTGGTAGCTGTAGACATTGCATCCTTCCTTTTCGTGGGACAGTTTTCAACCTGTCCCGCATGCGCGTAGGACAGGTTGAAAAACTGTCCTACTTTTCGATCATTCCCAACGAAAGCAAGGCCGGCGTTTCTTCAAATACGGTGGACGCCAACCGCGACCGCAGCAACTCCGTAACGCGCCCCTCATGTTGCAACAAATCGGCAAGCGTAATCTGATTCAGCGTGCCGCGCATCCATTTCTCCAAAGTCTGCCAAAGCGTCTTCAGTGAGCAGCCACCGTGATGGACGCAGGTGCCATCGGAAGCGGAGCCGGCATGGCGTTCGCAGTAGCCAGGCTCGTCGAACAGGGGTTCGCCAAGCACCAAAAGCAGTGAGCCCAGGCCGACTTCCTCCGGCGACTTGGCCAGCCGATACCCTCCTGACCGGCCGCGAACACTGTCGATTAACCCGGCGTCGCGCAGCACCGCCATGAGCTTGGCGGCGTAAGCGACCGAAAGTCCTTCCGCCGCCGCGATTTCCGGCAACGTTAGGGCCTGACCCTCGCTTTGCGCCAGTCGCAACAAGCAACGCAAGCCATACTCTTCCTGAGCGGTGATTTTCATGGCAAACCCTCTATTACCGCATTCTATGAATGTGTACTTTTATGTCAAGTTTATTGAGTACAACAAAAAACGCCGGGTAAACTACCGGCGTTAAGTCGTTCATTAGTAACGGTTTATGCTAGTACGGACGTACATGGTAATGGCCCCGGTGCGGCACATGAATGTGGCCGTGGCTGTGATAGCCGCGATCAGGCGTCCAGTGATAGTAGTCCGGATGTACTACAACGGGGCGGCGACCGCCGTGATGGCCGTGGCCGTAGTGGCCGTGGCCGTAGTGGCCGTGGCCGTAGTG
>JAKEHV010000088.1 GCA_022614915.1 Gemmataceae bacterium | reverse complement strand
AATGGTGTCTGACACAGTAAGCAACGCCAACAACGGTAAGGTTTATGTCACTTCTCTATCGGTTTCGCGTAATGGATCCATCCTCGCTATAGGCTGTAGCAACGGAATCGTCTGCATTCATCGAATTCAAACCGAATGAGACTATCAACATGTCCGAATGTTTTGAAAACCAGCTGCTCCTCACCCGACGCCAACTGCTTGGCCACACCGGCGCGGGCTTGGGCCTTGCCGCACTCGCGTCTTTGCTTGGCGAAACACCAAAAGCGTCTGCCCAGTCCGCGCCCGGCGAAGGCGCCCTGCCGGGGTTGCCGCACTTTTCGCCCAAGGCCCGGCGTGTCATCTACCTTATGCAGACAGGGGCGCCGACCCACGTCGATCTCTTCGACTACAAGCCGCAGCTTTATCGCCGCCGCGGCGAGCTGTTGCCGCCTTCCGTGCAGATGGGGCAACGGCTCACCACCATGACGCAGAATCAGCCGCAACTCATCCTGCCGGGCATCGCGGGTTGGAAGCGCTATGGCCGGGCCGGCATCCCTCTGTGCGATTTCCTTTCACACACGGGTTCTATCGCCGACGAGATTTGTCTCATCAAGTCCATGCACACCGAGGCCATCAATCACGCCCCGGCGGTCACGCTGTTTCTGTGCGGCACGGACATGCCCGGCCGGCCCAGCATGGGCGCCTGGCTCGCGTACGGCCTGGGCACGATGAACCGTGATTTGCCCACGTTCCTTGTCATGACCTCGCAGGACCGCGAGCTTTCCTGCGGCCAGCTCTTCTACGACTATTACTGGGGCTCCGGCTTCCTGCCGACGCGCTATCAAGGCGTCAAACTCCGCTCCAACGGCGACCCGGTGCTGTATCTGTCTAATCCCGAGGGCATGAATCAAACGGTGCGGCGCGGCTTGCTCGACGATCTGGCGACGCTCAATCGGATGCGCCAGGATGCAGTCGGCGATCCCGAAATCGCCACGCGGATTTCGCAATACGAGATGGCGTTTCGCATGCAGACGTCGGTGCCGGAGCTTTTGGACATTTCACGCGAGCCGCGCCCTATCCTCGAAATGTACGGCCCGGACGTGCACCGCCGCGGCTCGTTTGCCTGGAACTGCCTCATGGCCCGCCGCATGGCCGAGCGCGGCGTCCGCTTCGTGCAGCTCATGCACGCCGGCTGGGACCAGCACAACAACCTGCCGACGCAACTCGAAATCCAATGCCGCGACACCGACCAACCCTCGGCAGCGCTCGTCAAGGACCTCAAGCAGCGCGGCATGCTCGACGACACGCTGGTGATCTGGGGCGGCGAATTCGGGCGGACCGTTTTCGTGCAGGGCGACTACACGCAAGAGCGCTATGGCCGCGACCATCACGGCCGCTGCTTTTCGTTGTGGATGGCAGGAGCGGGCATCAAGGGCGGCATGACCTACGGCGAAACTGACGATTTCTGTTACAACGTAGTTGAAAACCCAGTTCACGTGCACGATTTCCAAGCGACCGTGCTGCATCTTTTGGGCATCGATCACACCCGCCTGACGTTCCGGTTCCAGGGCCGCTACTACCGCCTGACGGACGTGCACGGCAGTGTGGTGACGGACATCCTCGCGTGAATTGGGGCGGCGGCATTTCGGCAGCTTCCACGCCGGAACTATTGCGAGTTCCGCTACATTTGGCTGATGGGACGGGTCGGTAGCGCCGTCCCGGACGGCATGCGCGATAAACCCCTTTTCCGCCGCGCGACCGATTCGTTGATCCGTTGTTCGGGTGCTTGCGTTTCCCTTCACTAAGCGGTTATGCTTGTGGGGAAGGAGAGCGTATGTCAAGTCGCCGCGGGTTTACCCTGATCGAGCTTTTGGTGGTTATTGCCATCATCGGCATTCTCATCGGCCTGTTGCTGCCGGCGGTGCAAAAAGTGCGCGCGGCGGCGGCGCGGCTGTCTTGTCAGAACAACCTCAAGCAACTCGCATTGGCGGCCCACAATCATCACGACGCCTTCAAGAAACTGCCGCCCGGCCTGTTGTTGTCGCCGGCGCGGACGACCTCGCTTTTCGTCGAGCTCTTGCCGTTCGTCGAGCAGGACAATCTTTATCGCCAGTGGGATTTCCTGAATCCGAGCGCGAATTATCTGGGCGGTAATGCGGCGCGGGCGGCCAACGTATTGCCTTTGTATGTGTGCCCGTCGGCCTCCCTTGACAGAAACCCGATCGACATGGGCGGCGGCCGGACCGCGGCACTCACCAGCTATGCGGGCAACGGCGGCTCACGCACCTTGCTCCCCGCTAAAGCCACCAATGACGGCGTCTTTCATCGCGTGCAAAACGGCTTCGGCCAAATCCGCCTGACCGACATCCAGGACGGAACCAGCAACACTCTGCTTTTCGGTGAACGTTCCCAAGCGGACGGGAACTGGAATTCGTTTCTACCGGCGCCTTTCCAACCCGCGCCCAATCCCGATTTCTTCGCGATCGGAACATACGGCATTTGGGCGCCGTCCACCGCTATCGGCATCCGCGAAGTCACCTTGGCCGGCATGAACGCGATCAATTACGGCCATCCCTTCGGCTGGCAGCCGCCGCCTTGGCCGGAGCAGCCGCCCCCGGTATCGTGGGACCAATTCCTGCCTTTTTACGAGGCGCGCCTGTCCGCCTACGGCAGCGCACACTCCGGCGGCGCCAACTTCGCTTTCTGCGACGGCACAGTCCGCTACCTGACGGAATCGCTGCCGGTCAGCTCGCTTAGGGCGCTCAGCACACGCCACGGCGGCGAAACCACAATCGTCGAGTGATTGGCTTTGCGCTTGCTGACGCCTAGGAACGGCGATTAGGATAGAAGTGGCATTCAGCCGATTTGCTTACCAGCGAGGTCGCCATGAGGACGTGGGGGTTGGGAGTTTTCGTTTTCTGCCTCTTGTGCTGTCCAACGAGCGCACAAGACGCGCAAAAAGCCATTGCCGAAATCAAGACGCTCTCGAAGCGGATGGAAAAGGAAGGCACAGAAGAAACGGTGTCGGATTTCTTTGGCGGCTGGCAAAAGCGCAGGTATTTCGCGACCGAAGTTAAGTACGACGTGAAGAAGACGGACAGTTTGATCGCGCCTTTTACCGCGGAAGTCTCGTGGATGCCGGCAGCCTACATCACGCAGAAGTACACCTCGAAAAAGCAGGCTGAGAAGGCCGCTCTGCCTAAGAAGCCCAATATCTCAAAGGTGCAATGGCACGCCAAGTTTCGTTACGAAGACGCCAAGTGGGTCCTCCAAGATGTCTGGTGGTACGATCCCATGACGGGGAAACGCAACGCTCATTCCAAATTGCAAAGTGAAAAAGACCCGATCATGGACTGGTGGCTAGCCCTGGGAGGCAAACCAAGTCCCAAGGGGCAAAACTAGCGCTGCGGCTTCGGATTTGCTGGGAAATGGCCCTGCCGAACTGCTTCAAAATCGCGCTGCCACTCCGCCACGCACTCGTCGCGGTACTTGAACGGCATCCCTTCGTAATAGGCGTCGCCGGGGCGCCTGGTGTCGGCGCGAACCACCAGCGCGGGCAGGGGAGGCAATCCGAGTTTCTTGCAGACATTCCCCACTTCGCACAAAGCCGCATACAAATCCTGGCTGCGATGCGTCACGTGCTCGAAGGATTCATGCGTGTCTCGTAGCGTACGGGCAAGTTCGGCGTAGGTGATGCGCGGATCGTCAGCGCTTTGGACGCGCCGGCGCAGGATTTCGTAAACGGTGCCGGCCAATGGCCCAATCGCGGCAAATGCCTGCTTGCGGTTTTCCTTTTGCATCCGCGACTCCGGTGCATTACAACGGCTTGGATCATTGTGCCGTGCACCTGGGACCTTGTCCATGCTCGCCAAGCTCAACACCTTCGCGCTCGTCGGCATCGAAGCGGTGCCGGTGCAGGTGGAGGTGGATGCCTCGGCGGGATTGCCCAAGACGATCCTCGTCGGCTTGCCCGAAGCGTCCGTGCGTGAGAGTATCCATCGCATCGAGCGCGCCCTGGCGAATCTCGGCTACGACCGCCACGCCGGCCGCACCGTCATCAACCTCGCGCCGGCCGATCTGCGCAAGGATGCCGGCGCATTCGATTTGCCCATCGCACTGGGTCTCTTGGTCGCCACTGGACAGCTCTTGCCCGAGCAACTGAAGGATTTCGCCACGGCGGGTGAATTGGCCCTCGACGGCAGCGTGCGGTCCATCAAAGGGGCGCTCTCAAGCGCGATGGCTGCCGCCCAACAGAAGATCCCCAAACTGCTCGTCCCTCTGCACAATGCCCGAGAAGCCGCCGTCGTCGAAGAGGTCGAAGTCTACGGCGTCGGCTCGCTCGCCCAAGCGGTCGGCGTATTGTCCGGTCAGCTACCCGCCGAGCCGGTTACGACCAACCTGGACGAGTTGTTCGCCACGCTCAGCCGTTACGAAGTGGATTTCTCCGACGTGCGCGGTCAAGAGTTCGCCAAGCGGGCGCTCGTCGTGTCGGCGGCCGGCGCACATAACGTCCTGATGATCGGCTCGCCCGGCACCGGAAAGACTATGCTGGCCCAGCGCCTGGCCACGATTCTGCCGTCCTTGACGCTGGCCGAAAGTCTGGAAACCACCCGCATTTACAGCGCCCTTGGCCGGCTAGCCCCCGACCAGCCACTTTTGGCGACGCGGCCGTTCCGTTCGCCGCACCACACGATCAGCGACGCCGGCATGGTCGGCGGCGGCAGCACGCCCGCGCCGGGCGAGATCAGCCTCGCGCACCACGGCGTTCTCTTTCTCGACGAACTGCCCGAGTTCAATCGCCGCAGCTTGGAAGTCTTGCGGCAGCCGCTCGAGCAAGGCAGCGTGACCATTTCGCGCGCCTTGAATTCGACCACGTTCCCCGCCAGCTTCATGATGGTGGCGGCGATGAACCCGTGCCCGTGCGGCTATCTGGGCGACGCCAAGCACGCCTGCAAGTGCACGCCGATGCAGATCGAGCGCTACATGGGACGCATCAGCGGCCCGCTCCTGGACCGTATCGACTTGCACATCGAAGTGCCGGCAGTGCCGTTTCAAGAGTTGTCCGCGCCCAAGGAGGGAACCACGAGCGCCCAGATGCGCGAGCAGGTGCTCAAGGCCCGCGCGATTCAGCGCGAGCGCTTCGGCCCCAGCGGCCGGCTCAACGGCCGCATGAACAGCAAACAACTGCGCAAATACTGCGCGTTGAACCAAGCCGGCAAGCAGCTCTTGCAAAACGCCATGGAAAGTCTGGGCCTGTCCGCCCGGGCCCACGACCGCATCCTGCGCATGGCGCGCACGATCGCCGATCTGGACGGGTCGGCGGACATCGAGCAAGGGCACGTGAGCGAGGCGATCAATTATCGGAGCTTAGATAGAAAACTGTGGAAGCGATAATCAAAGCAGTTTCTTCGCCTCCGGCACCGTCAGAGAACGCTCGCGCAGCCGCGATCTTATATCTACAATCCCGACAGCAAACCTTTGTTACATTGTCCGCAATAACCTTTGAAAGCGTATTATGCCTACCGTCCGATCCCGGTCGAGTCTTCCAACGAACTTAGCCCATCTGGCTATCGTAACGGTTCTCTGTTCGACCTTACCTGCGGGGCTGTCGGCCGCAGCCGAAAAACCGCTGCCCGCCGCCGCGCCCCAATCCCTCGGCGTCTCCGCCGAAATCCTCAACCAGATCGACGAAACCATCCACGCCGCCATCAAGCGCGGCGAGCTGCCCGGGGCGGTCGTGCTCATTGTCCATCGCGGCAAGGTCATCTTCCGCAAAGCGTACGGCCAGCGCAGCCTCGAACAGGAAAAGTCCGCGATGCTGCCGGAAATTGTGTTTGACCTGGCATCGCTCACCAAACCGATCGCAACGGCCACCGCGATCATGATGCTGATCGAACAGGGCAAGCTGCGGCTTGCCGATCTCGTCTCGGACCATGTACGCGGCATGCCGTTTCAAGGTGCGAAGATCACCATCGAGCATTTGCTCACCCACACGAGCGGCCTCATCGCCGACAATGCGCTCAAGGATTATCAGGACGGCCGGGCCAAGGCGCTGGAGCGCGTCTATGCACTCAAGCCGACCGCCGAGCCGGGCACGAAGTTCATCTACAGCGACGTCGGCTTCATCGTGCTGGGCGATTTGGTGGAACGCCTCAGCGGCGAGCCGCTCGAGAAATTCACGCGGAAACGAATCTTCGAGCCTTTGGGAATGAACGAGACCGGCTTCAAACCGCAAGGGAAACTAAAGGACCGCGCAGCGCCGACCGAAATACGCGACGGCCAATGGATGCAAGGCGAGGTGCACGATCCCCGGTCGCACCTCATGGGCGGGGTCGCGGGCCATGCCGGGCTGTTCAGCACTGCGGATGATTTGGCGGTGTACGCGCAGATGATCCTGCAGGGCGGCGACTACAACGGCAGGCGTTTGCTGAAGCCGGAAACCGTTAAGCTCATGACGGCCCCGCGCCCGGTTCCCGGCGGTAAGACTCCGGTCTCCCCTCGCCCTGAGGGAGAGGGGCCGGGGGTGAGGGGGTGGCAGCGCGGCCTCGGCTGGGACATGCTCACCAGCTATTCCGCCAACCGGGGAACGATATTCCCGCCCGGCAAAAGCTTTGGCCACACCGGCTTCACCGGCACTTCGATTTGGCTCGATCCGGATACGGAAACCGCAGTCATCTTTTTGAGCAATCGTGTTCACCCAAACGGCAAAGGCAATGTGACCAAGCTGCGCGGCCAGGTCGCAACCTTGGCAGCGTCGGCATTGCCGGCGTATCAAGCGCGGAAAACCGCTCCCGTGCTCCCCGGCATCGACGTACTCGTAAAGGAGAAGTTTGAACGGCTCAAAGGTCGGCGCATTGGCCTCGTCACGAATCACACCGGCCGCGACCGCCAGGGCAGGGCGACCATCGACCTCTTGCACCAAGCACGCGGCGTCACGCTCGTCGCGCTTTTCAGTCCGGAGCACGGCATTCGCGGCATCCTCGACGAAAAAGTCGGCGACACCAAGGACGAGAAAACCGGTCTGCCGATTTACAGCCTTTACGGCAGCCGTCGCCGGCCGACCGCGGACACGCTCCAAGGCATCGACACGCTCGTTTACGACATTCAAGATATCGGCTGCCGGTTCTACACGTACATCACCACACTCGGTTACGTGCTGGAGTCGGCCGCGGAACACAAGATCAAAGTCGTCGTGCTGGACCGGCCCAACCCCATTGGCGGCGTCGCGATCGAAGGGCCGATCCGCGACGCGGACAAGGAATCCTTCGTCGCCTATCACGCGTTGCCCATTCGCCATGGCCTGACCGTCGGTGAATTAGCGAGGTTGTTCAACGCAGAGAGAAAGATTGACGCCGATTTGGAAGTGGTCCAGATGCAGGGCTGGAAGCGCTCGATGCTGCTCGACCGGACCGGCCTTTCGTGGGTGAATCCTTCGCCCAATATGCGCAGCCTGTCGGCGGCTCTACTCTATCCCGGCATCGGCATCCTCGAAACGACCAACATCAGCGTCGGCCGCGGCACCGAACGCCCCTTCGAGTGGATCGGCGCACCCTGGCTCGACGGCGTCAAGCTCGCTGCCGCCCTGGCGGAGCAAAAGCTTTCCGGCGTGCGTTTTGTGCCCGCACAGATTACACCCAAGGGCAGCGTGCACAATGGCAAGCTCTGCGGCGGCGTGCATATCTTTGTCGATGACTGGGCACGCTTCGAACCCGTCCGCACCGGCTTGGCTATCGCCTATGCTCTGCGCAAACTCTATCCCGACGATTGGAAGATCGACCGGCTCAACGTGCTGTTGGTGCACGAGGAAACCTGGAAGGGAATCGACGCGGGGACGGACTGGCGTGAGTTGGAAGGACATCGGCTGCCGGAATTGGCGCGCTTTGCGCGACTGCGGAAGAAGTATCTAATCTATGGTGATTGACACTAGCCCGACGCGCTAGCGAGGGTGGACGTGTTGCCCGTGTGAAAGTCCATTGCCGCCAGGGATTCCTTACAGAATCATTGCAACGGGATGCACTTCCGCTGGGCAACCAGTCCGCCCTCGCTAGCGCGTCGGGCTAGTGTTGCGGTTGGCTACTGTCCGCCTGGCAGGTTCTTCATGAGCTTCTCGATCACATCCAGGGTCACCTCGCCGCGCAGGAGGATATTGCTTCCTTGGCTCGTGATGCGCAGGGTTTTGACGATATCCACAACGGGCGCCAGTTTTTGGTCTTCCTTGGCCCGTGTCTCCACCAGGGAGCGAACCGTCAACAGGGCGACATTGCCGGCCGTCGCCATGTTCTTCGCCGTTGCTTCGTCCTTGGCGTTGACCCCGAGCTGGAACTGAATCTCGCGCGTGATGGTGATCGCGCCGGAAAGTCCTTCAATCGATTGCAACGCTTGGCCGGCAATCTCCGCGTTGGGAACCGGCGCGCCTTCCATCATCTTGGCCAGTGCCGAGCCGGTGGCCACGAAGCTGACGCTCTGCTTCTTGTTGACGGTCTCCAGGAGAGTGCGCACTTCTTTCTTCAAGTTGGCGGGGCGGTTGTTGCTTATGCGGCTAAGGGCGTCGTTGAGCGCTTCCTTGGTCGGAGCGGCGATCAAGAGCTTGCTATTGACCAGGCTGGCGTAAACGCGTTTTTCGCCGGGCGGAGTGATTTCATAGACGGTGGCGTCGCCTTGCTTGGTGATCCGCAGTGCGTCGGGATTGTCCTTGGCGGCGGCTTCGGCCGCGCCGTTGAACTTCGGCACGTTGAACTTGCCTTCCACCGCGATGAACATCTTGTCCGTGTCTTTGCTGCCGGCGGTTGCGATTGTCATGGTGTACAGGTCGGTAAAGAAATCAAAGCCGGCATCCTGAAGGTGTTTCTGCACCGGATTGGCGCCGCCCAGGTTTTCCAGTATGGCCTTGGCCTGGTCGATGGCTTCCTTTTGAGCCCTAACCAGTTCGGAATCCATGATTTGCTTGACATTGACGGTGAAGACCAACTCGGTGTCGGCGGGCAACAACTTCGGATCGATCGCCCGCGCCGAACCGGCTGCCAGCACTCCTAAGGCCAGCACTGCCAGCCCAAATCGCCGCAACTGCAACATATACAACTCCTTGGATGGAAGAGACTTTCCGCGCTTTGAGACTATGGGATTGTACCATGGAGCCTGGGTTTTGGTTTCACAATCCTGGAGAACAAGATCCGCTGTGAAATCTGCGGGCCACGCGCAAATATCTAATAGTGCGGCGCGGCTGCGACCGACGGATTTTCCCTGCAAACAGCTGGCATCAAATGGGCGATGCCTTAAAATGGCGTTGCTCCCGCGACGAACTGCATTTTTCAAGTGCCAGCGAGAACTGAGGATTGGCCATGCCGCGGTTTGCGTGCCCTGGATGTAAGACAGTGATGAACGCCACCGACGCTCAGCGGGGTCAGGTGATTTCCTGCCCGCAGTGCGGCAAGCAGGTGCGCGTGCCGGCAGCGAAACCCGGCGCGGCCCCGGCGCCCGCTGCGGCCCCGGCGAGCCCGGCGTCAGCGCTCAAGCCCATTGGCTCGAAAGCCGTCGCGCCGAAACCGTCTGCGCCCCCGCCCTTGGATGTGGAAGTGGGAGATGCGCCGGCCCCGAAGTTGAAACCGCTGGTTTCACAGCCGCTGCCGACTAAGCCGGCAGCGCCTGCCGCCAAGGACGCTGACGTGCTCGGCGGCGGAACGTCACCCAAGCTGAAACCGCTCGGCGCCGGGTCGCCCAAACCGCCGCCGGTGCAACCTAAAGAAGCGAATGTGCTCGGCGATCCGGCGCCCAAGTTGAAACCGCTTGGCTCGAAGCCGCCTGCCCCCAAGCCGCCGGCCGTGTCCGCTCCGGCGATGGAAATCGACGTTTTCGAATCGCCCAAGTCCAAATCCAAGGAGCCGGAGTCGATTCTGGAAGTGGAGTTGGTGGATGAGGCGCCCAAATCGAAAGGCGCGCGACCGCAGCCCGTTCAAGTTTTGGAAGCGGAATTGGTTGAAGAGGCGCCGCCTCCTAAAGCCGCCAAACCGAAGCCCGCGCCCATATTGGAAGCGGAATTGATTGACGACGCGCCGCCCAAGGCCAAGCCGAAACCGCCTCCCCTTCCTCCCGCCGCTCTGACCCCTGCGCGGAAAGCAGCAAAGGTGGAAGAGGCCATAGAAGAGGTCGAGCTGGTGGACGCGCCGACGCCCAAGGCCAAAAACGCCATGCCGAAGCAATCTCTGGTGGATGACGTGGAGATCGTGGACGACGAGCCGCCCGCCCAAACGAAAGGCAAAAGGGCGCGCGACGACGAGGAAGACGAGGACGTCGACGATCGACCTAAGAAGAAAAAGAAAGAGAGGAAGAAACGCAGGATCTCAACTGCCACCGGCGTTTTCGGCAGCATCGGCGGCCTTTTGCTCCTCGGAATGATCATCCTTGTCGCCTCGGGACGCTGGGTGGACTGGATCGAAGCGCTCTTGTACAAGTTTTTTGCAGCCCAGGATGTTCCCGAATACATCGCCTACATCCTTGCCGGCGTCGTCCTGGGCATCCCCGGCGCGTTTATCTACATGTACTTGACCAAGTCGATGATCGTGGAAGCCATGCCTGAAGACATCGATTTCTCGTCGATCAAGCCGAGCGAGTTCAAGGAGATGGACTTTGAGAAACTCGCGAGCCTGACCGAGAAAGTAGAAGCCCTGGGCTTCAAACGGCTCACGGACTACACGGTGACAGCGGACATCGACATGGGCACCAAGGGTTTCGCTCGCCTGTTCGTGCATCCGGCGGAGTTCGTGTTCGCCGAGATCAACCAGGCGTTTTTCGGCGAAGACGGCGACCCCGCCGCGCCCATGCGCGTGACCATGACAAGCCAAATGGAGGACGACTGGTCGGTGATGACGACGAATCGCAGTCCGACCAAGGAAAGCTACATCATGCGCCGGCCGCGCGCAGTCTGGCGCAGCTTCCCCAAAGAAGACCCGGAAGGCCTGCTCGACGAATTGCTGAAGCTGCGCAAGAAGATGCTGCGTGATTTGGAAATCGACGCGCTCACGGAGAAAACCGCCGACGCCTATTTCGAGCACGAACGCCTGGCCAATACGGATCGCAAAGACGCGGTGCGCGGCCGCTGGGCGTTCATGCTGCTGATCGAGTTTTGGTTGTTCGACATGAACAAGAAATTCCAGTGGATGGGCGAATACGCTAAGCACGCGGGCAGCGGCAAGAAGAAGTAATGCTCAACGCGCTTGCGTGTCGCGTTCGTAGTTCGATTGCCGCAGGGACTTCCAACCGATCGAATCATCCCGCGGCGGCTTCGGGATGCTCCTCTTCCACCCAATCCTCAAAGCGCACCGCCACCTGTTTGGAGATTCCCGATTCCTGCATGGTGATGCCGTAGAGCACGTCGGCGGCGGCCATGGTTTTCTTTGAGTGGGTCACAATGATGAATTGCGACTGCTCCTGGAACTCGCGTAGGACGGCGCAGTAGCGGCCGATGTTGGCTTCGTCGAGGGCGGCGTCGACTTCATCCAGAATGCAGAAGGGGCTGGGTTTGGAGCGGAAGATGGCAAGGAGGAGGGCGACGGCGGTGAGGGTTTTTTCGCCGCCGGACATGAGCGAGATGGTGCGCAGCTCTTTGCCGGGGGGGCGTGCGATGATCTCGATGCCGGTTTCGAGCACGTCGTTTTCATCTTCGAGGACGACGTCGGCCATGCCGCCGCCAAACAGCTTGCGGAAGAGTTCCTGGAAATGGCCGCGGATTGCGGTGAATGACTCGATAAAGACCTTGCGGCTATCCTGGTTGATCTTGGCGATGATCTCTTCGAGGGATTTCTTGGCGTCGGTGAGGTCGTCGAACTGAGCACGCAAGTCGGCGGCGCGTTTGTCCAGTTCTTGCAGTTCCTCCAGGGCTTCGAGGTTGACGCTGCCGAGCCGGCTCAGCTTGCGGCGGAGTTCTTCGATTTCTTCTTGGGCTGCTGCGGAGTCTTCAATCTTAAACGCAGAGTGCGCAGAGGACGCGGAGGAAGAAAGAGTGGAATCAACAGGTGCTTGATCCTTCAGCTGTTCCGCACGGCCTTTTTGCTCTGCGTTCTCTGCGCCCTCTGCGTTTAGATTCGCCAAATCGACCTGATAGTCCTCGCGGAGGCGTTGGACCAGCGTGTCGCGTTGGTGGCGCAGCTCACTGGCAGCGAGTTCGCGGGCGTGGAATTGCTCCTGCTGCGCGCGCCATTCGTTGCGGGCAGCTTGGGCTTGCTGCACGAGGCGCGCGCGGTCCTGGCGCTTCTGGTCGCGCTGCGCGCAGATGTCGGCGACTTGGCGCTGAGCGCTTTCCTTTTCGAGGTAAGCCTGAGCCATGTGCGCGGAGGCCGCGAGCATGGTCCGCTGGCTTTCAGACAATCGCTGCGCGCAATTGTCCAGCGCGTGCGCGCGTTGCTTCTCGTCCGCGCGGCGCTGAGCCAGGTCGGCCGCCAGTTGCCGATGCTGGCTGCCCAAGCCCGCCAGGCGTTCCTCGGCTTTGGCCAGCAGCACTTGCGCCTGTGTGCACGCCAGCTGTTGCTCGTGCCGCTGTGTCTCGGACCGGCGCAATTCCGCATCGGCCTCCTCGATGCGGGCGTGCAGCACTTGCACCTGTCTTTCCGCTTCGGAGGCCTGCATTTGCGCGTCGCGCCATGACTTCTCCAGCGCGGCCATGTCCTCTTCGATGCGGACAATTTCGTCGCGCTGTCCAGTCACTTCTTCGTAGAGACCCTGGCGCTTGTCGCTGTGCCGCAGCGCGCGCGCGTGCAGATCGGCGGCCTGTTCGCTCAAGACTTCGATTTCTTTTTGCAGATCATGCTGCTCAACGTCGAGGGCAACGATCCGGTCGCGCAGGCTGAAGATCTTTTGGCCCGTTTCCGCGATGTGCCGATCCTGCACGGCGACCTGCTCTTGAAGATCAAGCAGCTCGCTCTTGCGCGACAGAATGCCGGCCGCTGCGCGGTGCGTGCCGACGGTGAGCGTGCCGTCCGGCTCGAGCAATTCGCCTTGCAGTGTGACCAGGCGAAATCCCGGTGCATGCTCGGCGATGGCCCGTGCCGTGCCGAGATCGCGGACGATCAGCGTGCGGCCCAAAAGACGGGCAGGTAAATCGGCCAGATCCGGATGGTCGCAGGACACGAGCTGTTCGGCCGGCGCAACCAGGCCGGGATGGTCCGGCGTGGGCGCGCCGCTGTCCGCGCGGCGAACCTTGCTAAGAACGGAAACTTCGACCAGGCCATCCGGGGAAACAGCAGGCGGCGCTTCGCTGCCGGCGGCGTGGGGCATGAAGCTGACGCGGCCGGCGAAGGGAACACCACGATCGGACATCGCATTTTGAAGTGCGGACATGTCGCGCACCACGAAGCACTGGGCCCAATCGCCGAGGGCCAGGTCGATGAGCGCTGCATATTCGCGCTTGACGGTAAGGAAGTCGGCCAGCATGCCAAGAACAGATTGCCAAGGCCCGGGCTCGGGTTGTTCCAACAAAGCAAAGACTTCGCGGACGCCGGCGCCCAGCCCTTCGTGGCTCTTGATCATGCCTTCGAGCACCTCGATGCGGCTCGCCAGGCCGCTGCGCTCTTGGCGCAATTGCGAAATGCTCTCGTTGGCGTCGTCGCGGGTTTGACGCAAGCGCTCGCGTTCCTGGCGCTTGTTTTCCAGATTCTGCCGTGCTTTTGTGAGCCGCTCGTGCAGCTCCTGGTCGGCGTCGGTCAAGTCCTTTAGCTCGACATCCACGGAAGCGAGTGTGACAGCGGCGAGGTCGGATTTGTGCCGCAGTCGATCGCGTTCGCGCTCTAAGTTCTCGAAGTGGGCCTTGGCGGCAACAACATCGTTTTGCAAGTGGGCGGCCCGGCGCATTTGCTCCAGATGTTCGCCCTTGTCGGCGGCCGCTTGCCGGCTGAGCGATTCCAAACGCTGTTCGAGGGACTGGAGGTCATTCTCCAGTAACTGTGATTCCCGGCGCTGTTGGTCGGCCTGGTCCGTCGCGGCTTCGAGCTCGTTCTCCGCCTTGTGCACAGCGTCGGCCAAGGCGCCAAGTTGAAACGACAAATCGGCAAGTTGGCGGCGCGTGCGGTCGAGCTCGAATTCCAGGTCCGCGCTGAGGGCGGATTCGTGGGCCAGAGTGGTTTCCTGGGTCTTGATTTCTTGCTGCGCGCGAGCCAAAAGCGCTTCCTGGTCGCGCAAGTTGTCGTCCAAATCGGCCAGCAGCATCTCCAGACGTTCGGCTTCGGCCTCGCAAGCGCCCGCGCGGGCCGCGCGCTGATCCAACTCGCCGCGCAGTTGTTCGAGGACTTGGTTTTCCGCGTCGAGTTTTTGCGTCAGAGCGCGGAACTCGACGAGGCCCAAGCCCAGCCGCAGTTCTTTCAAGCGGATTGAGTATTCCTGAAAGCGCTGCGCTTTGGCCGCCTGGAGTTTGACGCTGCGGAGCTGCTTTTCGACCTCGTCGATGATGTCTTTGACTCGGGCCAGGTTTTGATCGACGCGCTCCAGCTTGCGCAGGGTTTCGATTTTCTTGGCCTTGAAGCGGCTGATGCCGGCGGCTTCCTCGAAGATGTTGCGGCGTTCCTTGTTGGACGCTTGCAAGAGCACATCGACTTTGCCTTGCTCGATGACGCAATAGGCGTCGTGGCCGGCGCCGGAGCCCAAGAACAAGTCTTTGATGTCGCGCAGCCGGCAGATTTGACCGTTCAAAAGGTATTCGCCTTGGCCGTCGCGGTAAACACGGCGGGTGACTTGCACTTCTTCGGTTTCCAAGGAGAGCTGGCGGCGGCGGTTGTCAAAAGTGAGGGTGACTTCGGCGAGGCCCAGGCTGCGGCGCGTGGTCGAGCCGTTGAAAATGACGTCGGCCATTTCGCCGCCGCGCAGGCTTTTGGCGCTCTGCTCGCCGAGGATCCAGCGGACGGCGTCGACGATATTGCTTTTGCCCGAGCCGTTGGGTCCGACGATGGCGGTGACGCCGTCGCCGAAATCGAAAATGGTTTTGTCGGCGAAGCTCTTGAAGCCGACCAATTCCAGCCGCTTGAGCATGCAGCCTCCTGCCCACCCGAATCATAGGACAGGTTTCCAACCTGTCCGCTCCGCCCGAACCCGTAGGACAGGCTCGCAGCCTGTCCTACTGCTTGCGCGCTATAGACAGGATAGCAAAGAAGCGGAAATTCTGCAAAACGCGCAAGGAGGAATCCTGGCTGCCGTGTAAGGGGCTGTGGTTCCCATCGACCGCCGCGCGGCGAGCGCTTGATTCGATTGTTCATGGAGTGCTTCGGGCTGAGGTTCAAGAAAGGCGGAGTGAACCAATTTGCGCAGCGCATCGTCTTTACTCCGGCGTGAAGCAAACTTAGAATCGAATGAGCGCCCACAAGAGGAGTCGAGAGACTGAATAACACCCGCAAAGAACTCACTGTCCATTTGGAAAAGGCCGTGCTGGTGAGCGTGGCCTTGCCGCAGCGTCCATGGGTCGGCGACGATCCTTTGGAGGAATTGCGCGGCTTGACGACGACCGCCGGCGCCATCGCCGTGGGCGGCGTCCTGCAGAAGCGCGACGCCGTCGTTCCCGGCACGTACATCGGCAGAGGCAAGCTGGAAGAGCTGAAGGCCGAAGTGGAAGCCCAGGACGCGGACGTCGTCATCTTCGACAACGATCTTTCGCCCGCCCAAGTCCGCAACTTGGAAAAAGCGACGGGCGTCAAGGTCATCGATCGCAGCGAGCTCATCCTGGACATTTTCGCCACGCGCGCCCGCAGCGTCGCCGCCCGTCTTCAAGTGGAGCTAGCGCAACTGGAATACGCTTTGCCGCGTCTCAAGCGCATGTGGACGCACTTGTCGCGCTACAAAGGCGGCATCGGCTTGCGCGGTCCCGGCGAAACCCAGCTCGAAGAAGATCGCCGTTTGGTGGCGCTCAAAATACGCGACCTCAAGAACCGGCTGGGCGTCGTGCAAGCCCGCAAAGAGCGCGAAGTCCGTGCGCGCTTCGAGGAGCATACCGTCTCCCTGGTCGGCTACACGAATGCCGGCAAGAGCACGCTCATGAACCTGCTCACCGGCGCTGGCGTCCTCGCCGAAGACAAGCTCTTTTCCACGCTCGACACGCGCACCCGTCAGTGGCGTTTGGCCGACTGGGGCAAGGTGCTCTTAAGCGACACCGTCGGCTTCATCCGCGACTTGCCGCACCATCTGGTCGCGTCGTTCAAGGCCACCCTCGAGGAGGCCCGGCAAGCGCGCTTGCTTTTGCACGTGGTGGACGCCGCCAGCCCTGGGGCCGAAGAGCAAATCCAGGCCGTCAACAAGGTGCTCGATGAGCTGGGTTGCAAGGACAAGCCGACGCTGCTCGTCTTAAACAAATTGGATCAGGTCGCCGATGTGTCGCGCTTACACGTCTTGGAAAAGCATCATCCCAGGTCGGTCACGATCAGCAACGCCAAGCGCATCGGTTTGGAAAAGTTGCAGGACGCGGTGATCGAACTCTTGAGCGCCGATTTCGTGGAAGCTCAGGTCGACGTTGCCGCCTCGAACGGCAAGATTCTGGCCTATCTTGCCGCGCATGCCGATGTGCTTCGCCAAAAGTACCACGACGACCGCGTGCTGGTGCGCTGCTCCTTGCCACGTTTCTTGGTGCGCCATCTGCACGAGCCGGGCGTGGAAGTGAAGCTAATGAAGAAGAATGGCGAAGGAGCCCGGTTGAAGCGACGTGAATGAAATCCGTTTCATCTCTGCACAAGTGTTCGCAAAGTGCACAACCTTTTCGTTCGTCTTGTTGACTCGAATTCGATCCCTAAGTGATGCCCCAATCTAGGGTAACGCAGTATTCTCCGGCTGCGGCCCAACGGCACGAAACATGCTCTTGCGACGGTGTTCCATCCACATCTTCGCCCTTTCAGGAGAGGTCATGTCTCTGCGAGTCAGCGTGATTGCGTCCAGTGTTCTTGGTCTTTTATTCGCTTTTCCCGCGCTTTCGTTCGCCCAATGCAAGGGAGGTCAGGGCGGCAAAGGCGGCGGCGGCATGGGAGGAGGCGGCATGCAGCAAGGCGGTCAGATAAACGCCCTGCGGCGCGGCTTCCAAATGCAGACCGGCATGCAGCAGCAACAAATGCAGCAGCTCATGCAGCAACAATTTCAACTCATGCAACAAATGATGGCGATGCAGCAGCAATTCTTGCAAAACCTGCAGACGCAATGCACCCAACAGACCGACACGACATTACAGCAAGCGGTGCGCAGCAACCCCAATCAACTGGTGCGTTTGGCCGCCGCTCAAGAGCTCGGCAAGCGCAAGTTGGCTCAGGGTGGCGGTCAAAGGACCAGATAGGCTCACGCCGCTTGGCGCGCGGCCCGATCGACTATCCCCGGTAGATCGAAGCGTGATTGCGGATGGCCATAGGCATCGACCATGGCCTGAGCGATCTTGCGCGGATGGTGCCAGCGAAACACGTAATCCCGGCAGCGCCGGCCCCAAGCGGGCCATTCTCTCCGGCGCTGCAGTATTGCCTCCAGTTGATCCTCCAAGTCGCGCGGGTTCAGGCGCAACAGCGGCAAGTCCGCGCGCATCGCGTCCGGGATCACGTCGAGGTCCCGATCGCGGATGTGGCATCCTACCGGTTTGCCCATGGCCATCGTCTCGACCGCGAACCCGCCGTACCAGCTCAAGAGCACCTGGTCGATGACGAGGTCGGCGCTTTGGTAGAGCGGCAACGCTTTCGAGTAAGGCATGTCGCGCACAAGGACGAGATCGATAGGCCAGCGCTGTTTCAGTTTTTCCACCGCTGCCTCGATGAAGCGTGTGCCCTTGATGCTTTCGTCGCTCGGAGCGTGCAGGAGGGTAATGCGCCCTTCGGTTTTCGGCGGGAAATGGCCGAATGCCTCGATATCCACGCTGGCGTAGGGCAAAAACGTCGCCCCCGGCGCATCCCACGACAAATCGGGATTGAGCACGAACACTCGATCGCAGCGCGGCAACACGTGTTGCACCAGCCAACGCCGCCGATCGTCGAGCGACGCCCGGCAATCCGCCGCGGCGCTGCAGCGCCCCACCTGGCACGGAGAAAATGGATTGCGCTCGGCCGACGCCGCACTGATGCGTACGTCGCAGCCTTGCAGGGTCATGAAAATCTTGCGGCCGAGCTTGCGCGCCAGCCGCATGTCCAAGTACTCGGCGTGCAGCTTGGCCGCTTTGGCGCCGTGAAGATAAGATTGCCCGAAATAATAGTGGAGCACGTCGTAGCGGAACGGCGCTGTCAGCGCGAACAGAGCAGTTCGCATGTAGTTGATCCACTCGAGCCTGTTGGGCCGCACCAGGTGCACGTCGGCGGGATAGCGGAGCCAGCTATCGCTGCGGACCACAAGGTCGCTTTGTATTCCGAGCGCCCGCTCGTGCCGCGACAGCACCCACGGCTGATTGCCGACGTTGACCGGTCCGTGCAAGACACGCATTCTCAATCCTCAAAGGAAACGTCGAGGCGCTCCGCCCAGCGAATGACGTTCAGCCAACGCCAGATCCGGGAATCGAACGCTTTGCGTCCCGTTTCCACGTCGCGCCATTCACGCTCGAGAAGGGACGCGCGAAACACCGGTATGGAGCGAGCGCGTTCGCTGCGGAGTGTCCGCTCTACCCAGGGCCGCAATTCGCACAGCCAGCTTTTTTCGGGAGTGGCGAAGCCGATCTTGTCGCGCCGATCCAGGATGGCGTCTGGCACCAGGCCGCGCATGGCACGGCGAAACACGTTTTTGCTGGTGCCGTCGCGGCCCAAAAGGTATTCCTCCGGCAAGCGCAACACGAAACCAACCAGCGCCGGCGTCAAGAAGGGCACGCGGCTTTCCACGGAAAACGCCATTGAATTGCGGTCTTCATAGCGCAGCAGCATTGGCAAGCTGGTGGAAGCAATCGTGCGTTTGAGTTGATGGTGCAACAAATCACGGCGGGCGGACGGATTGGCGGGCGGCATCACCTGTCGCGCTAGAAACCAATCGGCATTAAGCCAGCCTGGTTTCCAAAAGCGTTCCAGAGTGCGCTGTGCCCAAGCCTTGCTGCCCGTCGGCACAAGCATGCTCGCTGCCTGAAGGACCAGCCGCGTCAGCCCTCCCACGCCGGGTAATCGTCGAACCTGCCGCAGAAAGCACAATGCCTCGCGCCACTCTCCTTGACGCACCAGCGACGCCAGCCGCGCGGCCACATACGGCCGATAACCGGCCAGCATCTCGTCGGCGCCTTGGCCGTCGAGCATGACCTTGACGCCGGCGCTATGGGCCAGCCCAAACACGCGGTATTGCGCATAGATGCTCGTGCTGGCGAACGGCTCGTCCTGCGTTTCGATCAGACGGTCGAGATCGTGCGTCATCTCTTGGGCCCGCGCGTGCGTCTTGTGCACGGCGGCGGATACGCGTTCGGCGCCCAGGTCGATCCAGCGTTCTTCGCTGAGCGCGGCGTCGTCGGCGATATAGCTGAAGGCGTGCAGATCCGCGTTCGGAGCTACGGCCCGCATTGCCGCCATGATCGCCGACGAATCGATTCCTCCGGAAAGCGCCGTGCCCACCGGAACATCACTGCGCAAATGCAGGCGCACGCTATCGAGAAAGAGCGAGCGCAGCTGGTCCGCGGCTTTCTCGAATGATAAATCCAAACGCTCGTCCGCGTCGAGCCGCCAATAGCGCACTGGCTGAATCGGTTCGCAATTATCCAATGATATTTCGGCCCAGTGCGCCGCCGGCAGCTGGTGAACGTCGGTAAAGAGCGTCCCTTCGCCGTGATCGGTGCGGCCCAAGCGCAGGTAATCGTAGAGCCGTTGCGGATCGGCGCGGCGCGAAACGAACGGCAGTTCCAGAAGCGCTTTGATCTCGGAGGCAAACGCGAAGACCGCGTCCCTTTGGACGTAGTAGAGCGGCTTGATGCCGAAGAAATCGCGGGCCAGGAGAACTGTTCGCCGCACGCAGTCATAGAGCGCAAGGGCAAACATTCCCGTCAGGCGGGGCAGAGCGGCGGGCCCCCAACGCGCCAAGGCGTGCAACAATACTTCGGTGTCGGAGCGCGAACGGAAGACCGCGCCGTCGCCGGCCAATTGCTCGCGCAGCTCGATATAGTTGTAGATCTCGCCATTGAAGACGATGTGGAAGCGGCCGTCCGGCGTAGACATCGGCTGCCAACCGGTCGGCGACAGATCGAGTATCGACAAGCGACGATGAAAGAACAATGCGCGCAGTTCGTCGGGCACCGGAATGTCCGCGCGGCCGCTTCGGATCTGGGAGGAAGTCACTGTCAAGACGCCCAGATCGTCCGGGCCGCGATGATGCAAGGTGCGCGCAAGACTGTGCAGCCAGGTTTGCGCCACCTTGGGGCTGGGAGGGGACAAGATGCCGGCGATTCCGCACATGGTTGCTTCCCTGCATGCTCCCCTCGCCCTGGAGGGAGGGTGGTCGGCATTCTCCCGTCGCCCTGAGGGAGAGGGATGAGGGGAGAATGTTGCCCAAAACCCGCAGGTTCCCGCGGCCCTTTTCCTCTTCCAAAAAAAGGCAAACCTGTTTATTTCTCAACTCGGCCATCCGTGCAAGCCGAGTTTACCGAATCGTCATGCGCCTACTGCTTGTTACTCCCTGTTTTCCCCCGCTGCAGGCAAGCGGCTCGTTGCGCACGCAGGGTTTCGCGCGCGCCTGGAGCCAATCCGGCTGCGCGGTTACCGTGCTGACGACCGTGAAGCGCGCCGACCAAGCCGGCATGCCCTTGCCCGTGGACGGCTTCGACGTCGTGGAAATCGACTACCAAGCGCCTGTCTTGCTTGAGAAACTGCGGCAAAGCGGCAAACGCGCCCGTGGGGCAGACATTCCTGTCTGCCAAGCCGCGTTGAGAAGGCGGAGCGGTGTGCTTGCCTGGCTGCACCGGCTCAAGGAACGGACCGGCGTCTTTTCCGCCATCCGCATGCCCGATTTGACGGACTACTGGATCAAGCCCGCGCTGGCGTGGGCGCGCCAGCAACCTTCCTGGGACGTTGTCGTCAGTTCTTTCGGCCCTTATTCCGCGCACCTGGTCGCCCGCGCCCTCAAACGCGAAGGCCGCGCCGCCATTTGGGTTGCCGACTACCGCGATTTGTGGACCGACAACTGCGCGTTCACCGGCTTGTTTCCCTTTACGATCTGGGAACGCCGCCAGGAAGCGCACTGTCTGCGCGAAGCCGACCTCATCGTGACGGTAACAGAAACGTTGGCCGACAAGCTGCGCGCGCGTACGCCGCGGCCCGTCGAAGTCATCTACAACGGCTACAACCCAGAAGACAGCCAGGCGGTTGCGCCCGAGCGGTTTTTTCCCTGCGACGGCATCCGCCGGATTGTTTACACAGGCACTTACTATCCGCAGGGTCACGATGCGACACCGCTCTTGCGTGCGCTTCATGTCCTAAAGCAAACGCGCCCCGATGTGTTCGCCCGGCTGCGCCTTGAGGTTGCCGGCTGGAACACCGATTTTTGGGCGCAGCTGGCGCGGCAGCACGACGTCGCCAATGTCCTGCACGTGCATGGACCCTTGTCGCGCTCGGATTCGCTGCGCATGCAGCGCGACGCGTCCGCGCTGGTTCTTCTCGACTGGGACCCACGCGACGGCGTCCTTTCGGGCAAAGTGTTTGAATACCTCGCAGCCACCGCATCGATTTTTGTCGTCGGCGGCGCTGCTCAGTCCACCATGGGTTGGATTATGCAGCGCACCCGTCGCGGTTTCCATTTTGGCGTCGACCACCGCGCACTGACCCAAGCGCTTGCCGACCTCGTCGCCGCGCCCGAGCGCCTGGCGCCCATTGCGGACCGTGGTTTTTTGGCGCAGCTGACGCGCTCGGCTCAGTCGCTGCGCTTGCTGCAACTTGTCCGCAACATGTTGCCGATGACGGACACCAAGGCGCGGCTGGCGGCTTAGCCACATAAGTATTGGGTGTACATTTGGTTACGAAAAAACGTCAGTTCGTCGCCGTATCGAGTTCGCGCTTAGCATGATTCTCTCGCAGATTGCCCAGATTCTGCCGGCATCAAAAACGGCAAGTGCCTTCGGCAAAAAAAACAGAAAAAATTCCAATAAACCCTTGTATTGCTCATTTGACACCCTTACAATTGGGCAAGCTCTAAGACATTGTGAAAAGTTTCCCGAATGGACCCTTTGGCTCGGGTTCAAGAGTCTGGTCGGTTTTTGTTGGCTGGTTGAAGCGGACGATTTGGACAAGACCGCTGGATTCGCGATAGTTGCAGCGACGGTGAAGGCTGCGGCCTCCCTCCTGCCTTGTCGCTGTGCGGTTCGTCGCTTGCCTCGGGGCACAGACAGGCGACCCGGACTCACTGCAACGGGGGAACGAGGTTCTTTTCAAAGGAAGGGACGGCCCGATGAAGACTCAGCGCAAAAAGAAGCGCCAACCCAAGGCGCCGAAGGAGATAGCTGTCGCGCTCGACAGCACCACCACTATCTTCTCCTCTGATTTGCTGACTCCCGAAGAAGAACGCGAACTGCTCGCACTGTTCTGGGAATGCAAGAGCGAGTTGGTGCGCGCGCTTATTCGCCATTTCCCCAAACTGCGCTCGCACCGGCCAGCGCTCGAACCATGGCCGATGGCCCAGTTCATTCGCGACTATTGCGACCTGGATACGCGCAAGTCGATTCCCGTTCGCCGCTTGCACGACCGCTATATCCACTGCAAACACCGATTGGCCTCCGCCAACATCCGCCTCGCCGCCCACGTCGCCAAGCGCTTCCGCCACCACGCCCTGGGCTATGGCGACCTTTTACAAGAAGCCGTCTGCGGCCTGATGCAGGCCATCGACCGCTTCGACGTCAGCCACGGCACCCGGCTGGCCACCTACGCTACCTGGTGGATTCGGCAGACGCTGCAGATCGCTGTCGCCCGCCAAAGCCATCTGGTAAGCCTGTCGCCGCACCATTTGCAAGAACTCGGTTTGCTGCAACAAGAATCCGAAGCCCTGGCCCATGGCGGCCAGCACCTGCCCAGCCCGCAAGAACTCGCCTCGCGCACCGGCTCCAGCCTCGAGCACCTCACCCACTTACAAACCGCGACCCGCGCTCCGGTTTCCCTGAACGCCGTGCTCGACGACGACAGCGACTTCAAGCTCACCGAGGCGATGCCCGACAACGACAGCACCATACTCCGCAATAACAACGAGCGCCAAGAAGCCCTCGGATTCCTCATGGAAAACTTGCGGCCACGCGAGCGCAAAGTCCTCGACCTCCGCTTCGGCCTGACCGGCAACGGCACGCATAGCCTCCGCCAGATCGGCCATCTTTTGCGCATCAGCAAAGAGCGCGTCCGCCAGATTCAAAACCGCGCCCTGGAAAAACTCCGCTCGTCGGCGGAGCGCGTCGGCTGGGAGCCAAGCTTGTTGCTGGGAACGTAGCAGTCTCAAACAGAATCAACTAGCCCCGGTCCTTTGGATCGGGGTTTTTTATTGCCAACTCCAGAGGATGGTGATTACTTCGATCCGCAACACGCCCCTATTTACATAGACGTGTTTCGCGCCAATAGCGGACGCGGAGTTTCGAATTTGGAGTGCGGGGGGGTTGGGGGGGGGTTGTTTTT
>JAKEHV010000547.1 GCA_022614915.1 Gemmataceae bacterium | reverse complement strand
GCGCCTTGACGGTCGTCGAGAATCTGTTGGAATCACTGGATGAAACGGACCTCAAACTGCCGGGTGACATGGCCATCGCGGAGGCGAAACATGCATCGTGAATCCTCAATTTGCCGACTGCTGCTTGTTAGCGCTGTTTTTTGCCTTTTATCGACCGTGCCCTGTGTCCAGGGTCAAACGGCATCCACACCCCAAACGAAGAAAAAAGAGAAAAAGAAAGACGAGACATTTCGCGTCGTGGGCCAGCTTGCGCCCACCGATCCCATCGACAAGACGCGTGGCGGCGGCGACTTTTATCACAAAGTGCACCTGTACAAAATGACGCCCGGCAAGACGTATATCATCGAGATGATTGACCGGAATTCGAGGGGCAGCATGGATCCCTGGCTGCGCTTGGAGAATTCCAGCGGCACCCACTTGATGCATGACGACGATGGCGCCGGCAACCTCAATTCACGCATGATCTTTACGCCCACCGTGGAGGACGAATACCGCATCATTGCCGGCACCTGCAGCGCCGGCCGCTTCGGCAGTTACATGATTACGGCTGTGCCGGTGCCGCCCGGCGCCCTTTTGCCGGCGCAGGGTCAGTCATTGGTCTTTTCGACGCCCGTGGAGTTCGGCGACATCATCGTCACGCCGCTGAACCCTTTCGGCGTCAGCTTGTCAGGCGGCGGCAACGATGTTTCCCACGGCTACGTGGAATACCGCTTTCTGGTGGAAAACACTTCCCAAACGCAAAGCCGCACAGTCAAGCTGACAATGCCGCGCTGGCGCAATCGAAATCACATGGGCGCGCACCTCCGGTTCATCACGGATACGGCCGACGTTTCGCCCAATAGCGCGGTGACTGTTTCCCTGCTGCAGCCCGACTTGCCTCTCTTGTCCGCCAATGAAGTGGAAGTCAACATGGATGGCACGGTTTGGGAAAACGGCGTGAATGTGCAGTCGATCAGCAATCGCGGCCTGCGCTTGAATCCGTTTTCGATTCGGTCGGGACCTTCGGCGCCCTTGATGCATATTCTGGTGGCAGGGAGCATTCAGCCGGGGGTGCAAGATCTCGTCCAAGTATCCGCCGTTGGCCTTCCTGTCGTGTCTTTGCCGAACGTCGGCAACCGCGGCGGTTTTTTCCAGCGCCCCGGCCATCCTCTGCATGGCCAACGCTACGTATACAGCGAGATTCACCGGTTGCATGCGGCGCGCGATCCAGTGCTCAATTGGACCAGTAACTGGCTCGGCTACAGCTCGTATGAGGGCGTGGTGCTTACCGGCAAGGAGCTGCACTCCGCGCCGCAAAAAGTGCAAGACGCGCTGTGGCGCTATGTTGAATGCGGCGGTTCGCTGCTCGTCGTCGGCAGCGGCGCCAAAGTCCCCGATGGCTGGGAACGCACGCGCGCCGAAACGAAAGAACTCGTGGGCTACTATCCCGGTTTCGGACAATGTTTTGTCGCTGACAAGACCGAAATGAAAGACTGGGATCCAGAAACGTGGCGCCAGATTACCCACATGTGGGAAGCCTCGTTCGAGCCTTGGCGCAATATCCGCAGTCCCAACCAGGCCCACCGCGAATTTCCCGTCGTTGACAACCTCGCCATCCCCATCCGCGGCTTGTTCGTTGCCATGTTCCTTTTCGTCGTCGTCATCGGCCCGTTGAACTTCTATTGGCTGGCGCGCAAGCGCCGCAAGCTTTGGCTCTTGTGGACTGTGCCGGTGCTTTCGATCTTCACCTGCGCTTTGTTGTTCGGCTACATGCTTCTGCGCGAAGGCTGGCACGCCCATCTTAGACAAGCCGGCGTCACCGTACTCGACGAAACCAGCCAGCGGGCCACCACCGTCGGTTGGATCGGCTACTACAGCCCGACTTCGGCCGGCGGCGGACTGCGCTTCAGCGACGAGACGGAACTCACGCCGCAGCTCATCGTCGAAAGATACTTCAGCAATGCGGGGGCCAAGGCCTGTTCTGTGGATTGGTCGGACGGTCAGCACTTGGAGGGCAACTGGATCACCGCGCGCGTGCCCATGCACTTTATGGTGCGACGCACGGAAAAACGCTTGGAGCGCATCATGGCGCGCAAGAATCCGGACGGAACGGTCTCCGTGACCAACGGGCTCAAGGCGGACCTGGCGTCGCTGGCGCTGGCGGATGGTCAGGGCCGCGTTTACACCGCCACGGGCATCAAAGCCGGCGCCGAAGCCACACTACGCGAGGGCGATGCCGCCGTGTGGGCCACCGCGAAAGAAGATGCGCTGCGTGACTTCTTTCGGCAATCCTGGCTGCCGCCCATGGAAGCCATGCGCAAAACGCCGGGCATTTATCTTCGCCCCGGTTGGTATCTTGCCGTGTTGGACGACAATCCTTTCCTGGAGCAAGGATTGTCGAGCGTCCAATCTCGCGCAGCAGAAGCCGTTGTACTAGGCATCATGAAAGAGCCGTTATGAGGGTCAACGTCACACGCCTCAGGAAACACTATGGCCGCACCCGGGCGGTGGACGACATTTCGTTTCAGTTCGCCTCCGGCCAGATTTTCGGCTTCATCGGCCCCAACGGCGCCGGCAAGACGACGACGATGCGCATCCTGGCCACGCTCGACGAGCCGACCGATGGGGACGCGTTCATCGACGGCATCTCGGTAACACAGTATCCCGAGAAGGCGCGGCAACTGGTCGGCTTCGTGCCCGACAGCCTGCCCACGCACCGCGACATGAGCGTGCACGATTATCTCGACTTTTTCGGCCGAGCCTATGGTTTGAAGAGCGGACATCGCCGGCAAGTCATCGAGCGCATC
>JAKEHV010000546.1 GCA_022614915.1 Gemmataceae bacterium | reverse complement strand
GCGCCTTGACGGTCGTCGAGAATCTGTTGGAATCACTGGATGAAACGGACCTCAAACTGCCGGGTGACATGGCCATCGCGGAGGCGAAACATGCATCGTGACGACGTTGCTCACCGCCAAGAAGAAACGCCCTTGTGCCAGCGCATTCTGTGGCGCGGCGTCGGCTTGGCCGTTTTTTCCTGCTTCCTGGCGGTCCTAGTTCTGGATTCCGGCGTCCGCGTGCACGCTCAGGATCCGCCGAAGCTCAAGAATAAAAAGGAGAAGGAAAAAGTTGAGAGCCTCAGCGTAACGGGAGAGCTGACTGCAAAAGACGCGACCTCCACGTTACGAAAGGGCTGCTTTCAAAAAGTGCACATGTTCAAGATGACGCCGGGCAGGTCTTATCTCATTGAGATGATCGACGGCGGCAGGCGCATCGACCCCTACGTAATCGTCGAGGACTCCACAGGCGCGATCGTGGCTCAGGACGACGACTCTGGGGGCAACAACAATGCCCGCCTCATTTTCACGCCGCTCAAAGAGGGCTTCTACGGAATCGTTGCCACGACGTTTAGTTCCGGCGCAGTCGGGCCCTACCAATTGAAGGCGACCCCCATGGCGCCCGGAACGATTCTCCCGGGATTTGGTTCCGGCCCCTTCGTGCATGTTCCCGCTGAGTACGGCGATGTTGTGGTCACCGTACTGCAGCCGTTCGGCATGGGCGCCAGCGGCAGCAACAACGAACTTTATCATGGTTACGTTGAACATCGCTTTCTCGTCGAAAACTATTCCGAAACTCAGAATCACCGGGTTGACATCACTATCCCACGGACACGCATCAGCAACCGCTACGGCTATACCTTGAGGTCGATTACGAATTACGTTGACGTCGCGCCTCAGTCGAGCGCCGTCCTGTCGATATTCCAGCCCGACATCGCTTTCAATTACGCCAATGATGCGGAGGTCATTCTCGACGGTAAAACTCAAGATCGGCCGCTGTCGATTCAGTTCCTGAACAACCGCGGCGTGCGCAGCGGCGCCCACGGCTATTCCTCCGGACCGCGCCCGCAATTCGAAACGCTGTTGGTTAGCTCGGATTTGTACGCCTCCGTGAGCAATAACATTCGACTCATGGCGGTCGGCAAGCCGCAGTCGCCTCCATCGGGCGGCGGCATTTCCACCACAACCTCAAGTTATCATAAGCCGGGAAGCAAGTATCACAATCAACCTTACACATACTATGGCGCGCATCGCCTGCAAACGATGAGCGAGGGCATCAATAACTGGAGTAGGAACTGGCTCGGTTATGGTTCATTCGATGCCGTCGTCGTACCGGGCCGTCTTGTTGGCGCCGCGCCCAAGGAAGTGCAAAGCGCTCTTTGGGAGTACGTCGAGAGCGGCGGCGGCTTGCTGGTCGTCGGCGAATGCAGTTTGCCGGCAAGTTGGCCGCAGGCCCGCACGCAGCTCAAAGGCTTCGACGTCCTGTACCCCGGCTTTGGTCAGTGCATCATCGCCCGCAATGCGGATGTGCTTTCTTGGGAACCGGACGATTGGCGCCTCATCACTGGCATGTGCGACAGCGGCATCAAAGCCTGGAATCAAATCCAGTCTCCCACGCAAGCAAATCGCAGTTTTGAAATCGTCGAGAGTGTCGGCATCCCGGTTCGCGGCCTGTTCATCGTCATGGTTATTTTTGTCTTGTTGATCGGGCCCTTCAACGTCTACTGGCTAGCACGGACCAAACGCAAGCTCTGGCTATTGTGGACCGTGCCGATTCTGTCGGCCGTCACTTGTTTGTTGCTGTTTGCGTACATGGTCGCGCGCGAAGGTTGGCACGGCCACGCGCGCCTTGCGGGCATCACCATTCTCGATGAAGGCGCCCAGCGGGCCGCGACCGTGGGTTGGCTCGGCTATTATTGCCCGACAACGCCCGGCGGCGGCCTGCGCTTCAGCCGGGACACGGAATTGACGCCGCATCTCACGCTCGATACTTTTACGGCCTATCGCAACACGAGGTCCTTGACGATCGACCAAAGCGACGGTCAACACCTCGACTCCGGCTGGATCAGCGCCAAGGTGCCGATCCATTTCCTCGTCCGGCGTGTCGAGAAGCGACTGGAACGCGTGTCGGCCGTAAAGAAAGCCGAAGGCACGGTTGCTGTAACGAACGGACTGAAGTCCAACATCGCCGCCCTCTGGCTCACGGATCAAGACGGACGCGTCTATCAAGGCGGCCCGATGACGGCAGGCGCGGAAGGCACGCTGCAGCCAGCCAAGATTAAGGCGGATGGGAAGGCCCAAACGCTGCGCGACGCGTTCGGCTCGTCTTGGTTGGAAGTGATGAGGAGGATGGAAACTACACCCGGCGAGTTTCTCCGCCCAGGCTGCTACCTGGCGATCTTGGAGGACGCGCCGTTTCTGGAACAAGGGCTGGAGCATACGCAGAGTCGCCGGGCCCGCTCCATTGTGTTCGGCATCATGAAAGAGCCGCTATGAGGGTCAACGTCACCCGACTGAAAAAGCACTATGGTCGCACCCGGGCGGTGGACGACATTTCGTTCCAGTTCGCCTCCGGACAGATTTTCGGCTTTGTCGGACCCAACGGCGCGGGCAAGACGACCACGATGCGCATTTTGGCCACGCTGGACGAGCCGACCGACGGCGACGCTTTCATCGACGGCGTGTCGGTGACGCAATACCCCGAAAAAGCGCGGCAGCTCATTGGCTTCGTCCCTGACAGTTTGCCCACGCACCGCGACATGAGCGTGCACGATTATCTCGACTTTTTCGGCCGAGCCTATGGTTTGAAGAGCGGACATCGCCGGCAAGTCATCGAGCGCATC
>JAKEHV010000545.1 GCA_022614915.1 Gemmataceae bacterium | reverse complement strand
GGGGGAATGTCCCCCAGTTGGCCAACTGTACAAGTCGAACAGGGCGCATCCACCATTCGGTCGAGCAGTCGTAACATCTCTTTATGCCGAGTGAACTCACCGTCCTCTACGAAGACAATCACTGCCTTGCTGTTGTCAAGCCGGCGCCCTTACTGACGCAGGGCGTGCCGCCGGGCATTCCGACGCTGGAGGCAATGGTCAAAGCCTACATCAAAGAAAAACACAACAAGCCTGGCAACGTCTATCTCGGCATTCCGCACCGGCTGGATCGGCCTGTGTCCGGCGTTGTCCTGTTCGCGCGCAACACCAAGGCGGCCCAGCGGCTGGCGGAGCAGTTTCACAAGCGGCAAGTGACCAAGGTGTACTGGGGCGCGGTCGAAGGGATCGTCGCGCCGCCCGAGGGCGTCTGGCGCGATTGGCTGCGGAAAATCAAGGAAGAAGCGCGTTCGGAGCAAACTGCCGAAGGCGCGGAAGGCTCCAAAGAAGCGATCTTGCGCTACCGAGTGATAGAGGAGTGCACCGGGGGGTGCTTGGTCGAGTTCGCACCCCAGACCGGAAGGATGCACCAACTACGCGTCCAGGCGGCTTTGCACGGCCATCCAATTCAGGGCGACGTGCAATACGGAGCCAAGCTGCCGTTCGGTCCGCCGGCCGAATTGCCGCGCGATCGAGTCATCGCCTTGCACGCACGCAACTTGACTTTTCTGCATCCCATTCGCTACGAACCAATGACGGTTACGGCGCCGCTGCCAAAAGAGTGGCAGTCCTTGGGCATCACGATTAACGCAACTGCGCCCGTATGAAATCCAGCGCCTTCTGGTGAGCCTTTTGGACAAGCTGTTTGTCGCCATTCGACAGGCCGTGCCCAGCGCCGGGGACTGTGACCAATTCGTGCGTCACTTTGTGCCGCGCCAGCTCTTTCGCCATGGCCGCTGACAATTCGTAAGGCACGTCGGTGTCCTCGGTGCCGTGCACGAGCATGGTCGGCGGAAACTTGGCACTGACGTTGCGCACCGGGCAATAAGGGTCGAGCTTGGTTTTTTCCGTCTCGGGATCGAAGCCGGTCACTACCTTTGTCCACAAACCGTTTTGCCGCAGATGAAGGTAGAACTTGCCGCGTGCTTTCTGCTCTGGAGTTTTGCCGTCCGTGCCCGTCAGCACTTCCTTGCCGACGGCGGCATAGGCTTCCTCCTTGGATACCAACGGCACGGATTTGCGATAGAACTCCGAAGGCTTGGTGTACCAGTCGCCGTCCACGTCGCCGTAGCCCCAGTAAGCGACGAGGGCTTTGGGCGGCGGCTGCACCGCGATGCCGGTCATGAGCGTGAGATAGCCGCCCGCCGAGCCGCCTGCGACGACGATCTTGTCCGGATCGGCGCGAAAAATCTCCGGGCCTTTGTCGCGCACCCATTTCATCGCGTCCTTGACATCGTCGATTATGGCCGGCAGCTTGACCTCTGGCGCTAAGCGATAGTCGATGGACACGAGGATGTAGTTCTCGGTGCGGCACAGATCGAGCAGATTCTTCGGCACGCCGGTGCGGCTGCCCATGATGAGCGCGCCGCCGTGAATCCAGACCAGCACGGGCCGTTTGATTTTCTCGTTCGAGCGATAGACGTCGGCATGAATCTTCGTTGAATCAGCTTCCTTGAAGACAAACGTGGATTTTGCAAAGGCCGCATCCTGTGCGGCGCTGGAACGAGACAATACGAGGATGAGCAGAGTTCCGAGTGCTAGTCGCATAACCTTACTCCAGCCAACCGACGCGCGTCTCGCCGCGCTGGTTTGCTTGCCAGTATTTGCCGAAACCGACGAGGTGTGGACGCTATTTTGTCATTTGAATCCTTGAGGGCAAGCCCTCAATTCAGCTAGAATGTCTTCGTGGATGCGGGGTGAACGCTCACCCACGACGGAGAACAATAATGGCCTCAATCCCCGTCCAACAGTCTACCGAGAACTTGGCAGGCAACAAAGCCGACGTTACGCCGCGCGCCGAGACGCTTGACGAGCGTTTTCGCCGTCTGGCCGGCGAATGGGAACACGCCACACTCTATTTGAGTTCCATGGAAGCGGCAAGCAAACATCCTGCCTACCAGGAGATTATTGCCATTGGACCCGAGGTGGTTCCACTTCTCTTGCGCGACCTTGAAACGAATCACACGCATTGGTTTATTGCCTTGAACCAGATCACCGGCGCCCAGCCTGTCCCGAAGGAGGCAAGCGGCAACATCCGCAAAATGGCGCAGGCATGGTTGAACTGGGCCAAAGACAAGGGCTTCTCGTGGTAGATCCTCTCGCCGCCATTTTTCCCGGCCTGGCCAACGGCGAGTATCGTGTCACCAGCCCAAAAAGCAAGCGCTGCGCCGTGTTTCCTCTACTCCAGCCAACCCACGCGCGTCTCGCCGCGCTCGTTCGCTTGCCAGTATTTGCCCGAACCGACATCGAGGCAGGTGAGCCATCCCTTGCCGCACGCCCAGGTATCGATGCAGACCGCATGGCCAATGTTGCGCGGCTTGCCCGACTTCTGGGACGTATGGCCGCAGATCATGATCTTGCCGGATTCGTGCGGCGGCGGATCGTTGAACGATTCCCAGTACAGTATGAAAGAGGGCTGCTCGGCAAGCGCGTAATCGGGATAGGCGTTGGCATGGACGAAGAAATGAGTGTCGATCTCATACCAAGGCCGCGTCTCGTCTTCCAAGAATTGCCAATGCGCATGCGGCACGTCGACCAGCCGCCCCCCATCGCCGAACGGCGAATAAGACGCCAAAGTTGCTTTGCCGCCGTATTCCTGCCAGCGCAGGAAGGCGTCGTCGCTTTCGCGCGCTTGCAGCATCATAAGTTCGTGATTGCCGCGCAAAGGCACGAGGATGCCGCGCCGTTTCCAGGCGATGAGCCAATCCAGCACCGCGCACGAATCGGGCCCGCGGTTTACGTAATCGCCAAGCGTGACGAGTGTATCCTCGGGCTGGAACGGCACAAAAGCCGCCAGCGTCGAAAGCGCTTTGTAGCAACCGTGGATGTCGCCGACCGCCAGGTGACGCACGTTCTTGGGACGTAGCCGCCTTCGCCAGAAGGCGGGGGCGGGAGTGGGCTCGACTCCCCCCCCCCCGCGTTCTTGCGAACGCGGCTACGTCGCTCCCCCCGCGATTTTGCGAACCCCCACTATTGGGTTTGTCAAGGATTCTGACTTCATTCTGCACTAATAAGCGGCGCCAAGCAACCGCCCGCCCCGGCGCAGAAGTAATGGATCAGTTTGGTGGGGCAGACATTCCTGATTGCCGGCAGACAGGAATGTCCGCCCCACGGACTTGCCAAACTGACCCCATACCGGCGCAGACGAGTATTCAAAATGGATTGCATATCGCTCTTGGAGAGACTGATCTCCGTAAATGTATACCAAAATTGGATTAACGGCCGATCAGCGAAAAATGAATTGCACATCGGGTCCCTGGGATGAGATGCAATCCATTCTCCATATGCGCAACCAAATGACAGCTTCGGTGTTGCTGACCGCCAAGCGGTCGGCTTGGGTGTCGTTGCCAAGCCGACTGCTTGGCAGTCGGCGGCACAGTCGCCAGAATAAAGCGAAAGAGCCAAGCGCTTCACCAAGGACAAAGTATGCCGAAAACAACACCCAAGGAAGAATTGAATCCGTTCCTCATCGCCGCCCAACAGTTCGACCGGGCGTCGGCGTTCATGCCGCAGCTTAAGCGCGGCCTGATCGACTATTTCAAGAAGTCCAACCGCTGCGCCATTGTCGAGTTCCCCGTCGAGACCGAGGACGGCGCCGTGCGCACCTTCACCGGCTATCGCGTGCTGCACAACAAGGTGCGCGGACCGGGCAAGGGCGGCATTCGCTATCATCCCGACGTGACGCTCGACGAGGTGCGAGCGCTGGCGGCGTGGATGACCTGGAAGTGCGCCGTCATCGACGTGCCGTTCGGCGGCGCCAAGGGCGGCATTGCGTTCAATCCCAAGGAGCACACCGAAGCCGATCTGCGCAAGATCACGCGCCGCTACATTGCCGAGCTGGGCGACCTCATTGGCCCGCACACCGACATCCCCGCACCGGACGTTTACACCGACGCCCGGACCATGGCCTGGATCTACGACACCTACGACATGATGCGTCCGGGGCGGAACAACCTCGGCGTCGTCACCGGCAAGCCCATCGACATCGGCGGCTCGCATGGCCGCAATGAAGCGACGGCCCGCGGCCTGCTGTTCGCGGTGCAGCGCGCCTTGGCGAAGGGAGCGCTCTCGGGACGCGAGTCGGTGGCAGGAACGTATGTCGTCATACAAGGCTTCGGTAACGCGGGCGCCAACGCGGCGGACTTGCTCCAACAGGCGGGGGCCCATGTCATAGCCGTCAGTGATACGCAAGGCGGCGCGGTCAACGAGCGCGGCCTCGATCTGGGCGCGGTGGCCGCGCATAAGAAAAAGTCCGGCAGCGTCGTTGGCGCCAAGGCAACGCGGGCAGTCACGAATGAGGAGTTGTTGGCGCTGGACTGCGACATCTTAATTCCGGCGGCGCTCGAAAACCAAATCCGCGCCGATAATGCCGGGCTAGTCCGCGCCCGCTTCATTGCCGAAGCCGCAAACGGACCAACCACGCCTGCTGCCGATCGCATCCTGCACGACAAAGGCATCCCGGTGCTGCCGGACATCTTGGC
>JAKEHV010000544.1 GCA_022614915.1 Gemmataceae bacterium | reverse complement strand
TGGCCCCAGCCGCCGTCGCCGCGCTGCTTGGCGATCAGCTCTTGGGCGGCTTTCTGCCATTCCACCGGATGCGCGCCCGCGTGCTTCAAGGCCCATAAGCGAAAGACGCGATCTTCCGTGTCCCTGGCCCGCGTTTTCAGAAGCCAGCCGCGGACTTGCTTCTGGCGGCGCTCGATGCGCTCTTGTTGCTCCGCAGTCCCAGCCGAGTGCAACCCGCGCATAGACAAATACGTCGTCGTAAAGGCGCTGGCTTCCGACGGCGGCCGATTGGAAGTCGCGCGCCAGTGATCCAGCTCCTGGTGATGCTGCAGCAGATATTCCGCGACCGCTTCGAGAGTCGCGTCGCGCTTCCAGCCGCCCAGCTCGAGCGTCCAAAGCGCATACCCGGCCGTGTCCGCCTGCCCGCCCTGCCCTTTGCCTTGGCGATAATTGTCGCGGTTCTTGCCGAGGAAGACGTGGATGAACTTGAGTTGTTGGCGCAGCTCGTCTTCGTCAATCTCGAAGCCGCGCGTGCGGGCGGTTGTCAATGCGAGGATGGGAAGCGCCTGGTTGTGGCATGCGAAACACGTTCGCTGTTCGCGATGGCCGACCGCGCCTTTCTGAATCAACGGCAGGGCTTTGGTAACCGCGGCACGAACGGCGTCGGGTGATGGCTCGCTGGCAAGAGCATCACCACTGAGGCACAGAGACACAGAGAATGCACAAAGAAATCCAATGATCTTTTTCTCCAACTTCATCTTTGTGCTCCCTCTGTGTCCTCTGTGCCTCTGTGGTGAATTCCCTCGCTCGCGCGTCGGGCTAGTGTCGCTGTGCCTCTGTGGTGAATTCCCTCGCTCGCGCGTCGGGCTAGTGTTCATTCTATTCCATCACCACGAACTGCCGCACCGGAATCGCGTTCCGCCCCGACTTGGGATACGGCCGCGGTTCGGGCTGGGCGAAGTCGTTCAGGTCTACGGTGCGCACACGAAACTCATAGGCGCCAGGCTTCACGTCACGCAAGGTCGCGGACCAAAGCGCCACACTGAAACGCAGCGGCCATTCCTTGGGCCGCCCGGTCTTGGGATCAAAGCCCCAAACCTCCTTGGGCATGACGCCGTCGGGCAAGTTGCCGCCCCAGTCGCGCGGCGGCGGCTCGATCCGGCACGGCTGCCAGCGCGCCGTTCGCCAAGCGGGATCGTCGTCCGCGAGTTGGCCGTGCTGTCCTGCCGCCGATCTCAGCCAATACTCCACGCGCTTGAGGCCGGACCAGCCGACCATGGCGGTGCCCGTGAAATCTATCGGCGCACCGGCGCACACTTTCTGCGGCCCGGCGTCGAGGTAGGCCGCCGTCTTCAAATACGATTCGATGTCGTTGTTGCCGGCGGCATAGGTGTCGTTGGCGCGATGGTCGTTGGTGAGGATGATGCGCTGCAGCCATTTGATCGACTTGAAGCCATGCGCCCACGGTACGATCATGCGCACCGGGCCGCCGCGCAAGAGCGAAATGGGCTGACCGTTGAGCCGGTAGGCTACGAAGACCGGCAAGTCCCAAGGCGGCGTTTCCATCACGTGGTTGTAGGCCAGCGACGACTGAAACACCTGCTTGGGATCGTTATTGTGAAAGCCCCAATAATAAACGCGGCGAATGTTGTTCAAGCGGCCGGCGAGCTTGAGCACTTCCCGAAGCGGCACGCCCTCCCAAAGGCCTTGACCCAGCGGCTGGTCGATGTTGTTGCACTGCATCGCCTTCAAGAATTTGATGCCATGCATCTTGCCCAAGCCTTCGATGGCGGGCAGATCAATCGCGGTCTTGTCTTCGAGCCGGCGCGGCCGTTCGACATTAGTGGAGCCGTCACTGATAATCTCCAGACGCCAGGTTTCGGGAGTGAGCCGCGCTTGGACGAGGGCGTCGCCCTTGAGCGTGAACGGGCGCGGATTGCCCCGGCTGACGTCGCGAAAATCCTGCGCTACGGTCAGAAAGGACCGGACCTTGTTAGCAGGGGCCTCGGGCTGCGTTTGGCTGCACACGGACATGGGCTGCCTCGTTGCGGAAAGCTCTTACTGCGTGCGCGGCTCCAAAAGAGCGTCACAGAATCATTATCGCCATTGCGCTTTGGATTGCAACGAAATCGACGCGCTGCGTCAATGCGTCGTTTTTTTTCGTCTTTTTGAATGGGCCTGCGTTTAACACATAGATATGGAGTTTGCCGACCGCGACTTCATGGAGCGCTGGCAACAGGGCGACGCCGACGCGTTCGAGTCCCTCGTGCGCCGCTGGCAGCGCCCCGTCGCGCGCTTTTTGGCTCGTTACGTCGGCCGGGACGATTTGGTCGCCGACCTGTGCCAAGAAGTTTTCCTGCGCGTGTTTCGCGGCGGCGCATCGTACAAGCCGCGGTCGGCGTTTTCCACCTGGCTTTTCCAGATTGCCCTCAACGTCGCCCGCGACGCAGCCCGTCGCCAAAAGCCCGGTTTCTCGCTCCCTGGCCCGGAGCCGGCGGACTCGGCCGGGCCGGACGCCGCGCTCGCCGTGCGCGAATTGGCAGAAGAAGTCGGCCAGGCTGTCGCCGCCTTGCCCGAGCCGCTCCGCCTTGTATTGGTGCTGCGCCACTTTCAAG
>JAKEHV010000543.1 GCA_022614915.1 Gemmataceae bacterium | reverse complement strand
TGTCCACGCGGGCTTGTCTGTTCCGACCCCAATAAGGTCGATCGTTGGCGGGCATGCCTTGCTTGCGCGTCGGGCTACCAATTCACGCGTTCCACGGCTTCGCCCACGCCGAGCAAGTAGCTGAACTTGTCGAATTCCCTTAGGTGGCGCGGGTCGGTGCTGTGGAGATGTTCGCCTTCGGTGATGAGCTTCATCTTGTCGTCGCGGACAACACCGTTTTGGCGCAGGATGCGCTCGAACGGCCGCATGTCCGCGGAGTAGACGACCAGCAATTTGTGTTCGTCAAACTGCACTTCCATGGGCGCGATCGTGGACAACGCCGCCACGCCGGTGCAGCCGTCGTGGAGCAAAAGGTCCTCGAACTCGCAGCAGTAGCTCTTAAAAATCGGCAAATCCATGTGTTCGCGAAACAAGTCTTGATGTTGGCTGCCGTCGGCGTCGTGGCTGGTTTCCAGCACGACATCGACGACCTCGCCCAAAGGATCGAGCAGATCGAGGAATACCTCGAAAAGCTGTTCGCGGGAGACGGCGGCGGCCAGCACGGGCACGTGAAAGCCGGCTTTGCTGTCTTTATAGGTTTCGATGCGGTACGCCTGTCGCGGAATGATCTGGCGTTGGAGGGACGGCCGGATGGCGTCGGTCAACCAGAAGTTGCCGTAGCGTTCCACCCGGAGGTGCTGAGACAATTGCGAATTCACGAAAACTCCCTGCGTTCGGGGAGGACGGGTAAGGTAGGGGTTCTGTTCCGACCGCGGGGGATAGCGGTTGCCTGAAGAAGTATAGTTCGAGAAATCCCGTGCGGCCAATGCCACGCCACATTCTACGCGCCTCTGGCAAGCGCAATGTGAAAATCGTTGGGAAGAGTTGGGTTGCGCCAAAAGGACCTGTGGCAGCCGGCGTGAGAATTGCATCACCAATGTCGGCTCGTGCCACGATAACGAATTAACCTAGTGAATTTGAAAATGCCGAAATAAGATGCAGTGGACTTGCCCAGATTGCGACTACGGATTATTGCTCATGCCGAATTCCCCGACGAGAGCCGCCGCTGCCCTTCTCCTACTCGCCGTTTGCGCGACTACCGCGCTGGCCCAGGACTCCAAGCTCCTCTGGGAAGCCTGGGACGCCGCTTACTTGCAGGGTAACCGGGCCGGCCACGTCCACACCTTTGTCGAAGAAGTGAAGCGCGACGGCAACATGCAAATTCGCGCCTCCATTGAACTTCGCCTCACGCTCAAACGCTTCAACCAAACCATTCAGCTCGGCATGGATACCGGCGATTGGGAAACGCCTCAAGGCAAGGTCCTGGGCGTCTTCATGCGCCAGTATCTTGGCAAGAACAAGCAGCTCGATTTGACCGGTGTCGTTGAAGGCGACATGCTGCGGCTGGCCCTGGATAAGAACAAGCCGCTCCAGCCCGCGCCGTGGAACGATGCCGTGCTGGGAATCTATCGCCAGCAACGGCTCCTGCAGGAAAAAAACGTCAAGCCAGGCGACACGTTCTCGTACCTTGCCTTCGAACCGTCCATCAATCTCGTTGTCGCCACAAAAGTGGAAACGAAGGACTACGAAGAGGTCGAACTCTTCGGTGGTAAGGAGAAACGCAAACTGCTGAAAGTAGTCAGCACTCCGGAAAAAGTGCAAAACGTGCAATTGCCGCCGCTAGTGGCCTGGCTGGGCGACGACCTGATGCCGTTGCGCTCCGAGGCGGAGATTCCGGGTCTGGGTCAGGTCACGCTGTATCGCACCACCAAAGCCGTGGCCCTAAACCCCGCGGCGGCCGGAAGTCTGACCGACATCGGGCTGAGCCAGTTTATTCGCATGAAGAAGCCCATCGCCCGGCCGTACGACACGAAGCGCGCCCGCTACCGGATCACGATCCGCGATGAGCAAGATCCCGCCGCCGCGTTCTCGCAGGATGAACGGCAAAAGGTGCTCCAAAGCGAAAGCAATACTATCGAGCTGGAAGTGAGAGCGCGGGGGGACGCCAAAGAAACGCCGGCGCCGCCCTTGGATTTTCTCGAAAGCTCGTATTTCATCAACTGCAAGGATTCGAGGGTTCGGGATTCGGCGAAAAAGGCGGCCGGCGTCGAAACCGATCCGTGGAAAAAGGCCCAACGCATCGAAAAATGGGTCAACGTCAACATGAAAGTCGTCAGCCATGAAGCCTTGGCGACTGCGGACCACGTGGCCCGGACGCTTACGGGCGACTGCACCGAGTTCGCGATGTTGACGGCGGCGATGTGCCGAGCCGAGGGCATACCTAGTCGGACTGCCGTAGGCTTGATTTACGCGGATGTACGTTCGGGGCCGGTATTTGCGTTCCATATGTGGACGGAAGTGTGGGTTGAGGGAGAATGGCGGGCCTTGGATGCTACCTTGGGCCGGGGTGGGATTGGGGCAACGCACCTGAAAATCTCCGATCAGAGTTGGCATGACATGCGCGCCATGACCCCGCTCTTGCCGGTTATCCGCGTGCTGGGCCGGGTGAGCATCGAAGTGCTGAACATGGAGTAGTCCGTGCGCGGTATGCTTTGCCAAAAACTCGGAGTATTTTCTTGAGAATTCGGCAGTATTCCGATAACTTCAGGAGGCTAAAACGTCTAGTATGTGGTTGAATTCAGGTGGGGCGAACATCCTTGTTTGCCCTAGTACGGGCAAACAGGAATGTTTCCCCCACGTGAATTCTCGGGGAATTGGCCCCGGTATTGGTTTCCCTTCTTCTTGGACAATTCTGCACATGCCGCTTTTCCAGTTCAGGACTCGTCCCTAAGCCGGCGACTTTGCCATGATGCACCAACGCATGTACGGAGACCATATCGCATGACCGCGCGGGAACGCACAGGTCCGGAAAGCGCATTCGCGGCCGTCACCGTGTCGCTCGGTCCGTTTCCTTTTCAAAAGAAAGCAGAGACCTTTCTCTTTGAAAACTGGGAGACATGGTTTCGAGACGCCGGTCAACATGGTCTGGCGCCCGCGACGAACAAGCAAGTCGCCGTTCCGCCTCTGCCTAGCTGCCAGATACCGTCCGAAGCGGCGGCCAGAAAGTCCCAGGTTCTGGATCAACTTCTCGCTGGGCGTACGGAACAATTGACGCCGGCCCCTGGCGAGCCGGTCATGCTCGTGGACGCGGCATTGGACCGTTTGCAACAAGAAGCCGTCCGTCGCGCCTTGGCGACACCTGACGTGTTCTTGGTGCTTGGTTTGCCCGGCACGGGAAAATCGCGGGTGGTGACGGAGATCCTTGTGCAAGCGGCGCTGCGCGGCGAGCGGGTCCTGTTCTTGTCGCAAAACGCGGCAGCCTTGGACGTCGTCTTGGAGCGTTTGGCCGAGCGTCCGGAAGTGCTCGCGCTGCGTTTTCTGGAAATAGGAGAAACATCGGAAGCATTGCCGGCGGCGGTCCGGCAATGTACCTTGCCGCCGCGCCGCCAGGCATTTCAGGAACAGGCGCTCAAGCACGCCCACGACGCGCGCACGCGCACCGAGGAACGTTGCCGCCAGGCCCAGAACGAAGAAGGCGTCTGGCCGATGCTGAGCGATCTGGTCGCCAAGATCAGCAGCGTGCGCGATCGGCTCACCGCTCTAGAGGAAGAGCAGGCCCGCATTCCTCAGGAAGTGGCGGAGGAAATCGCCGGCAACGCCGAGGCTGCGCCCCTACAAGAGAAACTGGCCGCGCTGCAAGCGACTTGCCTCTCCGAGCTTGGGCGTTTGGACGTGGAAGCGCGCCAGCTCGCACAGCGCCAACAGGAATGCCAATCTGCCATCGAGGATTTGCAGCGCCGGCAGCGCGACCTGGATCGTCTCGCCGCAGCCCAAGAAATCCGCGGCTTCTTCAAATGGTTGAATCCGCGCTGGTGGCGAGCACGACGGCGCGATCTGGCAAAAGACAGGGAAGCGCTGCGGGCCGAATTGTGTCGCAAGACCCAACAATTCGAAGACTTGGAACAGGAAAGACAAAACTTCGTTCAGGAACGCCGCGAGGTGGACTGCCGGCTGGAAGCGAATCGAGTCGAACTGACGCAAGCCGAGGTCAACCGCCGACGCCAGGATTGGTCGGTGCGGGCGCAACCGCATCAAAACGAACACAGCGCCCGCCTGCAAGAATGGCACGCACAGGTGTCGCAGCTCGCGCTGCCGGAGCATCGTCCCAACTCCGTGTCCGCTGAGGCCGTCGCCCATTGCCTGGCGCGCTGGCAGGCGGACCGACGCCAAGAGGACTCCGCGTGCCACTTCGCGCGGCGTTGGTCCGACTTCCTCGCGCAAGAAATCGGCCAACTGAGTCAACGGTTGCCGCATTGGGCCAACGTGTTGGCCGGCGTTGTGACGACATTGGGGCAGGTCGCCGTGCTTGCCGACGCGGCCAAAGGCGTCGATCTGCTCGTCTTGGAAGAGGCGGACCTCTTCTCCGAGACCGACTTGCGGCGGCTATGCGAACTGGGGCGGCGCTGCGTTCTCGTCGCGTCCGCCGCACCGGGCCATGCCGGGCCGCGCCAGACCGGTTTTCACAAGCTCTGGCAAACGTTGCACGGCGATTCGCCTCGGCTGCACTATGCCTGGGACCGCGAAGGTGAACGCTGGCGCTGCCGGCTCAGAGCATGCACGCCGGAGGAACACAAGTATTTGGAAAGCGAACGAGTCGCCGATTTTCCGGAGGTCGAAGTGCGCATATTGGCCGCGCCCAAGTCGCCGCCGGCGCTCGCCGAAGTCTTGTTTCCCCAGTCGATGACTTTGTTGCAAGCCAAGCAGTTCATTTATCGGGAGCTGCAGGAGGCGGCGGTCAGTGCCCATTGCCGGGGTGGTTGGTTGACGGAAGATGAAAACACGTTCCAGTTTTGCCTCGCTCCCAGTGTCGCGCCTTCACTAGAGACCATCGAGCTCGAAACGGGTTTGGTCGAACGGTTTGACGCGTCCGCATGCACGGCCGGTCTGGAGTTTCACAAAACCCATTGGACGCGGCCGCTGGTCGAACAGTGGCTGCAGCGTCAATTCCAGCTACGCGACCTCGGCCGCACCGCATACTTGCAGATTCCGTATCGCTTGCCCGCTGGTTTTCCAAGTCGAACGCTGTGCGCGGAGTATCTTCCTCTTGCGGAGCCAACAGCCGCGAGCTGCATGGAATGGATATGTGTGCCGCCGCTGCGCAAAAGCGCGACTCCCTCATTTGTCTCCCCGCGCCATGACGGAGAGGGGTTGCGGGCATCAATCTCCCCTCGCCCAGTGGGAGAGGGGTTGGGAGCATCTGTCTCCCCTCGCCCTGCGGGAGAGGGGTTGGGGGTGAGGGTGACGCTGCCGAAGGAAGGCGCGGGTCTGGAGCAGGACTTGGCCACGCCGCGCTTGGCCGATCGTTTGCCTGCGGAATTTCGCAACGAATTGCCGCGCCGCGGCTTGGTTAACTATCTGGAAGCCCAAGCCGTAATCCGCAGATTAGAAGAGCTTCGCCAAAAGGACCCGCATGCATCCTGCGCCGTCGTCGCGATGAATGACAGCCAAGCTGCTTTGCTGCGGCGCTTGGCGGGACGATCGAACGCGCTCCGACAAGCCCTTCCCGCCATCGGCACGCCGGCCGCCTTCGGGCATCGGGAATTTGACATCGTCCTGGTCAGCCTGACCCGCAGCCACACCCATCGCGCCGTCGCGTTTGGCCAACGATCCAATGACCTGGCGCTGGCCCTGTCCCGCTGGAAAAAACAACTGTGCGTGTTCGTCGATGCCGGCACGCTAGCCAAGCGCATCCAATGGACCGGCGCCGTCGACAGCCTCGACGCCGCCGCGGCCGAAAGCGAACGCGCCCTCTTGGCGGCGCTGGTCGCTTGCTTTCCGCCCACAGTTGGTTAGAATCCAAGATACTGCGGGCGTAATTCAGCGGTAGAATGCCAGCTTCCCAAGCTGGACGTCGAGGGTTCGAATCCCTTCGCCCGCTCTTTCGCCAGACTTTCCAGAACAACGAATTCACTTCCATAACCAGAGTAGGTTGCGAAGCAGACGAAGCTGGTGCGCGGCGAGCTCGACTGGATCGTGATGAAGGCACCGCAACCGCCGGTACGAGACGGCCAACGGCTGGCCCTGGACCTCCAGGGCAAACTGCGCGACGAGGCGGTGCAGGCGTGTCCACCGTCTTCTGCCCTGCACAATTTATCGAAAAAGTTGACACAATTCTCCTTCCAGCAACAGCTACTATTTGGATCACAAAGCCATAAGTGGGACGGACAGACATGGCGACTGCGCAAAAGAGCCGCTTCCTCCGTCGATTGACGCGAGGGATGGCCGCCGAAACGCTGGGTGAGCTAACCGATCGGCAGTTGCTCGAACGCTTGGCGGCCGCACAGGACGAGGCGGTATTTGAGGCGCTGGTACGGCGTCATGGTCCGATGGTCTATCGCGTCTGCTGGCGTGTTTTGCAACAGGCCGAGGACACGGAGGATGCATTTCAGGCCGCCTTCCTGCTGCTGGCCCGAAAGCTGCAGACCGTGAGGAAGCGGGACTCGTTGGCGAGTTGGCTGCACGGGGTTGCTCACCGCGTCGCTCTCGAGGCCAAGGCCCAGGCCGCCAGACGTCGCCGGCATGAAGCGCGGGCCGGCGCCAATTCCCATCCAGGTCCGCCCGAGGAAATCACCTGGAGGGAATTGCGTACGGTCCTCGATGCGGAACTTGGGCGGCTGCCGGAAAAGTGGCGCCTGCCCCTCATCCTTTGCTACCTGGAAGGCCAGTCCCAGGAAGAAGCCGCCAGGCAACTGGGCTGGAGCAAGAGCACGCTGCTGCGTCGGCTGGAAGAAGCGCGTGCGGCACTGGGCCGCCGCCTCACAGGCCGTGGCGTCGTCTGGCCGGCGGCACTGTCCGCTGTCCTGCTCTCCGCTTGTGTGGCCCCGGCGGCGCTAGCGCCGGGGCTGGTCAGTTCCACTGTGGAGGCCGCGGCCCAGGTCGCGGCCGGACAAGCGGCGGCTGGCATTATCTCTGCCAAAGTCGTCGCCTTAACAGAAGGAGTGTCGAAAACCATGTTCACGTCCAATCTGAAGATCGCCACGGCGGCGCTGGTGCTGGTGACCGCTCTTGCCGTGGGTGCGGGTGGGCTTCTTTATCAGACGCAGGCCGCCGAACCGCAGCCGCCCGCCAAGGCAGAAAGGCCTGCCGCCGGGGCGGGGGGCAAGCCACAGGCCGCGGTCAAGCGCACCGGGCCGGGAACCCTGTTGCTTGTACGGAAGACCGATTTCGTCGCGCTCAATCCGGACGCCAAAGAGGAGAATCAATGGCCCAATCCCGGCAAAACCGGCTACAAACTCCAGGGCCGGCTCTCCCCCGACGGTGCCCGCGCCGCTTTCGTTTTCATTCCCAGCGAGGGGCGAAAACCGGGGGACCCCAACGATGGCTGGCCTTTCAAAGTCGTCATCCGCCATCTCGGCACCAAAGAAGAGAAGGCCGTGGACTTCACGGGTCGAGGGTTATGGCTCGGATGCTGGCGCCCGGATGGAAAGCGGCTCGTCGTATCGCATTGGCTGGATGACGGACAGACCAAGCAGGTCTTGATCGATCCGGACAGCGGCAAGACGGAACCGCTGGAGCTGCCTGAAGGCGTACGCGTGCTCGACTGGGCGCGCGAGGGGAACACGTTCCTGGTCAGCTATTTCAAGGATAAGAAGCTCTGGTTAGGGATGCTGGAGAAGGGGCACAAGGAAGCGCGCGCGTTGACCGAATTGAAGAGTCGGCGCCCCGACCTCCACCTCGACGCCCGCCTGTCCCCGGACGGCAAGCGGGTGCTGTTCACCGACGGCAACCCCGAACAGAAGGACGCCTACAAGGTGGGCCGGTCAAGCCAGCCGTACCTCCTCGACGTGCTAACCCGGAAGCGGCAGCCGCTGGCCGACTTCCCGGACAATGCCGAGGCGCAGAGCGTCGCCTGGTCCCCGGATGGCATGCGTGTCGCCTACACGTGGTGGCAGTTACACACGGACCTGCTGAAGAAGTGGGACATGCTAGACGACAACGATAAGGCCAGACCTACGGAGGCGTTCCTGGTCGTCGCGGACGCGGACGGCAAGAACGCCAAGACCATCGCCTCGGAAAGAACGAATGGAACGAATGAGCTGATTTGGGAACCCATTTTCGGGTCGATCGACTGGCGCTGAGAAATGCCGGCGGCGGCGTTGAGCAAGAGAAGGACAAGTGGCGGTTTGAAGTCATCCTTTGGGATGTCAAGAGCGGCGAAATGAAGCAGACCCTCGCCGCCAACTTGACCCTGCCGGTGTCGCTCGCCTTCTCTCCCGACGGCAAGAGCTTGGCTACCGCTGGCGCCAGGCTCGGCGACGTCAAAGACGGCGCCAAGACGACCACCGGCGAAATCAGACTGATCCCGTTGAAGTAGCGTGGCACCGAACAGACGCAGGGGGGGCGAAACAACGCCGTGGGTTGGCAACTTGCCCGTACCCACGGCGTTGCTCCGCGCAAGGCTGATCTTTGGATTTTGTCCTTTCCACCTGTCGGTTTCGCCAGGTTTGAGCCACAAATTCCGCCGCCAAGCCTTCTCAGACCATTACACTGTAGGGGTATCGAGCCGGAATTGGTTGGATCCGGACAAAGCATGGCAACGAAACCATGGCAACGAAACAGGGCACTGCTGTCTTGCAAGTCATCCGGAGGCTGGTGCACAAGCACGCCGACGACCACACGCCGGACCGTGAATTGCTAGAGCGGTTCGTGGAACAGCGCGATGAAGATGCGTTCAGCATTCTCGTGCGAAGGTACGGCTCAATGGTGATGGGTGTGGGCCTGCGATTGCTCCACAATCGCCAAGATGCCGAAGATGTTTGCCAGGCGACGTTCTTGCTCCTTGCCAAAAAGGCGAGCACGACGTCCTGGCGCGATTCGGTGGGCAACTGGCTGTATGACGTCGCCTATCGCGTTGCCCAAGATGCGTTGAAGGCCGCCCGCCGGCGAAAGCTCCACGAGGGCAACCGCAATCCTTCGCCTGTTCCCGATGCCATGGCGGACATCACCTTGCGCGATCTGCAAACGGTGCTCGACGCGGAACTGACTCGACTGCCTGGGAGATATCGCCT
>JAKEHV010000542.1 GCA_022614915.1 Gemmataceae bacterium | reverse complement strand
GGAAACCTTTTGAAGGAGTCGTGGAAGCTATGCAACCCCAGACTGATCTGTTTCTGATTGTTCATTGCTTGCACGCGGCCGGAGTTCTCGCGCACCCGAGCCACAACGGGAAGTAGAAACGCGAGCAGCAAAAGCAAAAGGGCGAGGATGATCAATAACTCGACCATCGTGAAGCCGCCGTGCCGGCCAAAGTAGTGTTTCATGAACCGCTCCCATGTCCTTAGAAAAAACAAGCTGTGCCGAGCTTCTCATGGCGCTCGCCCTTGCTAGCGCTTCGGGCTCGTGTGGAATTTCAAAAGTCATCGCCCAAGGGGAAACCGTCGTTGGGTTGCAGGAGCCGGTTCCACGTTTCCGATGAAATCGTTGCGACAAGGGTGCGCACGCTGCCGTCGGCCAGGGCAATGATCAGTCCCGTCTTATCGAAGCTTTGCGCCATCAGCGGTGTGCAAAGACACTCTTTCTCCGAAGGCTGAAGCTGGAAGGTCGCTTTCGCGCTCGCGGGGCTAGCCTGCTCCTGGGCATAATTCTGGCCGAAAAACGAGGCGCTCGTCTTATTTGGCGGCGAAGCATAGCGGCTGCCGCCGTCGCCGCAGAAGGCGTACTTGGTGGCATACCACATGGTGTTGGAGGTGCCGTCGGGAAACGTGGCAGGGATGGCCGCAGTGCCGGGCTCGACGGCCTTCGGGGCCGGCATGTCGCCGTTGTGCTTGGTCTTCCTGCCGCTATCCGCAAAGACGCGCAGGTTGGCGGCATGGTTCTGAATGCCCTTGTCGTCCTTCTTGAAGCTTGGGTCGGTCGGCGCGACGAAAACCGGGATGTGCAGATTGCTCGCGTCCTCGTTGTTTTGCTGATATTGCTTAAAGACATTGTCCTGTTCGACGTAAGGCAGGATGAAGACATGCACGCTGGCGGCGATTTGATAATTGGCGAACTTGTCGAAGGCCGGCGGCAATCTCTTGTACGTGTCGTTGAAGTTGTGCAGCGCCAAGCCGATCTGTTTCAGATTGTTCATCGCTTGCGAGCGGCCGGCTGCGTCGCGCACCCGCGCGACAGCCGGAATCAAGAGTCCCAAAAGGAACAGCAAGATCGCCAGAATGATGAGCAATTGGACCATGGTGAAGGCGGATCGCCTCGAAGTGCGCACTGTCATGCGATTCTCCATTACAGGGAGTGTTTGTAGAGAAGACGCCAGAGCCGGGGCAACGTCTCGCCTAAGTCGACACGCCGCGACCCCACTCATTACACGGGGCGCTAACGCGACCCCGCTCCACGCTGGTCTATCGGAACAACTCGTCGATTGGCTGCGCGTCGGTGATCGACAAGAGCCGGTTGTCCGGTCCCGGCAGGCGCGCGCCCAGGTCAATGCCGAGCCCTCGGTAGACGGTGGCCGCCACTTGTGCGGGGCTGACCGGGCGGTCGCGCGGCTCGGCGCCCGTGCGGTCGGACGAACCGATGACCTGGCCGCCGCGCACGCGGCCGCCCGCGAACAGGATCGACCAAACTCCCGGCCAGTGATCGCGGCCGCCGCGGCTATTGAGCAACGGCGTGCGGCCAAATTCTCCCATGGCGACGACCAGAGTATTGTCCAACATGCCGCGCTCGTTAAGATCATCGAGCAACGCGGAATAGGCCCGGTCGAACATCGGGCACAGCGTGTCGCGATAATCGTTCAGCGTGACGCCCAAGGCGCCGCCGTCCGCGTGGCAATCCCAGGTGATGTTGTTGAATACCGTGTCGAACATGTTGACCGTGACGAGGCGAACGCCGTGCTCGACGAGCCGGCGCGCCAACAAGCACGATTGGCCAAAGGTATTGCGGCCATAGCGCGACCGGCGTTCGTCGCTCTCCGCGGCGACGTCGAAAGCGCGGCGCGCCTGCTGTGAAAACACCAGATTGAACGCGCCCTCATGGGCGCTATCGCGCGGGGTGTATCCTTCGGCATCGTAGGCGCGCTGGGCGGCGTCGACGGCGTCGAGCAGCGCCTTGCGGTTCTGCAGGCGTGCCGGGTCAAGACCCGCCGGCGTGCAAAGATCGGCGACTCGAAAGCCGCTCACACTGAAATCGCACTTGGGGGCAAACGGCTCATGCCGTGCGCCGAGATAGCCCGCGCCTTGGCCATGGCTAATGCTGACGCCCGTGTTGCCAATAGGAGCGGGGACGACCATGAACGGCGGCATGCCCGTTTGGCGCGGGCCGCGCATTTGCGAAACGACCGCGCCGTAGTGAGGTTGCTCCAGGCCGCTTTGGCACAGGCGGCCGGTTTGCATCAATTGGTGACCGGTTTCGTGAATCGGCGCGGCGCGATGGTGCACCGAGCGGACAATGGCGTAGCGATTGGCCCGCTGCGCCATGAGCGCAAAAGTCTCGCAGACTTGCACGCCTGGCACATTGGTTTGGATCGCGCGAAAAGGGCCGCGAACATTATCGGGCGCACTGGGCTTGGGGTCCCAGGTGTCCAGATGGCTCGGCCCGCCGACAAGAAAAAGCACGATGCAATGCATGTCGTTCGCACGCGCCGCGCCGGCCGCGTCCAGCTTCGCGCAATCCGCAAGCGACAATCCCACAGCGCCTGCGCCCAGTGCCCCAACTTGCAGAAAATCGCGGCGGCTCAAGCCGTCACAGAAGCGGACGCCCTTGTTGGATTCCAATGCGAGCATGGTCGCTCTCCCTTTTGGAGGAAGTATCTGCGCTTGTGCCGATGCCGGAAGTTTAGCCAATCCGCCGGGGTTTTTCCATCAAGAAACCAACTATAATCCCTTCATGCCCATTAGGACCAAGCGCTGGTGCGACCCACGAAAGAAACGCGATGGCTGGCGCTTGCTCATTTGCCGCTATCGGCCGCGCGCTCTGCCCAAAAAGGACGAAACCTGGGACAAGTGGCTGAAGGAATTGGGGCCGAGCCGGGAATTGCATGCCGCCTTCTATGGCAAACACGGTCAAGAGCCGATCGGTTGGGAAGAGTATCGCAAGCGATACCTGAAAGAGATGGAAGAGCAGGAAGACTTGATTGGTCAGTTGGCCGATCTCGTTGCGGAAGGCAAGACGGTGACGCTGTTGTGCTCCTCGGCATGCACGGACGCGAAGCACTGCCACCGCACTTTGTTAAAAGGGCTGATCGAGCGGCGCTTGCCTCAAGGGGCCGATTGAACCGTATTGCCGGGCTGTTGTCGTAGCCACCGTTCGGTTGCCAGCCGGCCAACCCAGCGCACTAGAGTCAACGCACGCACGAAAACGCACAATAGCGCCAGCATCAGTCCGGGAAGGCTTGGCCCCCAAGCGAAAAAACCACACACGACGACGGTCAGCAGCAACTCCGGTCCCAAAGAGATGAGCCAACGCCCGCCGCGCGGGAAACAAGTCACCACCAAGAGCGCCAGGGCGGCGACAATTACTGCCTCGATGCCGCGCCGGATATTCTGCTCCTTTTCGAAAGCGGTCGACGACAGCCTCAAGGCGACTGTCTCCGCCCCGGCTTGCCGCACGAAGTACGACGGCTGCCCCGCCGGATACAAGTCGAAGGGAAGTGGCGCGCGAAAGTCAGCCGGCTGCTTTTCCGCCGCCGCGCGCGTCGCCTCCCAGCCTTTTGCCTGGGCCCAATGCGCATTGTCTTGTCGTATTTGTTGAATCTCCGCCGCGAGTTTGACGCTCTCTTGCGAATCCAGACCGGGCCATGTGCCGCTCTCCAATCCGATTTCTGCCTGGTGCAGCTCCCAAAACAGGCCCTTTTGCAAAGCGGCCAGGTCCTCGCTTCGCGCCTCGTCGTTCAGTGAACGACAAATCTTCTCGTAGGCGCGGGCGCGACGCACATGACGCCAGAGCGGCGTGGTCGCCTCGACGCCAACGGCCGACGCCAGCCGCCTTTCCTGCGCTAAGGGCATTTCAAGCTCCACCGCCGCCCCTTGTAAGCCCATGAGCGCCGGCAGCGCCACATTGGGCGCGCCGGGTTGCTCGCTATTGTCCACAAAGCGCCAACAGAGCCGCAGTTGGCCCGGGCCGCTCAGGCTGGATAAGGCCAAGCCAAAACGTGCGGAGCCAAGAGGGCGCGGCGTGAGCGGCGTCCCGTTCCACAAGACTGCTTCGAGCCGCGCTCCGGCGGGCAACGTAGCGACCAAATCCAATTCGTTCTTCGGCACTAAAAGAAAATCGGCCTGGTGCAGCCAAGTGCCGTCGCTGCGCTTGCGGCACGACTGCTCCACAGCAAAGACCTCGGCGGCCGCCGGGTTCGCTGTCAGACGCGGCTGCAGCGCCAAGCGCCATTGGGGAACTTCTACGCGCCAAACCGTCCCCTCCGAAGCGAGCCGCTGCGCCTCTTTGGGCCAGAGGCGAAGGTCATTGGGAATCTGGGCGGACTCGGCCAGTCCCTTTTGCTCGGCAACACGCATCTCACGTCCAACGATCGCGACCCAGCGGTCCACCAGTTCCGCCCCTTCCACGACCAAGTCCGGCAACAGCAACCCTTCTCCCTGAGGGCGCGAGGCGTTCGCATCAATATCCAACCGAACCTGCACGTGAAACCGAAGCGGCTGTGGGGCTTGAGCTGAGACCGCGACCAACCAGGATAGCTCGTCACCGTTTCGGTTAGGCGGCGTCGCAGTCGCGCCGCGCGGCACATCCAGACGCACGGCGCTCTTGGGGCAGTTGCGTAACACTATTTTCAACGAGGCCGCATTCCGGACGTCGGTCGGACAATGGAGGTAGTTGTTGACAATGCATTGCTGGTCGCGCAGGTGGGCCACGGTGAGGACTGACAGATCAGGACGCAAGGCGACAGAGCGCACGTGAAAAGATCCTTGATAGGCGGGATCGTCCACGCGCCACGTGTTCTCCAAGCTGATGCGCGAGAGATGCTGCAGTTTTTCCGCTTCGATGGCAATGCCCGGCATCGCGACAACCTGCACGGTCATCGACTGCACGCGCGCATTTCGCACGCCAACCGAAGGTAGGACGAAGCGCCTCAGCCCCGATTCTTGGGGGAGTGAAACCCAGCCCGTCCATTCCAAGGAAACTTGCTTTTTGGGTTGCTGGAGCCATACCTGTACGCGCGCGCCGGTGCGACTCCATTGTTTAAGTCCTGCGCCGCGCACTTCGGCCAAGGTCACGTTGGCGGGCACGGACAACTCGACAAGGGCCAGCGGCTCGCCCGTGGTTGTCCATTGCACGCGCGCGGCGCCGTCGGCAAAGTCAGAGTGGACCTTCCAGGAAACATCCATCTTCACGAGCGGCGACACCCCAGCGGCTTGCAACACGATGCCGCCCGCCGCGCCCGTTCTGCGGAAACTGAGCGCGCGCGTGATCGGTCCTGGTTCCTTGACCGCGCCCGCCGCCGACCATACCTTGGAGAAAATCTCCGGGCCGATCGCTGTCACGCTTAGATTCATGGGCTTCTCGACGATTTCCCAACCCTCCAACCGATACGCGAGAAAGCTCTCGGAAACGCGCGCCTGCATTGGTACCGGCAAACGCAAGGGTATGGGTCCGGCCAGCGCCGCAATCCTCGGAACCAAACCCAATTGGACATTCCACTTCCCAGCGACCGGACTAACGAAGTCGATCACGAGTTGGCGCTCGTTGCTCTTGCCGGTCACGCGCCATTGCTTCAAGGGCAGCGCGCTCGACGCGGGCCCGGCGGATGCATGCGCTTCCACGGTCCGCACTTCGACCTCCTCCGGCAAGGTCAAGACGACCCGGCTGACGGCAACCTTGGCGGCGGTGTATTGCAGGTTGGCCGACAGCAACAGCGCATTGGACTGCAAGTCCCAGTAATACGCTTCGCGCACCTCAAGGGCGCCTGGCGCGACCGACACTTTGCCCGTCTGCCAGCGCCAGTGGATCTGGCCTTCTCGGCCAAGACTTAGATTCCATTCCTGGCCGCTCGCTGTCTTCTTGCTCGTTGCACTGCCTAACCCGGTAAGGGGCAAAGCCGCCGACACGCTCGCCGGAAATGTCATATCCACGGACGACTGGCACAGCTTCGGGCAGAAGAAGCGCATCTCTTGATAGTCGCCTTTCGCGGCGGGCCGGACGCTCATCGCCAGCGTCAAGCGGTGCCAACCCTTGCCTTGAACAGGAACCAAGAATCCTTGCTTGGATCCCGCGGCAGCGCTGGGAAAAACCGGCGCGCCGTCGAGGAAGGCGCCTTCCTTCAGCTCCACGCCGGCGAGCGGAATGTGGGCGACGCTTTTCTTGTCGAAGGAATAAATGTCGAACTGGGCGGTGAATTCAGCCGTCTCTTTCTGCAGGACGCCTTGGTAGGATGCCGCAACTAATACGGCCCCCGGCGGCACTGGGGATTTCCCTTCCAGATCGCGCAGCTTGCTGAGCAATTCCGGCGTCGCGAGCGCGAAAGACGTTTGCGGCGCGTCGCCCGCCACGAGGTATACCAGCGCGGCGTCGGGCCCTTGACCTTGAACGTGCGAACTGTCCGCGCCGGGCAGGCACAAAAGCCAAATCGTGGAACCGCCGACGGCAAACTTGCCGAATTTCTTTGCGGTTCGCGCGCGCTGCGATGTGGTACGCGCCGGCGGCGTCAAGAGGAAGATCGCGGCCGAGGCAAGTTGAAATCCGAGCGGCCAAAGCGCAATGGGGCGCAGTGGCGGCGGCAGCCACAACCACAAGACGCCGAACCCGCACAGCAGAATGATCTTGACTCGCCATCGGCCCGTCCAATGCGACTTCGATCCCAAGAGCGCGGCGACGGCCCAGCTTGCCAGCGCCAAGAACACGCCGAGGCCGTGCAAGAACTGTACGCGCACGACGGTGAGTGTTTCCTCCGTGCCCGACGATACCCTCCAGTCCGTCCAGGGGCCCTCGAACAGCCTGGACAAGGAGCGTGCCGCGTCTGGAAGAACATTGCCTCGTTGTTGCCACGCCGCCAACGACAGGAAGCGCGCGGATCGATCCCGACTCAGCGCCGCCGCCTCCGCTAATGGCGCCTGCAAACAGTCTTGAAGAGAGCCGGTCCCGCCCAAGGAGCTTTGCCAAGCGCCCACCGCGGCTTTGCTCGTAAACAGCGCGACGCGCGGCAGCGGCAAAAGGACAAGGTTCGACGCTTCCCAAAAAGGCCTATTGGCGGTCAGTGCCAATCGTGAGTCCGTTCGCAATTCGAGCTCGTCCAATGCCTTCGCATCGAGTACGAGCGCGATCTGCGACTTAGCTAACTCACCCGCCAGCCGTTCCAACGCCGTGCCCAGTGTCGTGTCCTTTGCGAGCTTGCGGCGGATGTTCATCTCCGCAGTAAGCACGGTTTGCCGCCGCGCATCCAACAATTGATCCGCCGTCGATAAACCTAATTCCGCAAGCCACGATTCACCCAGGCTCCAAGCCCAGCGCAACTCCGGCGTCGGCCCGCCGATCGCGTCGCAGCCAAATCCTTGTGTAGTCCAGGGCGCGAGACCGCGGCCCAAGCGCCACACACGCTCGAGCGTCAAAAGCGGCACGGGCAGCGCCGGCGGCGCAGCCTGCACCGTTGCCCCCAAGGAACCGAGCCACGAGCCGGGAGCGCTGACATAAACAACCTCGAAAACATGACGGCCGCCGTCGGCGGGCGTGGGAATCGTAATCCGCAGCCGGTCGTCACGATTTTCCTGAGTCCAATGGTCCAAACCCGTGCCGTCGAGCGCGGCCGACAATGCTTGCCGGCATCCGTGCGGCAACGTAAACGAGAACGAGGTCTTGGTCCAATTCCAGAGCTGAAAACGAAAATGTTGGCGGACCGGCGCTCCGCTTTCGACATAGGTGGTCAAGACGCCCTGGTCGGCCCACGCAAACGGCGCGGCTTCCGGACGCTGCGCTCGCGGTCCGACATTCAGTGCAGGCGCCGGACCCGGCGACCCATAGCGAAACACACGCCCTCCCTCTGCGGTTGCTTTGGCGCTTGCCGGAGCTTCTTCGAGACCTGTCGCCTGAATAATGACATTCGCGCCGAGTTGAACCATTCCCGCAAAATGCTCCGCCGCACCGGCGGTCACCAATGGAACGGCGAACTGGATTTCGTCCAGCTCGACACCAGGCACGAGCACAGGCAAAGGTTGCCAGGGCGTTAGAAAGCCGACGGTCCATGCGTTCTTGGCGCGGCCGGGAAGTGCAGGCAGCGGCGCAGTAAAGGAAATCGACTCCGTTTTCGTGAGCGGGGCTTGGAAGAAAACGCGCCATTGCCGTGGTTGAGGCAATCCGCAGTTTGCGGCCATTTCCAGGGGCGAACGGCAGCCCAAGGCCAGTAGTGTGGGCAGCGCTTCTTTATCGTGCTGCCGCCTGACCTCCTTGATGAGACTGGAACCGTGGTGGAGGTCAAAATCGGACACGGACCAAACTGTCAAATCGACGTAGCGCGGCGCGCCTGCCGCCGGCTCGATGGTCACCCGCGCCTGCCAATGGCCTTGTGGTTGCGTGGGAGTGTCCATTTTAAACGGCGCCGGCAGGCTTCCCAATTCCGCCGCGGAGTTCAAAGTGACAGATTGCTCGACACGGACATTGGCGCGAGCCGGAGCGGGCAACAGGCGCAGGGTTCCCGTCGGCGCTGCACCGCGATACGGCATGAAGTAGGAAGATGCTCCCTGTGTGTTCACGTCTTTGGTCAATGGCGTCAGCACGGCCGAGGCGGCTTTGGCCCCGCCGGCCGGCGCAGACCATTGAGCTTGCCACGCCGAATCCAGGTGGATCGTGTAACTGCCGCGCCGCACTGGTGTCCCTGACGCGACGGCCTTGGGTAGTTCGAAAGTCGTTTCCGCGCCGGGCGTTTGAGGCCAAACCGAGGTCAAGAGAAGATTGAGTTTGATCGGCTGCTGCGGGCCGAGGCCTTTCGACAGTTCGAGAATCAGCATTTCGCCTTTTGTCGACCAGCTGCGTAGTGTTTCGTTCGGTTCGATCTTGACGTCTTCGAGCTGCCAGGCTTTCATCGGTTGTGGCAAGTGCACAGCCAATTGATGGCTCGAGCCGATGCCGCTGTGCCAACTGAATTCCGCCTGCAAGCGCGATCCCTTGGGCCCAATGCTCCACGTCGTATGTTCCGCCACCGTGGCATGAATGGGTTGGGACGAAAAGCCGCAGCTTGGGCGACGAGGCGGAGTCCTTTCCGCCGAGGCATGTTGCAAAATCAGCACTTGGCTGCCATCGGGATCGATGGTTGCTCCCGCGAGCCGAAATTGCCCGGCGTCCCACTCTTCCATCGGCACGAAAGGATGAATCGAAAGCTGCAGCGTTTCGCCGCGCTCCACGCCGCCGAGTAATCTGCAAAAAGGAACAGTCCACGGTGCGTTGACGGTGCGCTCAGACAAGCAGCGGACGCGCAATCCTTGCAGAGTGCCCTGAAACGGCTCACGCAGCGCGATCAGGAGCGTCGCCGCCGGCGCGTCTTGCTTCGCCTCCTTGGATTTCGTGGGCGAAACGGCCGGCTTCACTTGCCACGACTTGATTTCCGCGTTGCGCGCGCTTACGTCATACGGTTGCAGCGAGGGCTCAAGCTCCAAGATCAAACTCGCGGCGTTGGTGTGCAGGACATCGACATTGAGCTCGAAGTCCGCCAGCACTTTTTCCGGTAACACGCTGACTTTGCTTTGTGTCTGAGTAAACAGCAGCCCGGACTGGCCCTCGCCCGCACGGCGCACCAGTATGTCGATCTGCGATTTCCCGGTGAATTGCAAGCGCCAGAGCTTCTTGTCGGCTTGCTCGGTATCGAGCGGTCCGCTCACCAAGGCGAGATTTCTTGAGACGGAAAGATAGTGCCCGGCAGGCATCTTGATTTCGAGGATCGAGAGCGGACACGCTGGAACGCGCACATCAAAAAAAAGACCGTTGGGGAGCTGTTGGCCTTTCAGTGTCCAGCCGAAAACAAAAGATTGCTTGTCGGGCGGCTGTCCCCCGGCCTTCGCCCCTTCTCCGCCGGCTGGAAGGGAGTTCGGGACGAACAGGCCCAGATTCTTGCCGTCGAGCTCGCCGATCACGCCGTCCACACCCGCCGGTGTTTTCACTTTTCCCAAAGCGAGGTTCAAGCCGAGCACCGGTAAGACGCCGGGCTGTGCGGCACTGTGCACGGTCCATTGCCCGGCGCCGTTAACTAGCGCGTTACCGACGAGCTCCGCGGAATAGAAGCTGCGCACGAGCCTGGGACCCAGCGCCCGCGCGCTAACCGTAGCCGCCGCGCGGCGCACAAGCGCCTCGAAATCATCGCGCGGCATCTGCACCAGCGCGCCCGTGCCGACTTTTTCCAACTCCGCGGCGAGGCGGTCCGGAGAGATGACAACACGCTGGATGGGAAAGGGGTCGCCCGGGCGCGGCTCCGTTTTTCCCAAGCGCACGATTGGTGTTTGTGCCAACAGCATCGGCGCCAGCACCAAGGCGGCCAAAGACGCCAGGTAAACCGGCCAGCGCGAGCAACGGTGCACGCCGGTGACACAACCCATCATGAACGGCTCCCCGGCGTTGCCATGTTCGACCCGGATCCGGAACTTGCCAAGGGCGCCGGCTGATCGATGGTCGAAACTTCGCGCGGGCGGTTGCTGTCGCGCACGGAAGACGGCGCCGCATGCCGCGTGAAGGCCGGCAAGAATACAACCTGCCGGCGATAGCTCTGGTGCACGAGCCATTGCATGCCGCATAGAAGCAGCAGGACCAACGCGCCCGGCTGCGCGCCCATGAGAAAGGCCGGTGTCGCGCCCGGCCACGCAAGCGCGGCGCCACCCACCGCTGCTACCAGAAGCAACGTCAACAACCAAAAAAGAGCACGGGACGACGACACAAGGTACAGGCCCATGCCCAATATCAGCACCGACCCGGAACAGACCAACAGCCATACCGGACGAGGCAAACGCCAGACTGCCACGGGCGTCAGGCCCGTGCGCCAAAAGGCGAGGCTGACGGCCGACGGCGCTTCGCCGCAGTCGCGGCCCAGAAGCCAGGATTCCAAATCCGCCGCGGTGACCGACGCTTCCGGTCCCAAGAGCCAGCCTTCCCAGCCCCAGCGATAATCCATGCTGCCTTCCGCGACAAACGCTACCCAATGTCCCGGCATTTGCACCTGCCAGCGCACGTTGCCCACGAGCGCTTCGCCGCGAATGCGCGGCGGCTGCAGCATGAGCTGATGAAACTTCGATTTCGCGAACGCGGCCGGAATCTTGTAGTCAATCTCCAGTACAACCGGCTGGGAAAACAGATTTGGCTCAATCGGAATGCGCGCCACGTTCCAGGCGGGTTCGGGAGAAAACCAAGCCGCTTTTTTTTGATCCACAAAAACGTTCTGTAGACATTCCGAAGCAGGCACGGGAAACTCCAGATCGACGTGGCGCGCTTGGAAACGGCGCACGAAAAAACGCACTCGGTAGGTTTGATTGTTTTCTTCATCGATCGCGGCCTGGACGAGGGAGCGATCGCACAACATAGACGCCGCGTGGGACGGGCCGGACTTCTTGAGCCGCACCGTCAATGGCGCGGCGGCGTCGCTCCCCCCAACGACGAGTGCCGGCACAGCAGCGACCGCGGGCACAAGCTCGATGCCGCGATTCTGCCATCCGGCCGGCGCGGCCAACTCCGGCAGCACGCCCCCGTCGGTCCAGAAGCGCACTTTGGCTTCTTGCCGCGTTGCGCCCGCCGGCCAAAGAAGCGGCACCGCGAAGATCGGCGCCGCGTCCTCTGCCGCCCCCTGGTTCGCAAACGCGAACTCATATTCGAGGAATAGCTCGACTTTGCCGCCCGGCTCTACGTTCGGAACCACAAAGGCTATGCCCTTGTCCTCATCGTGGCCAAGAAGTTTGCCGCCCGAAATGAGTTGCAGACGTCTCGTCCCGGAGGGAACGTGCAGCCTGATTTGGGACGATTGGCCGGCAGCGCTTCCGGGGAAGCGCGGCACGGCGCCCATGTGCAGGTGCGTGCGCGCCTGGGCGAATTGGTCGAAGAATTGCACATCCGTCAAGCTGGAAACCGGCAAGCCCTGCCGATAGGGCCTCCAGACAAGATCGAGATGATCGGGCGCTTGTTCCACCACGAACTGCGACTTATTTCGATCCACGGCCGGCGCCTGGTCGTCCCCAACACCGACCAGCAGTTCCAATTGCTCGTCGAGCACAATCGTGATTTTTCCGCCACGATCGAGGATGCCGAGGGGACGCGGCAAGTCCAGCCGCAGGCGTCGCGTGTCCTCTGGCAGCCAGTATTTGCCGATGATGCTCGCGGCCAGGTCTTTGCCGGTCGGCCGGCTCCAGCGGATGCGTGTGCGGCGTTGGCCGTCCGGTTCCGACATTTCCGGACCGGTGGCATCGTCCTCGATCTGGAAATCGAGCGGCCAAGCGGCAAACGGCGGCCTTTTTGCGGCGGGCAACAAGTCCCACCAGGGTAGGGCAGCGGGGAACGGCGCCAGCGCCTGGCCGCCAGGAAAATCCCAGGCGGCGATCTTCTGTTTCGGCAACTGTACATCCACGAAGTCCACGCCGGTTTGCAGCGTCTTGGCGTGCAGGCGCGAACTCGTTTCCACGAACCAGCCTTGCGCCGCAGGCCGAAGCCGCACGATGTGGTCCAGCGTGGTTTCCACGGGCGCCTTGTTCGCTCTCCATTCGATTTCCAGCGGCGCCCGCGGCGGCGGCTTTCCCGCCTTACCGGAATTCGACATCCAATACTTGAAGGCGGCGATGGTCTCGCTAGCGCCGGCGGTCTTGGGCGCGTCGTGCTGATACACTTCGCCGAAACGGTGAAATACCAAGCGTTGCCCGCCCAGGGCTGCCGCGGTTGCTTGTATCTGTATGGTCCCCTGCTGGCGATAGGCATTCGCCACGAAGATCGGCCCGACGGAAAACCTCGGACCGGCGAGCGGCTGAGGATGGCGCGCGCGTATGTGCAAGTGGATGCGCTCGGTGCTTGGTTCCGCCAGGCGCAAGAGAAAATGCGGCGTCTTGCCGTCCGGCGCCGTCAAGTCCAAGGAGCCGCTCGATTTGACCTCCACCTGCGCGTTGGCTGGAAGGTGCAGCTCCCACAGTTTCGTTTGACCGCGCAAGTCTTCTAAGAATAAATCCGCGCTGACGGAAACCTGCGTTTCCTCCCACTTGACGAGGACCTGCGCGTCGGCGGTCAAAAGAGGTCCGCCGCCGGCCGCGCTGGGCGGTTCCTTCCACCACAACTGCAGCGATTTGGTTTTTCCCAAGGCCAGCTCCCAGCGATTGTTGCCGCGCCGCTTTTCCAAGTTATCGTTCCAGCGAATCTCCTGAACGCCCGCGGGCATGTCCAAGGCCAGTGTGGTTACCGCCGCGCCCGGCAGTCCCAATTCGAAGCCGCGCTCGCTGCCGCCAGCCGCGCCCGTGCGTTTGACGCTGAGCGGCGCCTTCAACGACAGCGCCAGCCGGTGTGTCCCTTCGCCGTCGACGCGCACCACGTAGCCTTCCTCGCCGACGTCGAGGTTCGGCAAATGGCGATCCAGATCTCCCTCTTCCGTCAGATGCGCGCCCTGCATGCCAAGCACCACTTGCGTGCGCGGCTGCTCGGTCGTAAAGGCAAACTCGGCGCGCAAAAGCACGAAGTCGTCCTCCACGCGTCCGCTCAGCTTACAGACTTGCGCCGGCCTTTTTTCAGGCTTGAGCATTTTTTCCAAGACGGCGATACGCTCTTGCTGCTCCTGCCATTTTTCCAAAGAGAGAATGATGGCCTGTGGTATGAGCGACGTGGCGTCTTTGAGTTGTTCCACCAGAACAAATACCGCGCCGGGCGGGATTTTGATCTTGTCCAGCGTGGGCCGCGGCTTGGAGCTTTCTGTCTTATCCGGCTCTTTGCCTTTCTCTTTCTGCGCGTTCTGCGCGACGGCGCAGGCCGCAATGAGCAGCAGCGCCACAGCGGACCAGACACTCGACGCGCGGTGCATGATCTACCTCTCGAACTTAGCCGCAAGTTTCCCCCAGCGTGCCCAGGCTTCCACATGCGCGTTTTCATTATAACCGAGCGAAAACGGAACGCATGCTCATCTTGACGGCAGTGTAGGGAGCCTTTTCGGGCAGTTGCCAAAAAATCGGCTTGTATCGATTAGACGGCTTGCGCCGTCGTCAGAGCCGCGCCCGTCTCGCTTTGTCATAGCCGCGCCCGTGAAGAAGCGGGGCTCGGCTTAGCTGTGCGCCAAGGCTTCCAAACGGGCGATGCGCTGGTCGATGGGCGGGTGGCTGGAAAAAACGCTGTTGGCACGGGCGGCGAACTTCTTGATCGGATTGACAATATAGAGATGGGCCGTGCCGCGGCTGGCGCTCTGCAGTTCGGCTGGGTCCGCACTGATTTTTCGCAGGGCGCCGGCCAGGCCAAGTGGATTGCGCGTCAGCTCGACCGCGGTCGCGTCGGCCAGGTATTCACGTTGCCGGCTGACCGCAAACTGAATGATCTGCGCCAGAATGGGAGCGATGATCGCCAACAGGATTGCCACGATGAAAACGATAATCATGACGATGCCCGCGCCTTTGCCGTCCTTGCCGCTGCGCCTGCTCGAGCCGCGCCCGCCGAAGCGCAGCATTTGCATGAACACGTCGGCCAACATCACAATGGTGCCGATGAGGACTGCTAAGAGGAGCATCAGGCGAATGTCATAGTTCTTGACATGCGCCATTTCGTGGGCCATCACGCCCTGCAGCTCTTCGCGGTTGAGCTTGTCGCGCAATCCAGTGGTGATCGCCACGGCGGCGTGCTGGGGGTCGCGACCGGTCGCAAAGGCGTTCGGCGCGTCGTCGTGAATGAGATACACCTTCGGCATCGGCACGCCCGCGGCGATCGACACTTCCTCGACGACGTTAAAGAGGCGTGGATCGTCTGCTTTCTCGATTTCTTTGGCGCCGTTGACCGCCAGGATCATCTTGTCGCCTTGGTAATACGACCAAAGCGCTACCAGGAACGAAACCACGCCGACGATGCCGCCGATGAGAATCGCCCGACCCCACTGCACCGACAGGGCGGCCTGTTCGTCGACGAAGAACAGGACGGCGAGGGTCAACACCAGCGTGACGATGGCGGTGAAGAGCACAAAGCCGGCCACTAAGAGCACGCTGTTGCGCTTGTTGGCGGCGATCAGATCGCGAAAAGTCTGGGCCATGAGCGACGCGGGCTAGAACTTCACTTTCGGCGCTTGCCGTACCGCGGCAGCCTCCGCCGGATCGAGTTGGAAGAACTCGGCGGGCCGAAAGCCGAACATGCCGCCGACGATGTTGGCGGGAAAACGCTGCAGGGCCGTGTTGTATTGGCCGACCACGTCGTTGTAATGCTGCCGCGAAAAGCCGATGCGGTTTTCCGTGGCGGACAGCTCTTCTTGCAAAGACTTGAAGTTCTCGTTGGCTTTCAGATCGGGGTATGCTTCCGACAGCGCGAAGAGCGTTTTGAGCGTGCCCGTGAGCTGATTCTCAGCGGCTGATCTGTCGGCGACGCCCTGGGCATTCATGGCGGCGTTGCGGGCCTGGATGACGCGCTCGAGCGTTTCCTTTTCGTGACTGGCGTAGCCCTTCACCGTCTCCACCAGGTTAGGGATCAGATCATAGCGGCGCTTGAGCTGCACGTCGATTTGCGAATACGCGTTCTGCGTTTCCACGCGCTTGCTCACGAGGCTGTTGTACATCATGATCGCCGCCAGCACCAACACGCCGACGACCGCCAACACGATGATGAGCGTGGGACCCATGTCTTAACCTTTCACTTTCTCCGTAGGACAGGTTTTCAACCTGTCCTAAGAGCACTACCTGAGATTCTTCGTTGTTCGCCCTTCGAGATTTGCGGACAGGTTGAAAACCTGTCCTACGAATCAGGTGATAGTGAACGGCACAGAGCACCGAAAGGCAAGCATTTTTCCTTGCCGGCGCTGTTTTCCCGATTACGATTGGGCCATGCGCGCCGTGGACATCATTCGAAAAAAACGCGACGGTCACGCCTTGGATGCGGCCGAGATCGACGCCTTTGTCGCCGCCGTGACCGACGAGACCTGGCCGGAATATCAAACGAGCGCGCTCTTGATGGCGATCTTTTGGCGCGGCATGAACGCCGATGAGACCGCCCGCCTTACCCACGCCATGGTCCACTCGGGCGTCACATTGGACCTAGCCGATATCCCCGGCCCCAAAGTCGATAAGCACAGCACCGGCGGCGTCGGGGACAAGACTTCGCTGGTGCTCGCTCCTCTGGCCGCGGCGTGCGGCTGCATCGTCCCCATGATGTCCGGCCGCGGCTTGGGACATTCCGGCGGCACCCTCGACAAGCTCGAGTCCATCCCAGGCTTTCGCGTCCATCTTACTCTCGACGAATTCCGCGCCGCCCTGCGCGCAGTTGGCTGCGCCATGATCGGTCAGACCAACGAAATCGCTCCGGCCGACAAAAAGCTTTACGCACTGCGCGATGTCACGGCGACGGTCGAGAATATTCCGCTCATTACCGCTTCCATCCTCAGCAAGAAAATCGCCGAAGGGATTGATGCACTGGTCATGGACGTCAAGTGCGGCCAAGGCGCGTTCATGAAGACGCGCGCGGACGCCACCGCATTGGCCACGTCGATTGTCTCGACCGGCAATGCCAACGGCGTGCGCACCGAGGCGCTCTTGACCGCTATGGATGTGCCGCTGGGCCGCGCCGTCGGCAACGCTCTTGAAGTCCGCGAATGTCTCGACGTCTTGCGCGGCAACGGTCCCAAGGACGTGGAAGACCTGTCCGTAGCGCTGGCCGCGCGGATGCTGGTGCTCGGCAAACTCGACGAAAAAGTAGCTGGCGCGGAGGCAAGAATCCGCGCTGCCCTCACCTCCGGCAAAGGGCTGGAGAAGTTGCGCGACATCATTGCGGCCCAAGGCGGCGACCCACGCGTGGTGGACAAGCCGGAGCACTTACCGCGCGCGCCGCACCAACACCTCATGCGTGCGGAGAAATCGGGTTACGTCAACGACGTTCACGCCGAACTCGTTGGCCGTGCGTGCATGGCCTTGGGCGCCGGCCGCGACCGTGTCGAGCACCCCATCGACCGTAGTGTGGGCGTTCTCGTCAAGGCGGCGCTCGGCGACCAGGTGCGGGCCGGCGACGTGACAGCGGAGATTC
>JAKEHV010000541.1 GCA_022614915.1 Gemmataceae bacterium | reverse complement strand
GCGCGTCGGGCTAGTGTCCCTCGCTAGCGCGTCGGGCTAGTGTCCCTCGCTAGCGCGTCGGGCTGGTGTGTCCTTACGCGACGCGCAGCGCCGGCTCCGCTTCTTCGCGCGGCGCCAGTCCGATGAGGTCGGTGATGTCCAGCAGCCCAACCGGTTTTCCATCGGCATCCACTACCGGCAATTCACTGATTTTTTTGCGTTTCAGGATTTCCACGGCTTCCAATACCCTCGTACCCAGGGCAACCGTCATGGGCTGCTTCGTCATCACTTCGTGGATCGGATTGTCCAGCACGTCGTCGCGGCGCTGTTCGAAAAGACGCGCCAAGTCGCTGTCGGTGAAAAAGCCGCACAGCCTGCCGGCGTCGTCCACGAGGACGATGGCGCCGGTGCGGCGGCCGGGACGGCGCGCTTGGGCGAAGACTTCACGCACCGTGGCGTCGCGATGCGCCAGACGCAATTCGTCGCCCTGGCGCATGATCGCTTCCACCTTCAGCAATTTGCGGCCCAGGCTGCCCGCCGGGTGAAAGCGCGCGAAATCCTCGCGCGTAAACGCGCGCCGTTTCATGAGCGAAAACGCCAGCGCGTCGCCCACCGCGATCATCGCCGTCGTGCTGGTGCTGGGCGCCAACCCAAGCGGACAGACTTCTTGCAAAGGGCCCAAGACGATGGCCACGTCGGCTTTCTTAGCCAGCGTGCTTTGGCCGTTGCTTGTGAGAGCGATAACGGCGGTGGCCAGCTGCCGCAGCGACGGCAGCAAGCGCACGATTTCCTCGCTTTCGCCGCTGTGCGACAGTGCAAGCACGATGTCCTCAGGATGAACCATGCCCAAATCGCCGTGCACGGCCCGGGTGGCGTCGAGGAGATAGGCGCGCGTGCCGGTGGAATTGAGCGTGCCGGCGATTTTTTGACCGACGTCCGCGGACTTGCCGGTGCCCGTGATGCAGACGCGGCCGGTACAGGAATGCACAAGATCGACGGCTTGGAGGAAACTTTCGTCCAAACGGGCGGCGACCTGGTGAAGCGCCTCGGCCTCATCGCGCACGACCGATTGCGCGTAGCTCAAGCGGTCGGCTTTGCTCGACGGGGCGGTCGGCTCATGGACGTGCAGGGTCATGACAGCATCCGTGCCGGCGGGAGTAATGGCAGCAACCCCGTCTATAGCGGCGCGGTTGCGAAATAGCAATCGCAGCGCCTATCACCCAATGCGCTTGGATAGTTCAAGTAAGCTGGAGCATCTGGACAAAGACCCGGCTTTCCGTTTTCCCAGAATCACATTTCGTGACGCAGCGGCTTTATCTAAAATAGAGAGGCGGGAGAACCAAAATGAACATTGAAAGTTATCAATCGTTTCGCGGCTTGCCGACCTTGGCCGGGTTGGCGACTATCGCGGAAGCCGCCAAGCCCGGGCTCAGCGTGGAAGCCGTCGTGGCCCGCCATAAACGCTATCACTACGCCTTCGTCCGGCTGCACGAGATCTTCACGGCTCGCATCACCGCCGAACCGATCTACGAGCTGAAAACCGGCTTTTCGCACCATGCGTATCTGTGCGCCGAGCACGTGCAGGCACTGCGCAACCGCGTCGCCGAAATGCGTGAGCCGCCTTTGGGCCTGGAAGACGTGCCGCACGAAGGTCTGGGCGTGTTCTTCGACGAGATCCTGGCGGCGCCGACGACAGAGGCGTTACTCATCGGCCTCTATGAGGAAGCGCTGCCGGCGCTCGATCGTGCTTTGGAGAAGCACCTCGCCGACACCAACTCGCTCGTCGATGCCCCGTCGGTCCGGCTCATTCGTTTCGCCCGGATGGAATTGGCCGACATGATCGACTTTGGCCGGCAGTGCATTGAATGTCTGGTCACGGACAAGACGCACCATGAACTGTCGGGCTGGATTGTCATGCTCCGGCAATGTCTCGCCGCCGCGGGAGAATTGGACGGCGCCGCGCAAACACAAGCCCAGATGCCGCCGCGGCAGTTCTCAAAGAGTCCTTTTGTTTACGACCGCGTTCCGCGCCGCGACGAGCGCTTTCAGGATCTGTGGAATCAAGGCGTCAACGCGGAATCGTTCATCTACAACGCGGATTTGCCCGCCAAGCCCAAAGTGCTGATGATGCTTTACAAACGCTTGCGCGAGATCGACGTGCCGGAAATGATGGCCAGCATCATCGTCGAGACCAAGGGCAAGCCGTGGGAGTATTATCGCGACATGTCCCGGCAGCTCTGGGACGAAGCCCGCCACGCCATGATGGGCGAAGTCGGCTTCGTCGCCCTGGGCGTCGATTGGACGACGATCCGCATCACGCACAATTGGTCCTATCGGCTCAACACGGAGTGCACGCCGATTGAGCGCCATGCCGTCTTGTACTTCATCGAGCAAGGCCTCATGACGAAGACCGGCAAGCGCTACGAATGGGAACTAGGCGTCGAGTCCGGCATTCCGCTGGCCGCGACGTTTCAGGATTACGATTGGGCCGACGAAGTGCTGCATGCGCAACTGGGCCGGCTCTGGTACATTCCCCAAATCGGCGAATGGAAGGAAGCCCTGGCCTACGGCGACAAGTGCTGGTCGCGCATCCTGAGCAATTGGCACGCGGTCCGCGACCAGGGTTTGACCAAACACGAAAACTGGTGGCCGACGGTCTATCGGCAGGCCTGCGCGGCATGGAACAACCAGCCCAATGCCCAAGCCCTAGCGTTTTCGGAAACCTACGAAGGCCAACGCGCTGATTTGAAAACAGTGGCAAGCAGCGGATGATTCTTTCAACCACTTGTAGCCATTACATTATGTGCGGTTACTTCGGCGTATAGGCGCCGATCTATAACTTGCTAACTCCTATGCAGTTATAACAATGGTCTCATTCAGTTGACCAACGGCACAACGATTGCTTCCTTTTTGTACAGTATCGTTGAGAATCCCAAAGGAGGCATATGAACCAGCTCACTAAACAACACACGAATCGACTGGCCGCCGTTTTTCCTCCGGCGAACATGGCGCGGAGGCTCGAACGCGAAACCGCAGCCATGCTTCGCGAGATCGCGCAGGTTCTGCATTGGACCAGAAGGGTGCGTGCGGACATCTCGGTCGCGACTCCGCGGAAATAGCATGCTCCCCTCGCCCTGGAGGGAGAGGGTTTGGGTGAGGGGAGAATTCAATTCCTGCGCAACCAAACCAGCACCAATGGGTCGGTACGCTTGGAATAGGCCGGATGGCATGCATCGATTTCGACCAGCGCTTCGACGGAACCGAGTGTCTTTAGAAACGGCACATGCGCGACATGGGTCAGCAATTGCAAACAAGGCCCGCTTTCCAATTCGCGTTGTAGGTCTTTAGGCGCTTCAATGCGTCGAGCTTTCGAGTAGAAAACCACGGGATGCTGCCCAAGGCCGAAAACCACTGGCGCGTCAGTGCCGCGCCCGTCAGCGCGCGGAACGAGAGCGCGGGCAAGTTCCACCTCTGGGCGGCGAGCGTCGCGTCCAGGCAGCAACCATGTTGTCACCCCAACGAACCCAAGCACGAACACGGTCAATCCAACAATCGCAGCACGGCGCGGTGACAAAAGTCCGTTCGAAGCCTTCCGCGTTTCGACCCACATCGCCAAGCGCGGTGCGGCCAAGAGCGTCAGCACGGGCAAAGCCGGCAGTATGTAGCTTGTCTGCTTGTCCACCGAAAGACTGATCAAGATTACTTGAGCAAGGAACCACACGCTCAAGAAGCGCTCGCGCGGATTGCCTTCCCGCCAGGCCATGCGCCAATGCTCGCGCAGCCGCACTAACACGAGCGGCGTCCACGGCAACGGCAGCCACGTCACCAGTACGAGAAAATACCACCACGGCTTGCTGTCCATTTCGCCCAGGGCCCGGCCAAGCGTCTCATGCCGCCAGACTTCGAGCGCTTCGGGCATTCGCCAAACGAGTGCGGCCGTCCACGGCAGCGCGATGACCGCGAACACGAGCAGACCCAACAGGTGCACTGGCCTGAGCGCGTTGCGAAGCTGTCCCTGCACGGCCCAAAACGCCAGCACAACAGCAACCACCAGGACCGGGCCATAGATCAGTTTCATCATCCAACTGATCCCGAGCAGAGCCCAAAAGCAGTGCCGGCGCCAGCGATGCTCTTCCTGCGAAGCGGGACGCGCGTCCTCACGCGGAGCGTGAGGACTACAAAGGAACAGCGCCAACGTCATCACGAAACAAAGCTGCATGTCCACGGTCGCGTCGCGGCCGAAGTTGAGAACGTAGTACGAAGTGGCTTGGATGAGCAACGCGCACAACCCCGCAGTCCGGCCAT
>JAKEHV010000540.1 GCA_022614915.1 Gemmataceae bacterium | reverse complement strand
TTTTTCCGCCGATCCCAGGCCACGGTCAGCCAACCGCCATCGCTGTTGAACTGATTGTATTCGAGCGGGCCCGCGGTTTTCAGGTTGTCTTCTGGCTGGAGCGCCTCAAATTCGACGGTCTTAGGGAACCCGCGGCCTTGTGCGGAGCGGGCGTTCAGTTCTTTTTCAAGATTGCTGCGTTCCGCAACCTGGCGGGACGAGAGCGAGCCCTTAAAATCGGCCGGTAGCATCACGAGGTCGCCGTCTCGCCGCAGCAAGATTCCGCCATCGGAGAGTTCGGGAATGTAGATGCCGGTGACGTCCCAATTCGCGAACGTTTCCTCACCCGACTTGAGGCGGGAGATATGAATCGTGAGTTTCACTTTCCCATCAGCGAAATCCACGCTCAGTGGGCGGCCGTCGCGGAATCGCAGCGAATACGGCTTGAATGGCCCGGCGTCCGCGGGCGAGTCGGTCGCTTCGGTCTTGCGATTCTTCCATGCGTCCTTCATCCAATCCGGGAGCTTAACGTCGAACTTTAGGTCCTCGTCCGGCTCTGTCTGGCTGGCGGTTGCGCCGCCCAAAAGATTGGCCGAATAATTGTTGACGGCCGAGTCGTGCAAGCGCATGGACATGTCGTGGCCGCTGGGCGCATCGGGCGGTGCGCCGGCGGCGCCAAGCTGGCTCGCGCTGGCTTGCGCCACTTCGAGGTTCACCGAGTCTTTGTCGGAGCTAAAGCGGATGTGCTTTGGCACGGCGCCGCGCCGCTCGAGCGGGCGACGATAATCGTTTTCGTATCGCTCGCGTGCCTTCTGTACTTCTTCATTCAGCTCATCGTTGAATCGGCGGTCGATGCGGTCTTCCGCGTGGTCGGCGGCGATCGATTCGGCGCGGCGCTCATTCTGGTGCGCGCGTTTCCAACCGATGTTCGACACGAGGCGACTTCCCAACCCGCCGCCGCGCTTGGACACAGACTGAAAATGCGTGTCGGTCGTGGCGTGAGAGCGCGACGCGGTGGCGGAGAATTCCGCATCGGAAAGCTCCACGCGCTTCGTGGCCGTGAAATCGGTGTTCGCGGTGCTGCGGATCACCGCCGGGCCGTTGTTGCCGACGTTTCGGGAATTGGTGCGTCCCTCGGAAATGAACTCAATGACGGCCTTATCGTCGGACGGAATGGTCGCGACGCCGACCGAACCGGTAGTGTGCGCGTCGCTGCGGATACTGGTGCCGAGAATGCAATCGCGAACCGGTTCACGGCGATTGATCGGCTCCGCGCCCTCGGCGATGAGCTCTGTCGCAATATCCATGAATGCGTTCGGTCGAACGAACTCGCGCCTGACGGCCGCGACCAAATCGGGCGCGGTATTCAAACCCTCGATGAACGCTAAGCGGCTGCCAATCTCAACGGCGGTGGCATCGGTTGGCGTGCCACGGTACTCATCGAGTTGCGTCCTCAGGCGATCGAGCTGGCTGCCGAAGTATTTTGCTTGATCGGGCTGCTGCGCGATTCGCGACAGTTGCATGAAGCGCTGCAGCGCGTCGGCCAGGCGGCGAAACGCGGAGAGCTCAAGGCCATTTTCATCGCGGTTTAAGCGCTGATACGTGGTGGCCAAGGCGCGCAGGTCCGGCGCGCCTTCGGCGGCGAGCGCGTTCTTCAAGTCGTCCCAGCGAAGGTACTTCAACCATTTCTTGCCGTTTTCGCTCGATGGCCGTACGAATTGCTCGACCGCTTTCATCCGTGCGTCCAAGTCGGCGCGGGCATCGGCCAGTTCTTTATCCGTGACCGGTGTGAAGCTCGCCGGCGCTTTTTCGAAGAGACCTGGGAGGTCTTCCTGAGCATGCGCCGCATTGGGGCCGCAGAGCATTCCGGCGAGTGATAACATCACCGCAACTCGGATGCACCTGGTTTTTTGGGCAAATGATGAAACGAAGACGCGTGACTGATTTGGGGTGTGCATCGCGAGGTCCTTTCCGTGTCGAGGCGAAGCAGATTCACTGCCCGTTCCAGGGCGAAAAAGCGTGCAACTAAATTGCGAACGCCGGCCGAGCCGCCGGACGCCGACGAGTTACCAGGATGCATTCCCTGGGGGTCGGCGTTTACGGGGGGTTCTACGGCGACTGGCAAACTCCCTAGGAGGCCGCAGAAGTTGACCAATCTACGCCAGCGGGCGCAGGTTGTCCACCCAAGCCGAAATGCCGCATAGTAAGACAACTTGCCCAAAAGTGTAGACCGCTCGCTCCGCGAGCGGAAATGCATCTCGCGGAGCGAGATGACTACACTAGCCGAAATGACGCGTATCTGCTGGCTTACTTGCCTTCGCGAAGCATTTTGAAGTACTGCTCCGCATGTTGCCTGCGGCTTTTGCTGAGTTTTTCGTTGGTGAGCGGCTCGGCCGGCTTGGTGCTGAAGGCCTGCACCTCTTCCTGGATGCTTTGGGAGACGTCGCCCTTGAGATTGGGGCCTTCGACCATGCCGCCGAACGTGGCGGCGCCTGGGCGATTCTTCTGTTTGACTCGTGAGTCGCGGAGATTAGTCGGGTTCTTTTCGTCCGGTCGAGGACCTCTGCCGCGTCCTTCGCCCATTCCCATGCCGGGCTCGCCATCGAGGTTGCCGTCCATCCCCATCATGGCCAAGTTGCCCTGGCACGCTTCGCAACCTTCGCCCATGCAGGCTTCGCAGGCCATGGCGTCTTTGGCCATTTCGAGCTGATCGAGCGCGGCGTCGAGCATTTCCATCTCGTTCATTTCCTGCTGCATTTGCTGAAGCTGCTGGGCCATTTGGTTCATGGCGTCGGCGGCCTTTTGGTTGTCGCCCTGTTGCAGCGCTTGTTGCATTTGAGCCATCTGCTGGGCCATTTGCTGCAGCTTGTTCATTTGCTGCTGCTGTCTCTGCATTTGGTCGAGCTTCCGCTGCAAGTCGCCGGCTTTGGCCAGGTTGCCCTGCTGCTTTTGCTGTTCGATCTGCTTCTTGAGATCGTCCATTGCCTGCTTGCGGGCCTGGTTGGCCGCTTCAAGCTTGTCCTTCATTTGTTGAAGCTGTTTCATCAGCTTCTGTTTGTCCTCTTCGGTGAGCTTGCCGTCGCGCACGTCCTTGGCGAGCTTTTCGATTTCCTGGAGCGCCTTCCGCCAATCGCCCTGTTTCATGGCTTGTGCCGCTTTCTCCGCGGGACCGGCGCCGAGGTTCTTCATGTTTTGGAACTGCTCTTTGAGGCCGTCTTTTCCGCCTAGCTGCTGGCGACGCTCTTCGAGTTGCTTGGCCACATCGTTGAGCTTGACGGCGGCTTTGGTGCGATCGATGTCTTTCTTGTCGGCCAGTTCGCGTGTCGCCAGCTCGATTTTTTTGAAGATGTCCTTCGCCGCCTGAAGATCCTTCTCCTCGGCCTTCTTGCGCTGCTCTTCGATTTTCTTGCGCAGCGCTTCGGCCGACTGCTTTACTTGCTTAGCGATGTTGACCGGCGCGTTCGGATCGAGGCTGCTTTGCGCGCTGCGGTTATCGAAAAACGTGACGAGCACGAACACGATCGCGGCGGGCACAAGCGGCCACCACGCGCGACGATCGAGCTTGACGCGGAACTTTTCATCGACGTCGATGCGGCCCACGGCGCGCAGCGCGTCATTCACAACCGCGCGCCCGGCTTCGGTGGCCTGGTCTTCGCTCGACAGCGACAGACTGCTGGCAACGCGTTCGCGCAGCTCGAAACGGCGATCGATTTCGATGGCGGCGTCGAGCTGACTGCGACTAGTGATGAACGTCCAAACGCCGGCGATGAGCAGTCCGCCGCCGAGCGCGCCGACGAGCCAGGCCATGTCCCAATTGTCGGGCAGAATTTCGATGGCGGTTAGTCGCGGCGCGGCGATGGCGATTGTTGCCAGCGTGAGGGCGCCGAGCAGGCACCAAACCAGTCGGCCCAAGAATTGCTCCAGAACCAAACGTCGCCGGGCCCGCGCGACTTGCTGCCGAAGCTGATCCATGACAGGCTCCCTGTGCTGGGGTGGAGAGTGGACCGACTGGAAAGATTATACAGTGGTTTTCACTACTGTCCGGCTAACGCCGGAGTGACTTCGGTTAACTCTTAGGATTTCAACAAGTTGCGTTCGACAATGCGTGTACACGATCTGAACTCGCCAG
>JAKEHV010000539.1 GCA_022614915.1 Gemmataceae bacterium | reverse complement strand
GCAACCGGGCGCCTTATTCAACGTCAACATACCGAGTCTCGAGAAGGGCGCGGTACGCGGCATCCGCGTCGTGCCGCAAAACGTCGCGCCCTACACGGAGACCTATGACCGCCGCGTCGATCCGCGCGGCCGGGTGTACTTTTGGAGCGGCCCCGACTTCGGCTGCCCGGAGCCGCACCCGGACACCGATGTCATGGCTCTCGGCGAAGGCTTCATCACGGTGACGCCGCTGCAGTTCAACCTGACGCACGAACCGCTGCTGGACGAAATGCGCGCCTGGAAGCTCGACCTCTAATCGGCCGTTTACGTTTCGCGCTCACATCTTGCCGATAAAAGGTGATTGTCACTTTCTGGGAATCTGTCCCTCCTTGTTGAACTTTGCCTGTTGCAGCTTCCATTTGTCGTTCTCGAGGACGAATCGGCATTGAACCTCGTCCACGTGCAAAACCGCCCCCTGATTGTCGAAAACGGTCAGATTGAACCCGACTGTCGCGAGTTTCTTTTCGCGCGACACTTCTTCGACATCCACGCTCCAAAACCGAACCTGTCCCACTTTGTATCTGGCGGCTATATCGACGGCGTACTTGGCGGCGCTTGCGCGATCGTAGCTCCGAAACTCAAAGTCCTTGGCGAAGTGCTCGAGCAAGTCGCTCGTTTTACCGGCAACGACCGCCTCCGCCATGGCGTGCAGATTGAGTTCCAGCTGTATGCGATCGGTCACCACGATGCGCGTCAACATCCAAACGAAGGCAATGGCCACTACCGCCGCCGCCACACCGCCCAGATACTTCACTCTCTTGTTGAGCCAAAAGGCAACGCCGAAACACAAGGCGACGATGCCCAGAAAAAGAAAACTAATTTTGGCGTTATCGACGAGCCACCAGAGCATGTTATGCTCCCGCGCTTGGGTTTGGCGGCTCAGATTTGTTTTTCTTCAGGCGTAAGAAGCCAGTAGGCCGGAAGAACACGAAAGCGGTGACGGCCAGCCCGGCCGCGGATGCCAAAGAAGTTTGCCGCACAACAGCGTCACGAGCGAACAACGCCACCAGCGCCGGCGGATCGGCATCCGGCCAAAAGGGGGCCAACACGACTGCCGCGGCCAACGACATCGCAATCATCAGCGTTGCGAAAAACAAAAATCGTTGGCGAAGGTACAGCAGCATTGCAAATCCTTAGGCAGCTAGAATCCAAGCCAACGACGAACCCTCGCGAAAAACGATGCAGGAGCCGGACCAAGAGCTTCAACTTGCTTGCCGCCTATGTTGAAACTTCCTCGAAAAGAGCCGTCGTTACCCGTGATGACGGCGAATCCCTGATTGCCGACCCAAATATGTGTCCCGTTATCACTCTGATCCGCTGCTCTGCCCATAATTGCCTTAATCTCTAGCAACGTCATCCCAGAATGACGCTGCACAAAGTTTGTCCGCGTGACACCTGGCGCCGGAGTTAAGGCCCATCGGACGACAAAGAAAGGAATAGCCAACGAGCAAAGGACGAATATGAAAACTAATGCTCGTTTCTGCATGTCACGATTTCCGCTTCGACGCGGTGCGGCCGGCGCAGAGGCAGAGCCTCTAGGAATGCGTACCCAGGCGGAGCCTGGGTACGAGAGCCCTGTGCTCACCGCCGCCAAAGCTCCGCCCCATACCGCGCGCAATCGCCCAGGTCTTCCTCGATCCGCAACAACTGATTGTACTTGGCGATGCGGTCCGTCCGGCTCGCCGATCCCGTCTTGATCTGGCCCGCGTTGGTCGCTACCACGATGTCCGCGATGGTCGTGTCTTCTGTCTCGCCGCTGCGGTGGCTGACGATGGCCGTGAAGCCGTTGCGCCGCGCCAACTCAATAGCGTCGAGTGTCTCGGTCAGCGTGCCGATCTGGTTGACCTTGATCAGAATGCTGTTGCCGGCCTTCTTATCGATGCCCTGTTGCAGCCGCTTGACGTTGGTCACATACAAATCGTCGCCGACAAGCTGGACCTTGTCGCCCAGGTCGCGGGTCAGTTTTTGCCAGCCGTCCCAGTCGTCCTCGGCCAAGCCGTCTTCGATAGAGCGAATGGGCCACTTTTTGCAGTAACCCTTCCACAGCTCGATCATCTCGTCCGTGCTAATAACTCTGTCCGGGTTGCTTTTAAAGAAGCAGTAACCTTTTTTGCCTTTCGATTTGGCTTCCTCGAAAAGCTCGGTGGTGGCCGGGTCGAGTGCGAAGGCGACGTCGTCGCCGAGCTTGTAGCCGGCCTTTTCGACCCCCTGTGCCAGGACTTCAAAGGCTTCGTCGACGGACTTGAGGTTGGGCGCGAAGCCGCCTTCATCTCCGACCGACGTGCTCAGGTGTTTGTCGTGCAGCACTTTCTTAAGCGAATGGAAAACCTCGGCGCCCATGCGCAGCGCCTCGCGGAAGCTCGATGCGCCGAGCGGCATGATCATAAACTCCTGGAAATCAACATTGTTGTCCGCATGCTTGCCGCCATTCAAGACGTTCATGAGCGGCACGGGAAGGATCTTGCCATTGACGCCGCCGAGATAGCGATAAAGCGGCAGGCCGAGCGAATTGGCCGCCGCGTGTGCGACGGCAAGCGACACGCCCAGCAAGGCGTTGGCCCCGAGCTTACCTTTGTTGGGAGTGCCGTCCAGGTCGATCATGATGGCGTCGATGCCGGTCTGGTCCATGGCGGCATGGCCCACAAGCCGCGGCGCGATCATTTCGTTAACGTTCTGGACGGCTTTGAGCACGCCCCTGCCGAGGTAGCGTTTCTTGTCGCCGTCGCGCAGTTCGACTGCCTCGTGCGCCCCGGTGCTCGCCCCGCTGGGCACGGCCGCACGCCCCGCTGCCGCGTCGGTCAGGATCACTTCCACTTCCAGCGTCGGATTGCCCCGGCTATCGAGGATTTCGCGGCCATGAATGCTGTGAATGTCCATGATCGCCTCTTGAAACAGGTAAGTTCGGCACAATCGTCATCGTTGGTATAGACGAACCTGTTTCAAGTGTCTTTGGAGTGCGGCGCTTTTCCGCCGCTTTGGCT
>JAKEHV010000087.1 GCA_022614915.1 Gemmataceae bacterium | reverse complement strand
GAAATCTCGAGCCGGGACCTCCGCAAACGTGTCGCCGATGGCCGAAGCATTCGTTACATGACGCCGCGCGCTGTGGAAGCGTACATCCAAGAAAAAAGGCTATATTTGGAAAAGTAGGCCCGTGCGCAAATGGCGCCGCGGAGAATCTCCCCATTAACTCGCCTCTTGCATCCGATTACAATATGTTGGAGAATACTATCTCCTGCCGGAAGTTCCCCGCCGACGTCTCCTTCTGGAGATTTTGAATGACTCGCCAAGCCTTCCCGCGCCGCCGCTTCCTGGCCGCATCCGCTGGCGGCGCATTGAGTCTGTTCTGGTCTGATTGGCGACGCGCCCAAGCGACTCAACCGGCCGGCCGCGCTAAGGCCCGCTCCGTCATCCTGATCTTCAACTGCGGCGCTCCGAGCCACCTGGACCTCTTCGACATGAAGCCGGACGCCCCGGATAACATCCGCGGTCAGTTTCATCCCATCGTCACCAACGTCCCCGGCATCCACTTTTCCGAGCTCATGCCGCACCTGGCCCGCCATGCCGACAAGCTCGCGATTGTCCGCTCCGTGCAACACCGGCAAACGCAGCACAACACTGGCATGTATTGGTCCATCGTCGGCCGGCCTTATCGCATCGACAGCACGCTGATCAACCCCAGTCGCAGTGATTATCCCAGCTTCGGCACGCTGGTCGGCTGGCTGGCTCAGCGCGACGGCTATGCGAGCGCCTTGCCGCCATACGTCATCACTCCCTCGCCGCATTGCGATAGCTCGGCCTACATCACACCGGGCCAATATGGAAGCTGCCTGGGCGCACGCTACGATCCCCTGGTCTTGAACGCCGACCCCAACGCACCGGGTTTCCGTGTCGCCAATATCGGGCTGACCGAAGGCGTCACGGCGGCGCGCATGCACGAGCGCCGCGGCCTTTTGGAACGCTTGGACGGCGTCGGCCATGTGCGTTCTGGTGCGGATTTTGATGTGAACCAAAACAAGGCGTTCACATTAGCCAGCGCGGCCGAGGTGCAACGGGCCTTCGATCTTTCCGACGAGCCGGCGCAGGTGCGCGAGCGCTATGGCCGGCACAGTTGGGGCCAATCGCACCTCTTGGCCCGCCGTCTCGTCGAACGCGGCGTCCGCTTCGTTACGACTGTGAACGGTCCGAGCATCACCTGGGACACGCACGAAAACAACTTTGTGCGATTGCAGACCAGCCTCGCGCCGCGCATGGAACAAGCCTATGCGGCCTTGATCGAAGACCTCGCCGACCGCGGCCTGCTCGACGAAACGCTGGTCGTGTGGATGGGCGACTTCGGCCGCACACCACTCATCAACCGCACCGCGGGCCGCGACCATTGGCCGCAATGCTACACCATGGTGCTGGCCGGCGGCGGCGTGCGCGGCGGGCAACTCATCGGCGAATCGGATGCCCACGGCGCTTACCCCAAGTCATCCCCGTTGTCCCCCGCCGACATCCACGCCTCGGTCTTTACGCTTTTGGGTTACGACCCGCACGGCATCCATTATCTCTCGCCCGAAGGCCGGCCGTTTCCGTTGTCCGAGGGGCAAGCCATTCGCGAACTCGTTTCGTAGACAGCAATTTCGATAGCGCCGATCGAGCGGAAACATCGTCTATATCATTGAAGGACGAGGAGGTGCTTTCATGCGCATTATTCTTGCCGCTTGTGTAGTCTGCCTATTCTGGTCCCCGGCTGCGTGGGCGGGTGAGCTGAAAGATGGGATCTCCCTTGCCCATTATGAAGGCAAAGGCCAGCGCCTCAAGTGCGCCGACGGCGTCGAGATCATCCTCGGCGAAGAGATTGGCACGACGTTTGGGAAAACGACGACGATCCGCTCGATGGATAACGACAACACGCAGTTTTATCTCGACATGCGCGACGCGGGGCCGGTCAGCGAAAAAGCCGGCCGAGGGGCCACGGTCTTGATCATCGCCGGCGTCCCCCTGCGGGTTTGGGGATGCTCGAATCGCGGCCCAGACGGCAACATGGGTTTCTCGTGCACGATTCACGGCACGGCCGCCGCCCAGAAGATCGCCAAGCATCTCAAGGTCGACGTGCACCTGCGTAAGAACCCGGGACATCGCCTGGAAGTGCGCTGGACGCCGGAGAAAGAATCTTTCCGGGTTGGGGAAAAGATCAACCTGAAAATGGAGATTCGCAACGTCGGCGCGGAAGCAATGGCCTTCCAGGTGGGCGGGCAGCAGCGCGGTTCGCGCGACAACCAGTTTCGCTTTCTCGCCTATCGCAGCGCGGGCGGCGGCGAGTCCGTCCCCGACACCGGTGATCCGGAGCATTGGGGCGGCAGGGGCTTTTTGAAGATCTTGAAGCCCGGCGAGACTTTTAGCCGCACGGTGGAGCTCAATGACTGGTTCACCTTCACCGAACCGGACACCTACAGCGTCACCGGCATTTATGAATTGGCATTCTACGACCCGGCGGCGGAAAGGATGGGCCCAGTGATTTGGAGCAGCCTTGCTGCGGGGGAGTGCTTGGTGCGGATCGAAAAAAGCAAACAATAGCCGCTGCCGGCCCCGCCCTGCAGTCGGTGCCTATTTCTACGGTCGCGCCTTGGGCGACGTATACGAGGGGTAGCTTTTCTCCTCTTGAAACTTCGAGCCGAGCAATTCGTTGATGCGCCGCTTCAAAGCCGACCGCTTGTCGTTATTCACGTAGACGGAGCGGGCCAGTCCCACGAACAGCCTGCCAAAGCGCTGTTCGCGCTCGCAGCGGCGCAGCTTGTCCTCGACGTCCCAAAGGGTTTCATTGACGGCGCGCAGCTCAGCGGTCAGTTGCGCGAGCTCGGGCGACATGGGCACCTCTTTGTTGCGCACCGCCATGAGCGCCGCCAATTCCGCCTCCACATGGCTGATCTTCGCCGAATCCTTAAGCCGTGCTTTTTTGATCAATAGTATCGTGAGCTTATCGATCAGTTCGCCGGGCGCTATCTCCACGCGCACGGAAAGTTTTTGGTCTTTGGCCTGCGCCTTTTTCTTGCCGGTCGTTTGGCGAAGCGCGCCGGCCATTGCCGCGAACACTTCCTGCCAGTCGCCGAAGCGCTGCTGGCGGAACAGCCGCGCCGTCGGATACCAGGGGCTGTCTTCTCGATCCATGAGCCAGCAAAAATGGGACGACGCAGACAGGGCGACCCACACGGGCACGCCCAAAGCGCCGGCGAGATGGGCGATGACCGTATCGGTGCTGATGACGAGGTCCACGCACTTCATCACCGCCGCAGTATCGAGAAACGGCCCCGCGGCTTCGTCCAAGCGCTGGCTGAGGTCGATGACTTCGAAGCCGGCTTGTGCGATCTGTTCGACGCCGTGTACTTTTTGCAAACTCACGAGCCGAACGCCCGGGACCTTGGCCAGCTCCGTGAATTCGGCCAAGGGCACGGAGCGATAGCGATCCGCGCGAAACTGTGGATTGCCCTGCCAGGCAATGCCGACGCGGAAGCCCGGAAAGCGCTCCAGTTCGTGCCGCCAGTAATCCACGAGTTCTTGGCGCGCGCCAAGATACGGCACTTCCGCCGGGACGTTGCTCAAAGTCGTGCCCAAAATACTCGGCAAACTTAACAGCGGGGCATACACGTCGAACGCCGGCAGATCGGTCCCCGGCGGCACGACTTGATCGATGCCCGGACAATCGGCCACCAGCTTGACCAGTGCTTTCGGACTGTGAAACAGCACACGGCCGCCGCGCTCTCTTACCACCTTGGCGTAGCGAATGTATTGCAGCGTGTCGCCCAGCCCTTGCTCCGCGGTAAGGAGAATCGTCTTCCCGGCGAGCGGCGTCCCGTCCCAAAGCGGTTGCGCGAAGGCGGGGCGGACGAATTCCTTGCATTGCCAACGCCATTCATACTCCGGCCAGCCGCGTTCGTAGTCGCCCAAGAGCAGCCAAGTCATGGCCCGGCTCATGTGCGCTTCCGGATCACCCGGCTTCAAATCCACGAGCTGATGGTAACAGTCCATTGCCTCGCCCAAGTTGCCTTGCGCCCGATAGGCATGTCCCAAATTGCCGAGCGCCTCGGCATAACCCGGCCGGAAGTGGAGCGCTTGTCGATAGCTGGCAACGGCCTCGTCCAGCTTGCCGCTTTCAGCCAACACGATGCCCAGGTTGTAATGACTGGGCGCGTAGTCCGGCTTGAGCGCGAGTGCTTGCTGATAGGCGGCGACGGCCTCGGCTCGCTTAAGCTGCGCCGCCAAAGCGTTGCCCATGTTGCTGTACGCTTCGACGTATTTGGGCCTGTGCCGCAAGGCTTCCTGGTAGTGGGCGACCGCTTCGTCGGTTTTGCCCAGCCGCGCCAAAGCCACACCGAGATTGTTGTGCGCCTCGGCGTAATTGGGCCGAAGCCGCAGCGCGTGCTGATAGCAAGCGACCGCTTCGTCGGTTCGCCCCAGCGCATAAAGCGCATCGCCCAGGTTGTTCAGGGCGTCGGCATACTCGGGGCGGATGCGCAAGGCTTCGCGGTACGAGGCGACCGCGTCGGCGGGTTTGCCCAGATAGCGCAGGGCCACGCCGAGGTTGTTGTGCGACTCGGCGTGATCGGGCCGCAGCCGCAGCACATGGCGGAAACGCTCTTCGGCTTCCACCAATTTGCCCTGCAGCACCAGAATGTTGCCGAGGTTATTGAGCACCTCGACGAAGTCCGGCCACGCGTCGAGCGCCCGGCGATAGTGCTCGGCAGCCTCATCGAAGCGGCCGCGCGCCCGGCTCAAGAGTCCGAGAAAACACCACGCCTCGGCATCATTCGGGTCGGCGCGGACGATTTCCTGGTAGGTTTGCTCCGCTTCATCCAGCCGCCCGGCCGCATAGAGTTGCCGGGCGAAAAGAAGTGCTTGCGCGTGCTGTGACATGAAGATGTTGTAGCGACTGTGATGGCATCCTTGCTTGAAAATCCCTGCCCGTTGCTTTCACCTTGCTCCCATTGCTGAAACAATGCAAAACCGGGTGATGGACACGAGAATTCCTATGCGCCATAATGGAGTTTTGCTATCCCTTGGATAGTGCCCATGTCCATCGCCTACGAATCCGAACAGCAAACCCGCAAGAAACGGGTGGACATTGCGCTCGCCGCCCAAGGCTGGAAGATCGTTCCCTTCGTCGACGGTAAGTCGCTGCCGGACTACGACCGCAGTGCCATTGAAGAGTTCCCGACCGCTAACGGACCTGCAGACTACGCCCTGTGCGTCGGTCGACAGATTCTCGGCATAATCGAAGCGAAAAAGATCACCATCGGCCCGCAAGGCGTACTCGTTCAGGCTGAAAGGTATTCCAAAGGCGTCAACGACAGCCCGT
>JAKEHV010000538.1 GCA_022614915.1 Gemmataceae bacterium | reverse complement strand
TCTTTGATGCCGCCTTTGACGATGTCCTTGAGGTGAATCACGCCTAAAGCACGACCGCCTTCCGCGACGACCAGCGGCGTGCCGCCGCGCTTGGCGATGTCGGTCACGATGCGCTCCACCTCGGCGGGCACGGCGCCGCCATGCAGCCGCACATAGTCGTTGATGGCATCCGCAGCGCCCTTGCGGATTTGCCGTCCGTCCAAGTTGACCCCGCTGATGCGCGTCTGCGCCGAGAACGCGATAAACGATGCGTGCAATTCGTTGATATTGCGGCCGCGCAGTTGATACTTTTCTTTCGCCAAGACAACAATGCTGCGTCCTTCCGGCGTTTCGTCGGCCAGCGAGGCCAGCTGGGCCGCGTCCGCCAGCGTCTGCACCGGTACGCCCGGCGACGGCAATAGCTCGACCGCTTGGCGGTTGCCCAGCGTGATAGTGCCCGTCTTATCCAGAAGCAAAACATCGACGTCGCCCGCCGCCTCGACAGCGCGGCCGGACATCGCGATGACGTTGGCTTGAATCATCCGGTCCATGCCGGCGATACCGATGGTCGACAGTAAGCCGCCGATCGTCGTGGGAATGAGGCAAACCAAGAGGGCGACCAGCACCGTGACGGTGATGGGCGTGCCCTGGCCGGCTTCCTTGACGCTGTAAAGCGAAAACGGCAGCAGCGTCACGCAGGCGAACAGAAAGATGATGGTAATGGCGGCGAGCAGGATATCGAGGGCGATTTCGTTGGGCGTTTTCTGCCGTTTAGCGCCCTCGACAAGCCCGATCATGCGATCCAGAAACGTCTCGCCCGGATTGGCAACGACGCGCACGATGAGCCAATCGGAAAGGATTGTCGTGCCGCCCGTGACGCTGGAACGGTCGCCGCCGCTTTCGCGGATGACCGGTGCGCTTTCGCCGGTGATGGCGCTTTCGTTCACGGAGGCGACGCCCTCGATCACCTCGCCGTCGGCGGGTATCATGTCGCACGCTTCGACCAGAACGATGTTGCCCTTACGCAAGTTGTGGGCGGAGACCGAACGGTATTTAGCGCCGTGGCGTGGCTCGTCCAGCAGTTTGGCCACGATGTCGCGCCGCGCTTGCCGCAGTGCGTCGGCCTGCGCCTTGCCGCGCCCCTCCGCCATCGCTTCGGCGAAGTTGGCGAAGATCACGGTAAACCACAGCCAGGCCGAGACGCCCAGGATGAACGCGGGCGATTCCGTGCCGGGCACAAAGAGCGCATGGATTCCCAAGCACGTCGTCAGGATGCTGCCCACCCATACGGTGAACATGACGGGATTGCGAATCTGCCGGCGCGGATCGAGCTTGGTGAGGGAATCCCAAACAGCCCGCCTCACAATGTGCGGATCGAACAACGGTCGGGCTTTTGCGGTTGCGGACATTTCAGTTTTCCTTTGGAGTCGGTTTCCGTCGGGTGGCATGCATGCCACCCTGCGCAGGTTTGGTTCGCATGTCAGCGTGCAATCATTTGCAAATGTTCCACGATCGGCCCCAGCGCTAGTGCCGGGATGAACGTCAGCGCTCCGACCAGTATCACGGTGCCGGTGAGCAGGCCAACGAACAGCGGCGTATGCGTCGGCAGCGTGCCGGCGCCTACGGGCGTGTATTTCTTCCGCGCCAGCGCGCCGGCGATGGCCAGCACGGGCACGATCAGAAAGTAGCGCGAGAACAGCATCGCCAGCCCCAAAGCCGTGTTGTAAAACGGCTCGTTCACCGTGATGCCGGCAAACGCACTGCCATTGTTGTTTCCCGCCGACGAAAAGGCGTAGAGCACTTCCGAAAACCCGTGAGCGCCCGGGTTATTCAAGTTGCCCTTCACATCCCCGGTGTCCGGCACGGTGTAATCCAGGCCCGGGCCCAGGACAGCGATGGCCGTGCCGATCAGCACGACAGCCGGCGGGATCAAAATGGTCAACGACGCCATCTTCATCTCGAAGGCTTCGATCTTCTTGCCGAGGTATTCCGGCGTGCGGCCCACCATGAGGCCGGCGACGAACACGACGACGATGGCGAACATGAGCATGCCGTAAAGGCCGCTGCCGACGCCGCCGAAAACGACTTCGCCGAGCTGCATGAGCCACATGGGGATGAGGCCGCCCAAAGGCGTGTACGAGTCGTGCATCGAGTTGACGCTGCCGTTGGAGGCGGCGGTGGTCGCGGTTGCCCAGATGGCGCTGGTGGCAATGCCGAAGCGAACCTCTTTGCCTTCCATATTGCCGCCGGATTGCGCGCTCGAAGCGGTCTGATCGACACCCATGCCCCCGTAGGCGGGTACGCCCGATTGCTCGGCTGCAACGGCGCCGATGGCGAGCGGGATAAAGATTACGAACATCGCCGCCAGGACTACCCAGCCCTGGCGTGTGTCGCCGGCCATGACGCCAAAGGTGTAGCACAGCGCCGCCGGAATAAGCAGGATCGCCAGCAATTCCAAGAAATTGGAAAGCGGCGTGGCGTTTTCGTAAGGATGCGCCCCGTTCGTGTTGAAGAAACCGCCGCCGTTGGTGCCGAGCTGCTTGATCGCGACCTGTGAGGCGGCCGGGCCCATCGGCAGTGTTTGCTCGGTCACTTCTTTCTTCTCCATGACCGGCTTGCCCTTGGCGTCCACGACGGGTTTGCCGTCGGCGTCTTTCTTCGGTTCCTCGATGGACGTCGCCTGCACGCGTGTCGCTGTCTCGTAGCCGCGCAGGTTTTGGATCACGCCTTGCGACACCAGCACCAATGCGAGAATGAACGACAGCGGCAACAAGATGTACAACGTGGTGCGCGTCAGATCGACCCAGAAGTTGCCGATGGTTTCCGCCGATCGCCGCACAAAGCCGCGGATGAGCGCGACCAGCACCACCATGCCGGTGGCCGCAGACAGGAAATTCTGCACGGTGAGGCCGAGCATCTGCGACAGATAGCTCATCGTCGATTCACCGGCGTAGGCTTGCCAGTTGGTATTGCTCGTGAAGCTCACCGCCGTGTTGAACGCCAGGTCCGGACTGTTGGCGCCAAACTCTTGCGGGTTGAGCGGCAGCAGGTGTTGCAGCCGCAGGATGCCGTACAGCACGGCCAAACCCACGAAGTTGAATAACAACACCGCGACCGCATAACCGCGCCAGGTCATCTCGCCCTCGGGGTGGATGCCGCCCAGCCGATAAATGAGTCGCTCGAGCCAGCCGAGCGCGCGGTCCGTGCCGCAGGGCTGCCCCTCATAGACGCGGGCCATGTACCAGCCCAGCGGCTTAACAAGAGCCACAAGCAAGCCCAAGAAGATCCCCAATTGAATCCAGGCATTTGTGGTCATGAGAACCACTCCGGTTTCAAGAGTGCGACGATCAAATAAACCAGCAGCCCGACGGCAACCAGCATTCCGATCCATTCAATGCCGCTCATCGCTGGCCTCCCATCAGCCGGTCGCAAAGGGACAACAGTCCAAAGCACGCCACGGCGAACACAAATCCCAAAGCGACGTAAAAGAGATCTTGCATGACTCGTCCTTTCTCGCGCACGGAGCTCATCGATAGAATGCTAGCCGGGCCGATGTCAAATGAGGGTTAAGATCGAAGATGTGGGCGTAAAAAAAGTGTAAAGACAAAGCGATGAGTAAGGAAATTGCGCATCCCGATGGCGTGGCCGGCAAGCAGTGCCACTAATCAACCAAAAGGTAGGGATCGAGCCAGACGGCGCGTGATCCGTCCGCGATAATCCCATCGACATAGACGCGCAATTCCAGAACGTCAACGTCCTTCACATCGAGGTTGAACGCTTCGGAATCGCCGCATTTGGTAATGAGATTCGAGCGCCAGCGGACCTTGTCGTCGCCCATGATGACGAAGCGCGTCGGCGCTGGACCCCAGCCTTTGTAATCGGCGAGGCCCGCGGCGCCGTGAAGCGAAGAAGCCTTCTTGCCCAGCACGAAGCAAACGCGACAGTGACTGGCGTGATTGGGGGGATGCGTGCTCAGGCCCTTGAGATAGAGGTTGCCGCTCACTTCGATGATGCTGTTGTTGGGGTCGCCCAGGCGGCCGTTCTTACCGAACTTCCACCACATCGCAATGCCTTTGATGTCGAATTCCAGAAGCTCCGTGAGAAACACCTTGCCGTCCGCGGGCGGTTTCGCGAGTTTGGGATCGAAGTCGAAAGGTTTAGGGTATGGATCGGCTTTCTCGTTGGGTCCGACTGACGCCAGAATCTGCGGCGGGTCCACCTTGACCGCGGGCCGCTTCAGTTTGTCTTTTGCCGTCGAATTCGTGCCCGCGCCGCTTTGTCCTTGGAGCAGGACGACGACGAGCACGATCAAGAGCACACCGACGCCGGCTATACCCAGCACAATCGGCAGTCCCAGGCGTGCATGGGTCGAAGGCGTCGGCGCAGGCTGGAGCAGCGCAACGGGGGCAAGGGCGGGCACGATTTCAACCGCCGCCGGCGCCGCTTGCTCCCGCGCGGAGTGTTGGGCGTGCGGCCCGCCGCGATTCCCTTCGCTCGAGAGGGGATGGAGCTGCGGGGGCACCGATTCCGTGGTGAGCGTCCAGCCGCGCTCGTACGACATTGATGAGGGAGGACCTTGAACCGCGGACTCGGTCACCAAGGTGAAGCCGTGTTCCGGAGTCGCGACTTGGCGATCTACCAGCGAAGGCGGAGGCGCCGACGAGTCATTGGCTTGAGCCACGGTTTTTTGCGAGGCGCCGTTGTTGGGCGCGGCAAAGGGCGCCAGCAAGGCCGCAGCTTCGGCGGCGCTTGCAGGCCTCTGCTGCGGCGCCTTGGACAACAGCCGGCGGACGACGCCGACGAGTTCCGGCGGCACGTCTGGCCGCAAAATATCGATGCGCGTCGG
>JAKEHV010000537.1 GCA_022614915.1 Gemmataceae bacterium | reverse complement strand
AGCGCATCTGCCAGCAACACGGACTGCTCGCGCCGGACCGCGGCGCTGCTCGGTGAACTCTTGGGCGTCACCAGGTTTTTGACCATGCCTTGCGACGACCGATCAAAAGCCGCTGCCAACTCCTGCTCCAAGTACATGTCCCGGCGCTTCGTCTTATACCTGCGAATCACCTGGGCCAGACTGCCGGCCAGAATCTGCCGCAGCCAGTTGACCAATTCGCCTTCGGTTCGGCCTCGGAAATGCTCGAATTGGCGGTGCGCTTGCAAAAAGGTTTCCTGGATGACGTCCGAATCGTCGACCTTGGCGCGCAGCCGGCGGCCAATTTGCAGCCGTACGAGCAAACGCAGGTAGCCGCGATAAAGTTCCAGCAAGCTGCCCAAGGCGTCGGACATTCCTAGTCGAGCCTGGTCGATAAGCTGCACGGGATCGACGGCTGCCGGTTGCATTTGCTGCCCTAAGGGCAAAGTTGCTAGACTATGCTGATCGCGCCGCGGTCGCCAGGATTGATTTCGGATTACATGTTAGTTAGTACGCGATAATCCAAGCTGGATGCGCCACTTGCAGGAATATTGGTCCAAGCCAAACAGGCCCAGTTCATCCACCATAAGCGCTGTAGCGGCGCAGGCCGAGGCGGTACATCCACCGCGCCAGCAGGAAGAAGAAGACCGCCCAGGCCGCTTCGAGCAGCAGCCCGATAGCCAGCTCCCAGCCGGTTTTCATCTCGAGAAACACCATTGCGGGGAAGTACGCCAAATACTGGAAGGGCAGGTTTTGCAATAGGACCACTACCCAACCGGGCAGCCAGTCGGCTAACAGATCGAGCGGAAACATCTGGCCGCTGACGAAGAAGTTGAGGATGCCGACGATGTAGAAGAGCGAAGTCACCTCGAGAAACCAGAAGCCCACCATGCCGATGCACGCTTCGAAGAAAAAGCCGAGCATGAAGCTCAAGACGAGCGAGGCGACGTAGGCCGAGAAGGTGATGAAGTCGGGGAAGCTCGTGAACACGTGCCGGCACAGGAAAAACAGGATCGCGTAGGGCAGCGCCGTAGTGGCGATGTACGCCAGCTTGTGAGCGATGCGGTACGACAAGAGATAGGCGATCATGTCGATCGGTTGCAGCAGATACTTTTTGAGGTCGCCGTGACGGATGTCGTGGGCGATGCTGCCAGAAAGGCCGGGCATGCTGGAGAACATGCGACTGATTTGCACGAGGAGCAAATAGGCGATCATCTTGTCGCGCGTGAAACCGCCGAACTCGGTCGACCCGGAACTGTCGTAAATCGCATCCCAAAGGAGAAAGGTCGTCACCAGCGGCAGAAAGCGAAACAGCGTGCTGACGAAAAAGTCCGCCCGGTAAACCAAGCGCTCGACCAGGGAGATGCGGAGTATTTTGGCGTATTTCATTATGATCCACGAAAAACACGAAAGGACACGAAAAGAGAGAACCGATCATTTCTTTCCTTCGTGGCCCTTCGTGTCCTTCGTGGTTAGCTCTCCGTTCGAGCCGGATTCGAAGACCTTGGCGATGACCTGGTCCAGGGGCGGGTCTTGCACGCTCATGTCCACGACGGTGTAGGCGCCCAGGATGGCCGCCAGCACTTCGGGCACCTGGCCGCGTTCGACCTTCAGGTCCGCGACCGGTCCTTCGCGCCGGGCCACCTCGCCGTAGCGCTCCAGCCCGGGCGGGCATTCGTTATTCTCGAACTGCAGACGCACGAGCTTGGTCTGGCCGAATTGCTCGTGAATGCGCGCGAGCGGCCCGTCGTAGACCAGCTTGCCGTGCGTAATGACGAGCACGCGGCGGCATAGCGCTTCCACGTCGCGCATATAGTGGCTGGTAAGAAGGATGGTCACGCCGCGCTGGGCGTTGTAGTCGCGCAGACACTTTTGAATGGTGACCTGGGCGACCACGTCCAGGCCGATGGTCGGCTCGTCCAGGAGCAAAAGCTGCGGCTGGTGCAAGAGCGAGGCGATCAGCTCCATTTTCATACGCTCGCCCAAGGACAGTTCGCGCACCGGCTGACGGACGAGACTGCCCACGCCGAAGAGATCGGTCAATTCGCCCAGTGTCCGCTTGAATTGATCGAGCGGCAACGAGTAGATTTCGCGGTGCAGCTCGAAGCTGTCGCCGGCGGGCAGGTCCCACCAGAGCTGGTTCTTCTGGCCCATGACGAGGGCGAAGCGGCGGCGAAAGGCGTCTTCCCGTTTCCAAGGGACGTGGCCCAAGACTTGCGCCGTGCCCGTGGTCGGGTAGATCAACCCGGAGAGCATTTTGAGCGTCGTCGTCTTGCCGGCGCCGTTGGGCCCGAGAAAGCCGACGATCTCGCCCGGCTCGATTTGAAACGAGACGCCGTCCACAGCGCGCACTTCCTTGTACTCGCGGCGAAACAGGCCGCGCAGGGCGCCGAGCAGCCCTTCCTTCTTCTGAAACACTCGATAGGTTTTCGAAAGCCCGTCGGCTTCGATGATCGGCATTTTTGGTGAGTGGTGAGTAGTGAGTGGTCAACCACTATCGTTAGAGTTCAATATACGTCGTTAAGATTCGCCGAACCACTCACCACTCACCTCTCACTTGATCGGCGAATAATCGGTCGGATTCAAATACACCGACTCGGCCTTCGTCACCAGCTTGCCGTTCTTTTCGGTTTCGGCTTTGACCTTTTTCCACTCCGGGTCGCTGCCGAAGTCCTTCCAGCTCTTTTTGGCGGCCGCTTCACTTGGATACGCAAGGATGTAGATCAGTTTTTCCTGGGCTTGCTTGGCGTCGATGGGACTCCAGTAGCCGATGAGCGTCATGCCGTGTTTTTCGAAGAGCTTGTTGGTGTGGTTGCGGAAGCGCGCGTGCAGGGCGTCCATTTTGCCCGGTTCGGCGTAGTAAGTCCGCATTTCGAAGACGCGCGTGTCGGTTTTCTTGCCGCCCTGGACGGTGGACAGGTTTTGGGCGAGCACGAACGCCAATGCGACGCCGAGAACGATAAGGAAGCCGCGTTTCATGATGATTCTCCATTTGAGGGTGTCTGGATCGTTGCGCCTTGTTTTCGGCGACGGCCGCGCAAAAGTCAAGTTTCTGCTTGCTGTCTGGCTTCGGGCACGACTAGGATACAGTAACCCGCCTGCATGATTCCCATTTGAGTTTCCTCGAAAGGCAACTATGCGACGCATCGTTGTTATCTCATTCTTGGTAAGCGCGCTCGGCACGCCGCTGCGAAGCGCCGAGCCCATCGCCCCAGGTCAGTTCGCCAAGCTGCACGCCTTGATTAAACCGTCGGCCGGTGAAGACAAATGGGCGACGATTCCCTGGTTGACGAGCTTGTGGGAGGCGCGCAAGCAAGCCGCCGCCGAGGGCAAGCCGATCTTGCTCTGGGAGATGGACGGGCATCCTTTGGGCTGTGTTTGAAACAACGGCGTGGTGGGCCGTGTGCTCACCTTTGCCGATCCGGAAGTGATCGCACTGGCGCAGAAGCAATTCGTGGCGCTGGCGGCGGACGATTGGTATCAGCGCCGCCGCCAGGACGAAGAAGGCAAGTTCTTTCTGCACGTGTCAAATCAAGGCCCGCGCAAGAATGCCGGCTCCAGCACGCGCCAGGGAATCTACATCTTCACGGCGTCGGGGAAGCTCCTGACTTTCCGCAACCACCACGATCCCGAAGTGATGAAAGCGGAATTGCGCAAGGGGCTCAAGGCGTTTCGGGCGCTCCCGAACTCGGAGCGTGCGCCAGGAGCGGTCAAGATTGCCGACGATCCGCAAGCCGATCCGGCGTACCACCGCCCGCCGCCCAATGGAGGTTTGATTCTCAACGTCTACACGCGCATTCTCGATAAAAAGGAAGACGGCGACTTTTGCCACGGCCAATGCGACTTCACCGGAGGCGACCGCGCCGCCCAGGACCACTTGTGGCTCACGGCAGCCGAATGGCGGTCGCTCGTGCCGGCCAATCCCAAAAAGGGCGAGCGTCGTCCCGTCCCCGAGCGGTTGCTCTATCGGCTGGCCCGGTTCCACTTGGTCGACAACACGCGCGGCGAGCCGCCGCACTGGTCGCGCCAGGAAATCCGCTCGGCGAAACTGGATCTTGTCGTTGAGGAAACGAGTGACAGCGGCGTGACACTGCGTTTAGAAGGCGCTTTCGTGTTGGCGACGGACGCGGACACCGAAAAGGCGCAGCGCGGCTTCGATTTGGCGCTACACGGCATGCTGCAATACGACGCAACTAAGAAGCTGATCGACCGCTTCGACGTAGTGGCCGTCGGCGACCACTGGGGCAGCGGCACGTTCACGCGCAAGGCCCGGCCGGGCCGCGCGCCTTTGGGAATCGCGCTGGAATTGTCGCGTGGCGATCGGCCCGCCGACCTGGTGCCGCCGCAAGCCGCGCGCTCCTGGCAAGCGTATTTGCAAGCAGAGAAATAACGCGGTTAGGCCTCGACGTACTCGCAGGCGCTGGAAGGTTTTGGTATGGGAAGACGTTCTTTACGCATGGCGTCCAAGTGAAGCTGGATCGCTTCCCTAATGAGCCGTTTGACTTCTCGCCGGGACTTGGCGACCGCGACGCAACCTGGAAGATCCGGCACGTAGGCGCCGTAACTCTTGCCTTCTTTCTCGAACACAACCGCATAACGCATTATGATTCCTCTATCTGGGCTTGACGCCAAATGCTCTTGAGAGTGCCGGTGGGGACATCGCCGCTTGGCTTACCCGCCATTGTCACTATACCTTTTTTAGGTACACAATGAATCGCGCCTTTGTCTTCGCCATTTGTGCGACAGGTGTTTGTTGGACCAATTTGCACGCCCGTCCCGCGCATAAGCAAGCCCTCGGGCAGTACTTTGGCCAGTTTCTTTCCAAAAAACTCAACGATTGCCGGATGTGCCATCTGCCCGATGCGCCCAATGCGAAGGAAGAGGAGAATGTCGAAAAGCCGCACAACCCGTTTGGTGCTCGATTGAAGGCCGTTCGCAACGAGCTGCGCAAAGCCGGCAAGCCGACAACCATTGACGCCCGGCTCGACGCGGTCTTGAACGAAGATGCCGACGGCGACGGCGTCAGCAATCTTTTGGAGATACTTAGCGGCCATTTTCCAGGCGACAAAGACGATCGGGCCACTCCTGACGAAGTCGCCAAGAGCAAATCGGCGCTCGCCGCCTTCACGAAGTTCCGCGCCAGTTATCCCTGGCGGCCGTTTGAGCCGGTGGCGCGGCCAGCGCTTCCGAAAGTGCAAAACGAACGCTGGCTGCGCAATCCCATCGACGCCTTCATCGCCGCCGAGCACGAGTCGCTGGGCCTGAAACCGCGGCCCGAAGCGCCCAAAGCCGTCCTGCTGAGGCGAATCTACATCGACCTCATCGGCTTGCCGCCGACGCCGGCGGAATTGCACGGTTTTTTGCAAGATGACTCACCGCAGGCCTACGAAAAGGTTGTGGATCGCCTGTTGGCAGACGCCCGTTACGGCGAGCGCTGGGGCCGGCACTGGATGGACGTTTGGCGTTACAGCGACTGGGCCGGCTACGGGCCGCAGGTGCGCGACAGCCAGCCGCACATCTGGCGCTGGCGCGACTGGATCATCGACTCGCTGAACGCCGACGCCGGCTACGACAGCATGATCCTCGACATGCTTGCCGGCGACGAAATCGCGCCCGAAGATCCGAAAAAGCTGACTGGGACCGGCTATCTCGTCCGCAATTACAAGCTGCTCAGCCGTGAAAAATGGATGCAGGACGTGGTCGAGCACACGTTCATGGCCTTTCAGGGCGTAACCATCGGCTGCGCTAAGTGTCACGACCACATGTACGACCCGATCCTTCAATCCGAGTACTATCAAGCCCGAGCCATCTTCGAGCCGCACGATGTCCGCACGGACCGGCTGCCTGGCAAGCCCGACACCAAGATCGACGGGCTGCCGCGCGCTTTTGATAAGGACCTGGCCGCGCCCACATTGTTCTTCATTCGTGGCGACGATCGCACGCCGGATAAGACGAAGAAGATCGTCGCCGGCGTGCCCGACGCCCTGGGCGGAAATTTTCCCAAGATTGACGCGGTGAGCCTGCCCAAGTTCGCCGCCACGCCGGACCTTCGGCCATTCGTGATTGAAGAGACGATTCAAGCGAGCGTTGCCGAGGTCGCCAAGATGCAGGCGGGGT
>JAKEHV010000536.1 GCA_022614915.1 Gemmataceae bacterium | reverse complement strand
GGATCGGCGAAAGCATGCCACCCAACGAATTAGCGCGAGCGCCACGCAATGGGGCGCTTTGCATGCACGTTGGGCTCACGTGATTATGACTATTGGTCGCGCGTCGGGCCCACAGGATGGATTGCATTCCACCAGGGGGACCCGATGTGCAATCCATTTTGGCGCCAATCGTCACAAGTATAACCAGAATAGTCGTTTATGGTGAATCGTCTCCTCGGTCGCGTTCTGCAATCCATTTAGAAGTCACCTCTCGCATGGCTCCGTTTCTCCAATCCCAGGGTATTAGCAAGAGTTTTCCCGGTGTGCAGGCGCTGGCCCGCGTCGATCTTCGCGCCGACGCGGGCGAAATATTGGCTGTCGTCGGCGAGAACGGCGCCGGCAAATCGACCCTCATGAAGATACTGGGCGGTGTCTATCGTCCAGATGAGGGGACCATCAGCATCGAAGGCCGGCCTGTCGACATTCGTAGTGTCCACGACGCCGAGCGTTTGGGCATTGTACTCATCCATCAAGAACTGAACCTTGCCGAGCATCTGGACGTGGCAGGCAACGTGTTTCTCGGCCGCGAGCCGACGCGCGGTGGCTTTCTGCGCCTGATTGACCCCGTCATCTATGACGACGCCGAGCGCATCACACGCCGGCTTGGACTCGAGTCGCCGGCGCGCACGCTCGTGACCGAACTAACCGTGGGCCAGCAACAGCTTGTCGAGATTGGCCGGGCGCTTTCTCTGCGCTCGCGCTTGCTGATCTTGGATGAGCCGACGTCCTCGTTGACCGAACGCGAAACCGGGCGCTTGTTCGAGGTGCTCCGCGAACTGAAGCGAGGCGGCCTCAGCATCGTCTACATATCCCATCGGCTTAGGGAAGTGGAGGATATTGCCGACCGCGTTGCTGTGCTGCGCGACGGCAAAAACGCAGGCGAATTGTCGCGTGACCAAATCAACCACGAAGCAATCGTGCGGTTGATGGTCGGACGGGAGCTCAAGCAATTCTTCCATCGCACCGCGCGGCGCGCTTCCCAGCCAGAAAAGCAGACAGATATGTCTTCCCTACAGGTGAAGAGTGTGCGCTGGTCGCACAAGCAGAACGAAGGAATCAGCTTCTCTTTGAGGGCGGGGGAACTGGTCGGCTTGGCCGGGCTTATGGGTGCGGGACGCACGGAACTGGCGGAAACGATCTTTGGAGTACGCCGCCGCCTCAGCGGGGAGCTTCGGATTGACGGGCGGCCCGTGTCGATCACCAAACCGGCTCAAGCCATTGCGGCCGGCATCTACTTGGTCCCCGAAGATCGGCGTCGCGAAGGGTTGGTCTTGGCGCAAAGCGTCAAGAACAACATCAGTCTGGCCTCGATGGACCTGGTCAGCCGCCTGAAACTCGTGCAAGCCGGCCGCGAGCGCGTCCTGGCGCAAGGCATGAGCGACCGGCTGAAGGTGCGGACACCCGGGCTTTTTCAGGAAGTCGCGCTCTTGTCAGGAGGCAACCAGCAAAAGGTTGTATTGGCGAAATGGCTGTGTCGCACGCCGCGGGTCTTGATCCTGGACGAGCCGACGCGCGGCATCGATGTCGGCGCCAAGAGCGAAATCTACGCCCTCATGGACCAGCTTGCCCAACAGGGTCTCGCTATTCTGATGATCTCCAGCGATCTGGAAGAAATCCTGGGCATGAGCGACCGTGTGCTCGTTCTGCACGAAGGCCGACTGGCGGGTGAACTCCAGCGCGAGCAGCTCTCCGAGGAAGCCGTCATGCGTCTGGCAACCGGAGGCGGACAGTGAAAAAGCTGGTCGGCATCACGGTTTTCCTCTTGGTTGTCTACGGGGCGCTCTTGATCTCCGACCCGAGCGCCGCCACGCTGAGTACGCATTTGCTGATCGGGCAACGCATCGGCCTCTACGGCATTCTCAGCCTCGCCGCCGGCTTGCTGATCATCACCGGCGGCATCGATTTGTCCATCGGTTCACTTATCTGTTTGTCATCCACAGTGTTTGGTCTCTTGGTGGTGAACGCCGGCTGGCCGGTAATCCCGGCGTTCTTGGTGATGCTGCTATTGGGAGTCGGCGTCGGCCTCGGCAATGGGCTGTTGGTCACCCAGCTGCGGCTGCAACCTTTCATGGTCACTTTGTGCGGTTTGTTCGTCTTCCGCAGCCTGGCCCGCGTCATGACCAATGACGCCACGATCGAAGATCTTGGGGCGCGTTTGGAAGCACTGACGAAGTTTTTTGAAGGCTCGCTGCTGGGCGTGCCGGTTTATCTTGTGGTCCTTTTGGCGCTGTCCGCGGTCGGCGTGGTGTTCTTGCACTTCAGCGTCTATGGCCGTTATTTCGTCGCGATTGGCAGCAACGATCGCGCCGCGCGTTTTTCAGGCATCGCCGTCGACCGGTATAAAGTGCTGGCCTATGTCCTGTGTTCGGTGCTCACCTGTGTTTACAGCTTTCTCGCTTTGATGAAGACGCCATCGGTGAGCCCGTCGAACGTCGGCGAATACGGCGAGCTCATTGCCATCGCCGGCGCGGTGCTCGGCGGCTGCACCTTGCGCGGCGGCGAAGGGACGATTTATGGCATGATCGTCGGAACAATGATCATCCAGATTCTGCGCATGATGAACACGTTTTGGGGCATTCCTTCCGCGGCGGAGGGAATGCTCATCGGCCTGATTCTGCTGGCAGGAATTATCTTGGATGAGCTGTTGCGGCGGCGACAGTCGGGCCGGCAGCATTGACGCTCTGGTATCCGTGCCACATACTGGAACAGGGGGGGTGTCCGCGTCGGTGATGGTCATGCCAGAGACACGGAAGTGGACCGCTCAAGAATTTCGCCAATTGGTGGCGGGTGCGCGAAAAGGAGACGGCGAAGCCCTCGGCAAGCTGCTGGCGAGTTGCCAGGCGTATCTGAGCCTTTTGGCGAATCGTGAGCTTGGTTTGGACTTGCGGCGCAAAGTCGGCGCCTCGGACCTCGTGCAAAAGACGTTTCTCGATGCGCAAAAGGACATCGAAAGTTTCGAAGGGAACACGCCGCAGGAGTTTTTCGCCTGGGTTGAACGTATTCTCGTCAACAATTTGGCGGATTGCGCGCGGCAGTATCGCGGTACCGACAAGCGCCAGCTCGATCGCGAGATCTCCATCGACCAGGATTCCATGCCGATGGATCTGCCGGGCGACGATTCTACGCCCAGCTCCCGGGCGATGGCGCGGGAAGAGCACGAAAAGCTCCAAGAAGCAATCGAGCGCCTCACCGAGGACTATCGCACGGTCATCATGCTGCGCAATCAGGAGCGCATGCCTTTTGAGGAGATCGGCCGGCTCATGGGGCGCTCGACGGACGCCGCGAAAAAACTTTGGGGCCGGGCCATTCTGCAACTGGAAAAAGTAATGAACAACGTTTGAGCTCCCGATTTGTCAACATGACTCCAAACAGCGACAGCACGGATGACGTATTGATCGACAAGCTGGTGGCATTTGACCAGGCTTTGGCGCAAGGTCAATCCATTTCGAGCGCAAATCAGCCCGAGATTCACGGAGCGTTGCGCTGCCTTGAAATGCTCGACCGGCTCTGGCCCGCCGACGCCACGCGCCCATCCTCGCCCGGATCCGCTACTCCCAATGAGGAAACAGACTGGAGCAGGCAGTTGCCTGTGGGCCATGCGTTGGAGTCCGCACTTGCGGCGGCCAATGCAGGGGCTGCAACAGCCGCGATCGGCCGGTTCCAAGTACAACGGAAGTTGGGTGAGGGCGGTTGCGGCATCGTCCTCTTGGCGTACGATCCGACGCTGCGCCGGCAGCTCGCGCTCAAGATTCCCCGGCCGGAAGCGGTGTTTTCGCCGGCGCTAAGGCAACGATTCTTGCGCGAAGCCCAGGCCGCGGCGGCCTTGGATCATCCGAACATCGTTCCTGTCTATGAAGCGGCGGAATGCGGCGCAGTTTGCTACATCGCGTCCGCCTATTGCCCGGGAACCAATCTACGCGCCTGGCTCAAGAAGCAACAGACGCCCGTATCGGCACGGTCGGCGGCACTGTTCATGGCGACTCTCGCGGAAGCCATTCACTACACCCACCAGCAGGGCGTCTTGCACCGTGATCTCAAGCCCAGCAATGTGCTGTTGACGCCAACGCCTCCTGCGGACGCCAATGTAGTAGGCACACTCCGTGTGCCGTTGCCGCCGGACGGCACACGGAGTGTGCCTTCTACGTTGACGCCTGCTGACGAACTGCCGTTGGAGAGCCTGACTGCGCGAATCGCCGACTTCGGTTTGGCCAAAGTGCTCGAGCAAACAGACGGTGAAGCGCTCACGCAAACCGGCGCGGTCTTCGGCACGCCGCAGTACATGGCGCCGGAGCAGGCGCAGGGCCGGATGCACGATATCGGACCGCACACGGACATTTACGCTTTGGGCATCATCCTTTACGAGATGCTCGCGGGACGCGTGCCGTTCCAGGCCAACTCCGAATACGACACGTTCCATCAGATCG
>JAKEHV010000086.1 GCA_022614915.1 Gemmataceae bacterium | reverse complement strand
GGACTGGCGCCCGCCGGCACGCATGACGAATGGTGCTTGCATAATTGGCGCTGGACCGTGCTCATCTTCAACACGGACGACTTGGTTTTTTTGATGAGCGTCTTTTGGCTGCGCGTGGCCCTCACGGTCGGCTTCCTCGTCGGTTGGCACACTCGGCTCATGAACGCCGGCGTTTGGTTCTTGACCCTGTGTTTCATCAACCGCAATCCCGTGCTGAAAAACGGCGCCGACGACGTGCTCATGGCCGGCTTGTTTCTGTTGCTGTTGTCTCCCAGTGGAAAGGCGCTGTCGATTGACGCGTGGTTGGCGCGGCGCAAGCTGTCCCCAGAGCAGGCGCGCTTGCCGGCATACACAGCCGCTTGGCCCGTGCGCGTTTTGCAAATCCAGCTTTGCATCATCTACCTGACCACCGGCCTGGCCAAGTTGTTGCGAGTTGCTTGGGACGGCGACGGCTGGTTTCAAGGCACCTGGTGGGATGGAACGGCGATCCACTATACACTGTCCTATGTCACCATGAGCCGGTTCTCCTACGCCGAGCTACCCATCCCATATTGGGTGACTGTGGTCGCGACTTATGTTTCCGTTTGGTGGGAGACGCTGTTTCCTCTTTTGGTGTTTTGGCGGCACACGCGTGTCAGGGCGCTTTGGTTTGGAGTGCTGTTCCACGTGGGCATTTTCCTGACCATCGAGATCGGCTGGTTCAGCTTCTACACAGTGTCGCTGTACGGCGTCTGGATTCCGGGGGAATGGTGGGATCGTTGGCGACGCCAATCCCGGACGTCGGAGAAAGTTGAGATGCTTGCTGCCAGGTCGTCGTAAAGCAAGGTTCTTGGTTTGCTGTGGGGCACGTTTTGAACGTGCCGTGCCCCACAGAGTGGCGGGGAATAAAACAACTCTTGACGGCTCATACTAAGGGAGTTCCGCGCATGCGCTGGCCCGGCACAAAGCGAAAGATCGAGCAACTGGTCCAGGCGCATTACGCGGCTCTGTATCGGTTCGCGTTTCGTTTGTCAGGCGCCGCCTCCGAGGCCGAAGATTTGACTCAGGAAGCCTTTTGTCAGGCCCAAGCGAAATTCGGGCAACTGCGCGATGTGCACAAGGCGCGCGGCTGGTTGTTCGCCATCCTCCGCAATGTCTACTTGCACAAACTGCGCGACCGAAAAACCGCCAATGCCGTCGCCTTGGACGACGTCGGCGACATCCCCGACCGGCTTCCCGAGCCCTTGCCGGACATTGAGCCCCAGCGCCTCCAAGTAGTGCTCGGCGAGATTCCGGAATCGTTTCGCACGCCCTTGATCTTGTTCTATTTTGAGGATTTCAGTTATCGCGACATTGCCGAGCAGCTTGAGGTTCCCCTGGGCACGGTGATGTCGCGCTTGGCGCGGGCCAAGGCTTTTTTGAAAGCGCGGTTGCTCGTGCCTGTCGCCGCCAATGCTGCCCGGGGGGAAGAATGATGGATTGTACAACAGTCCGCACACTTCTGGGTTTCGCCCGCGCTGGGGAACTGGATGACGCCGAACGAGGGGCGCTCCAGCAGCACCTCGACGCCTGCGCTGACTGCGCCGCTCATTCCCAAAGCGAACAGCGTTTCGACGACGCCCTCGCCGCCGCCATGCCCAGGGTGCCGGTGCCTTCCGGCCTCAAGACGCGTGTGCTTATCGCATTGACCCAAGCACGCCGGCCGCGGCCGTGGCCCTGGCTGGCAGCGGCCGCGGCGTCGCTGTTGGCCGTGGGACTCGGCTGGTACCTTTGGTTCCGGCCCGCCGCGGAATTGGATTATGCACAAGCCGCCTGGGAAGTGGATGTCAAGACCGCCGCAACTCCCGAAAAAGTTGAGGAACTGTTCCGCGAGCGCGGCTTCGCCATCCAAGCGCCGCGCGAGTTCAACTTTGAGTTGTTGGACTCGTTCGACGACGTGGAATTCCAGGGCCGGCGCGTGCCGCGCTTGACCTTCTTGTTCCGCGGCGATCGTGACAACAGGGCGTCGCTGGCCCACGTTTACGTGTTATCGACGAGCCATTTCCAAGGGCAAGACTATCGGGAATCCACCGCGACCCACCAAATCGAAGTCAGGGTCCGCGGTGATTTCATCTACTTCATTATCTACAACGGCAGCTCGCTCGAACCATTTCTCCGCCCCGCAGTGTAGATTCATCATTTCGCGTTCGAAGAGTCCATTCAATGACGATCGCGCTCGCGACGTCTATAACGTGAGTTACTGAAGAGACAATCCTCCACGGAGATCTGTGCGATGCAGCGCTGCTTGCTCCTTTCTGTTTTGGCGATCACTGTGGGCGTTTCCTCGATCCGGGCCGACGATTGGCCGCAATGGCTCGGCCCCAAGCGCGACGGCGTCTGGCGTGAAACGGGCATCGTGGAGAAGTTTCCGGCCGGGGGCTTGACAGCGCGTTGGCGGACGCCCATCGGCGCAGGCTACTCCGGGCCGTCGGTGGCGCACGGCAAGGTCATCATCACCGATCGCGTGCTGAACAAGGGCGTCGAAAACCCCGAGGACTCGTTTGGCCGCGATACGGTCAAGGGCGTCGAGCGCGTGCTGTGCCTTAATGAAGGGGACGGATCGATTGCTTGGACATACGAATACGAGTGCCCTTATCAAATCGCCTATCCCGCGGGGCCGCGCGCTTCGCCGATTTTGACGAAGGATCGCGTTTACACGTTGGGCGCGATGGGCGACCTCTTGTGCCTGGACCTAGCCAAAGGGACCAAGATCTGGCACAAGAAGCTGCCCGAAGAATTCCAAGCCAACGTTCCGCATTGGGGATTCGCTGGTCATCCGCTTTTGGACGGCGACCGCCTGATCTGCCTGGTTGGAGGAAAGGGCAGCGTGGTCGTCGCCTTCCACAAGGACGATGGCCGCGAGCTTTGGAAGAAACTGTCCGCAAAGGAGCCTGGCTACGCGCCGCCCATGATCTACGAAATCGGCGGCAAGCGCCAGCTCATCTTGTGGCATCCGGAATCGGTCAACGCGCTCGACCCACAAACCGGCGAGCTTTACTGGACACAGCCTTACAACGCCATTGGCAAGAAGGGCATGATCAAAGCCGGGCTGTCCATTCCCACGCCGCGACTCTCGGGCGACCGGCTTTTCCTCACCGCCTTCTACAACGGACCCCTAATGCTCAAAGTCAACGGCGTCGAAAAACCGGAAGTCCTCTGGCGCGGCAAAGGCCGCGGTGAGATGCCCGAAGACACCGACGGCTTGCACAGCATCATGCCGACGCCTGTCTTCAAGGACGGCTACATCTACGGCGTCTGCAGCTATGGCGAGCTACGCTGTCTGGACGCCAAGACCGGCGAGCGCCTATGGTCCACGCACCAATACACGACGGGAAAGTCGGTGCGCTGGGGCAATGCCTTCCTCGTCGAGCATGCTCCCCTCGCCCTGCAGGGAGAGGGGTCGGGGGTGAGGGGGCAGCATGCCGATCGGTACTTCCTTTTCAATGAAGGCGGCGACCTGATCATCGCGAAGTTCTTGCCGGAAGGGCACAACGAGATCAGCCGTGCCAACATCTTGGAGCCGACAAACACCATGGCGGGGCCGAAAGGCCGGCGCGTGATCTGGTCGCACCCGGCATTCGCCAATCGCTGTGTGTACGCGCGCAACGACAAGGAGATCGTGTGCATTTCACTGGCGGCGGATTAAGGCACACGGCCAATGGTTTGCAAGTGTTTCTTGGCGCCAGCGACGATTTGCGCCGCGGGAACGGTGGTCAAGAGAGTTTGGAAGTCATTTACCAGTTTTTTCGCATTTCCGACAGCCGTACCGGCCAGAGACTGCGTGAAAGATTGATTCAGATCGTAGTCAGCATCTGTCCGCTCACTTCGCAGGTCGTCCACGCGCGACCCGAAACGCGCCGCCGCAGACAGCCCGCAGTGAAGTAAGCCCACATACAAGTTGAAATGGCTCTGTCCGCTGCGGCCTAAGTTCAGGCCGCGAGCTAGGAAGAAATCGCGATAGAAGTGAAACACCGCGTAATACGCTTGGCTCACTGCAGATCGCCAGTCTGCCTCCGTCGTTCCCTGAAATAGGCGCTCTGCCGTAGTGAGGAATTCACTCCAGATCATTGGTTATTCCGCGCATCGGATGAAAGCTCCGAATAGGGGACATTGTGCCAGTGGAATTTCCGTTATGAATCGTTGGTGGTACGTGTCCTCTTGCGCCATCAGGTCGTCAAAGGGAGTGGGCGCCAAGGTTACGTCAAGGAGCACTTTGCGCCGATCGATCTCATCGGGGTCTTCTTGTATCCGGAAGTTCATCGTAATCATTTGCGGATAACATTCGCGCGCGAGAGTTACTACCGACTTGAACGCTTCTTCCGCGTCGTTGGCCTTTATGAAGTCCCGAACGTCATGTGGGGTTGCCAGTTCGTCGATCAAAAGACTGCTCATCAACATTCTCCCTCGTATTCCATTGTTGATTGTACCCGGTAGTAGTTGAAGCAAGCAACTCTTAGAAGCGGCAAGCCAGTGGTTCAAGCCAGTTCTTTATGGCGAAACTTGACTTGCAGATTGGAAAAGCTATGATGAAAATGAGATTCAGTCTCAAAAAGGATCCGCGTTGTTGCAAGATCTGATCCCATTTGAGCTTCTAGGCATCGGTCAATGGGCCGATGTCTTGGATATTAGCGGCGACTCTAGGTGGGTTAGCCGATTGGCTGAATTGGGGTTGCGCATCGGCGCCCGCGTACGCATCTTGCAACCTGGTAGTCCGTGTTTGATTCAAGTAGGAGAGGCGCGCTTTTGCTTGCGCGGTGACGACTTAGGTCAGATTCTCGTTCGTCCAGTTGCCGCCTATTAGCCCGCCGACATTGCTCCCGCCTGCACATGCCAACTCTCGATCAACTCAAGCTCGGCGACCGCGGTTGCATCCTTGCCATCCAAGGGGAGGACGCCCTCGTCCAGCGGCTTTATGAAATGGGCTTTCTTGAAGGTGAACAGATCGAAGTGCTTGGCTTCGCGCCTTTGGGCGACCCGATGGAAATCCTGCTGCGCGATTATCGCTTGAGCCTGCGCCGCAGCGAGGCCGCCCGCATTTTCGTGCGCTACCCGGTCCCGACACCAGCCCGACGTCCCAGCGAAGGCGACGCATGACCTCGACGCATACAGCCACGGTTGCGCTCGTCGGCAATCCCAACGTCGGCAAAACGACGCTCTTCAACGCGCTCGCCGGCATGCGACAGCGCGTCGGCAACTATCCGGGCGTCACGGTGGATATCAAAAAGGGCAAGCTTCGCCATAAGGATCAGACCTTCGAAGTCATCGATTTGCCCGGAACCTACAGCCTTTCGCCGCGCAGCCCCGACGAAATGCTGGCCGTCGAAGTCATTCTCGGTCGGCGCAACGACGAGCCGCGGCCCGACGTGGTTGTCGCGCTGGCCGATGCCGCCAATCTCGAGCGCAATCTGTATCTTTTGACGCAGGTCCTCGAGTTGGGCGTGCCCGTTGTCCTCGCCCTCAACATGGTGGACGTGGCGCGCAACCAGGGGTTGACGATCGATCCGGAACGATTGGCGAAAAACCTCGGCGTGCCGGTCGTGCCGATGCAAGCCAACAAAGGCGTAGGCATCGAGCCATTGAAGGAAGCTATTGCGCGCGTTCTCTCGAATCCGCAACCGTCATTCGGACCGACGTTTCCCGAGGCCTTTGAAAAGGAAGTGGGCGAACTGGCGGAGGCAGTTGGCGCGAGCACTCCGCGTTACCTCGTCCGTCGCGCACTCTTGGATGTGGGCGGGCACATGGAGCAGCTCTTCAGCCGGGGCTCAGACGACGGGCTGGGCGAGCGCCTGCGCGGGGCGCGGCAGCGCTTGGCCCAAGCCGGCTGCACGGTCCCCGGCGTCGAAGCGCGCACCCGCTACGGCTGGATTCACCAAGTTACAAAGGACTGCGTGCGTAAACCCGCGCTGCGGCACGTGCCGTACACGGAGCGCATCGACCGCGTGCTGACGCATCGCGTGTGGGGAACCCTGTTCTTTCTCGCGCTCATGTTCCTCGTCTTTCAGTCCATCTTCTCGTGGGCCGGGCCCTTGATGGATGTCATTCGCGGGGGCTTCGGCTTTTTGGGCGACTCCATCACAAAGGTGATGACGCCCGGACCGCTGCGCAGCCTGCTCGTGGACGGCGTCATCGGCGGCGTCGGCGGCGTCTTGGTTTTCCTCCCGCAAATCCTCATTCTTTTCGCTTTTATTGCCGTACTGGAAGACTGCGGCTACATGGCCCGCGCGGCTTTCCTCATGGACCGGCTCATGGCGCGGTGCGGGCTCAACGGCAAGGCGTTCATCCCTTTGCTCTCGTCCGTCGCTTGCGCTGTTCCCGGCATCATGGCGGCGCGCGTCATCGAGAATCGCCGCGACCGCTTGGCGACCATCCTGGTGGCGCCCCTCATGAGCTGCTCCGCCCGGCTTCCGGTTTATCTATTGCTCATTGGCGCCTTTCTCAGTCCGGCGCGCGGCTTTTCCTGGTGGGTGCCGGGCGTGACGCTGTTCGGCATGTACGCCATCGGCCTGGTCGTGGCCCCATTGGTGGCGCTCTTGCTCAAGCGCAGCCTGCTGCGCGGCGAGACGCCTGTATTCGTTTTGGAAATGCCGCTTTACAAAGTGCCGTCGCTCCGCCAAGTCGCGCAGCGCTCGCTGGAAAGCGGTTGGATGTTCATGCGTCGGGCCGGCACGCTCATCCTCGCCAGCATGATCGTGGTGTGGGCGCTCTTGTATTTCCCAGCGACCAACCCGGCCACGGGCAAGAGTTTCGATTTGGAAATCGCCGCTCTGGAGGAAGCTCTAACGTCGCCGCGCGAGGAGAAAGAGCAACTGGAAAAAGAACTCGACGAGATGAAAGAGGAATCGAAAGACGATCCACGCATCGCGGAGCTGGAAAAGAAACTCAATGAAGTTAACGCGGCACTGGAACCCATGGAGAAAAAGCGGCGCGACTTGGAGCAACAGTGGAAAGGGCAAAGCGCGCTGGGACGCTTCGGCAAAGCACTGGAGCCGGCGGTGCGGCCTCTGGGTTGGGATTGGCGCATCGGCATGGCGGCGCTCGCCAGTTTTCCGGCCCGCGAGGTCATGGTCGGCACGCTCGGCATTATCTTTAGCCAAGGAAAGGGAGACGCCGGCGATGAAGGATTCCGAGAAGGGCTAGGCGATACCTTGCGGGCCGTCGCGTGGGATGATGATCCGCAACGTCCGCTCTTTTCGGTTCCAGTGGCCCTGTCGGTAATGGTGTTTTTCGCACTCTGCTGTCAATGCGTATCGACGTTGGCCGTCATCAAACGGGAAACCCAGAGTTGGCGATGGCCCATTTTCACCTTTGTTTACATGACGGTGTTGGCATACTTGGGGGCATTTGTCGTCTATCAAATCGGCAGTTTGTTGGTTTAAGCGGTGAGCCCGCACCCCCAACCCCTCTCCCTAAGGGCGAGGGGAGACAGGTGACCCATGGACATTCAGCTGAGCATAGCGCTGACACTGGTATTTGTTTGCAGCTGCTATCTAGCCTGGCGAGTCTGGCGGGTCTGGAAGAGACAGAATGCAGGCTGCGGCGGGTCGTGTAGTTGTGCGTCCAGCACCGATTCAGCTGCGCAACCTGGAAAGGCGCAGTCGCTTATCCCCGTAGAAGAGTTGAAGTTGCGTCAGAAAGGCGGCTAATCGACCCTCTACGCCTTGTTTTGTGAATTCTTGCTTTTTTCCTTGACACATCGTTGAAAGCTTTTACTATCTCTTTTGCCTCTTAATGCCTGGCCTCTTCTCTGTTCCGGCCCCGCTGTTCACCTTCATAGGAAGGGCAGCGGGGTTTTTCATTCTTTCTTAAGAATCACGTTGACCGTCACATTGTCTTGCGACTGGGTAGGCTTCCTCGAAAACCGAGGACCAGTCGATCGCGGCTGTCCTCCCTGTTTCCGAACAACCAGCATTGATTATTGTGCCTTCAGCAGTGGCGCCGGGCCATGCAGACCATTCTTTTCCAGCACGTCTGCGTGCGCCGGCGTGGTGACGAACAGGCCGCCCGGCAGGAAGACGAGTTTCAACTCGGCGCTTTCCGTCAGCATGCGCAACGCGTCGCGCAAGGGCACGTCGTTACGAAAGCGGGCGGTCACGGCTGTCCGGATCTTGTCCTTGCTGCGCCCGTCCACAATCACGCTTACACCTGTTATATCGGCGAGGTCATCCAGAATGTACTCCAGAGGAAGTTGATCGTACGATGCGACGAAGGTCTGATTGAGCAGGTTGTCCCTGCTGGCGGCTTTCTTGGTGGTGACTTCCACGCGATTCTTGCGAATGAGCAGAGTACTTTCTTCTTCGAGCTGTGCGACGAGGAGCTGTAAAGCATCGCCCACGCGCATGCGGCGCGGCAGACCGAGCAACTTCGGCGGAGGGATTTCGCCGCGAAACAGCGCCAGCGAGTTCTCTTCATGAAACGCTTTGATATCGATGAAGATCGGCAGCTCCTTACCGCGCGCTTGCGCCCATTCTTCCAGAGACGAGAAGGAAGCTCCCTCCTTGAGGTCCTTGAGATTGATCGGCTCGTCTAGAAGACGCATCAACGCCTCCGTTTCGCGAACGCGCAGACTTGAGTTCTTTTGAGCCGAGGCTTCAAGGTTCACACCACAAATAACTTCAAGAGCCACGAGCCAAAGTGTCACTTGCTTGTTCATTTGAGATCCTCCGGTTCCAACCCGCCCCAGCCGATAGTATACCCGCGAAAAGGCTGACTCAACTTATCAAACTCTGCCGGGCTACGATGAGGCTCTCGAAGGTGGTACCATGCAAGATTGCGAAGATCAGAACGGACAGCGCCGCTGCGCCCCACCAGCCGAGCCACGGGGCGAAAACCCAGATGAAGTAGCCGCGAAACAGAAACTCCTCGCAGAACCCCGCGGTCAGCGACACGCCACCGAACCAGTACATTTCTGTCCGCGTGTGTGGCAGTACGGTGGTGAGTGTTCCAATCTGCTGCCGCACGCTCGCCTTTGCTCGGCGCTGCGGGCGAGCGTCGCGACCGAATAGGCGAAGTAGGCCGCGAGCAACAGGAGCAAGGCGACGGATGTCCACAACCGCCAGCCGTCGGGCACAGAGAAACCGAGCGACGTCCAGGAGCGGTCGCTCGCCATCCACAGTGCCGCCCCGAAGGCGACCATCCACCACTGATTAACGATGGCCGACGCCCAGAGCCACCACCGTGCCCAGGCCGGATCGGCTTGTGACAGGCGACGATGTGCCGGCCAAGAGACGGCGTAGTCAATGGGCGGCCCGACGACCGCAAACAACGCTACGTAGAGCACGTCGGGGAGCGTCGCCATGGATATTCCGTTGGCATCCTGGACCCGAACATCCGGCACCCGTCGCCAATCGGGTAGCCAGCAACAGGAAGTCACGCCAATTCATCGCCAGCCCAACACAAAATAGACGGCGTGGCGCGACGGGCAAACGCGACTGATCCCCGCGGACCAGATGCGCTGCCCGGCTATCAACTCCTCGGTCGCCTGGCCACTGACCTCGGCGTCGAGCGCAATGTACTGATGCAATTCGTCTTCAGCATCTTGTCCGAGCGACACGCGCAGAGCCGACGAAGGGAAAGCTTGCCGGGCGAGGTCAATCCCCGCGTTCAAGTAACGGTTGACCCCCTTCTGGACGGCGAATTCCTGAACTTCAGGCGGAATGACCGGCAAGGACAAGGTAGCCAACGAGTCGTTCATGAGCACCTCCGAGGAGGGTGGCAAGGCAATTTCAGTGTAGCAGGTCACTGGTGGTCCCGTCAGCAGCAGCTCGAAAGACGCGTGCTCATCGTCTGTGGGATCAATGCGGCAACTTGGCGGACAGGTTGAAAACCCGTCCTACGAGACCGCATGCGGCCCAGTTCGCAGGGTCAGCCTTCCACCGATGGTTGGGGTCCGACATCGCTTACCTTCTCTGGCGCCGCCGCTCGCCGGCGGTAACCGCAACAACGGAAGCTCGCGGCGTCGCTCCAGCCAAGTCGCTTCGCGACTCAGCAAGTCTGCGACTTGCCCCGGAAGAGAGGAAGATTCAGGGGGAAAAATCAACGTCCGTCCCTTGACGGCGCGGGCCATATATGGGTTAGCTGGCATTCTGCGGCGATTCTATGAGGTCTCTTGCAGGAGCGACCACAAATCGCTCCGCATAATCAACTGTACGCCGATTGATCTCATCGACGTGGACCTCACTTGGTTTCCTTGCGCGCGAACCGAGCGCCAAGACAGCATGCTTTGCATCGAGCGGAACTGTCAGTTCAACCCGAGGGTGCTTCAACGCGGCTGGTGAATCCGCGAAACCCTCTGCCGGGATGAACCACACGACGGGCCGGTCCGATGTCACAAAACAGTGACCGGATGGTGCCGTGAGTAAGATCCACGCTAGGTTTGGCATGAGCTTGTTGCGAAAGTACCAAGCCTGAAGTTTCATTACCTCGACGACTTGGTTTCGTCCCAAGCGCGCGAACCATTGACCGGATCGGATCAACGGCAAGGCACTCTCGATGGGCTCTTGGCGTTGTTCTTGCGTTCTTTCATTGACCAACGAGACTATACAACCAGAGTCGGGGGGCAATTCAGCGCCACCATTGGCGGCACTTTCCAGAAACGCGGCCCATTGTTCATCGGCGACCCTGCGCAGCCAGGGCACTCTGGCACCCAGCCAAGCCAGCAAGACGCTCAAGTCCGCTGGAATCGCGCCCCTCGTTCCGGGGAGCATGGCCAAGTAGGAACGCAGGGCACCGGCTGCTTTGCCTTCCATTTGTGCCAGTTCGTTCTCAACGGTGGCGTAATCAAGGCCCGAGGGCGTTTCGACTGCGTAGTAACCAGTCTCGGCGGCGAGGTTTTTTGGCGCGCGCTTAGAGATCTTGCCCGTGGTGACGTCTCTGACCCAGACGAATGGTTCGTGATCCGCCGGCGTATGTGGGTCAGTGAAGCCTCTCAGGTAGAAGCGAGGAAGGAAATGATGATAACGCTTCTCAGCCATGCGATTGCCCGCGCTGGATTCCGCACCGTGATTCGCCACCTAAAGAATCCATGCAAGCCGTGGGGGAAGCGGTAATCTGAAAGTTCTTCAGGTTTCGATTCCCACTTTCCCCCAACGGAGGCTTGCCATGAATGCGTTCGCCAACACCGTCAGCTCGAACACCGTCCTCATCACGACGACAGCGACGCGAGCGCTGGTGCCATTCTGGCCATCGATCTGGGCAAATACAAGAGCGTCGCCTGTGTCCACGAGTGCACGTCGGACACTTTGGAGTGCGGCGCTTTACCGCCGCTTTCTTTGAATAGCAGGAAGGCTCCACGCACCTGAAAAAACAAAAGCGGCGGAAAAGCGCCGCACTCCACAGCAATGGTGTTTGGCGCTGCCGCTTGCCGGCGGCAACCTCAACCGCCGAACCTCGCGGCGTCGCTCCAGCTAAGTCGCTTCGCGACTCATCGGCTTACCG
>JAKEHV010000535.1 GCA_022614915.1 Gemmataceae bacterium | reverse complement strand
TGCATCAAGGCGCGCCTGAACATCGTCATTTCCGGCGGCACCGGTTCCGGTAAGACCACGCTTCTCAATACGCTGTCCAGCTTCATTCCGCACGACGAGCGCATCGTGACCATCGAAGACGCAGCGGAATTGCAGATGCAGCAAGAGCATATCGTCCGTCTGGAAACGCGGCCGGCCAACATCGAAGGCAAGGGCGCGGTCGTCACGCGCGACCTGGTCCGCAACGCCCTGCGTATGCGGCCCGAACGCATCATCATCGGCGAGTGCCGCGGCGCCGAAGCGCTCGACATGCTCCAGGCCATGAACACCGGCCACTCCGGCTCCATGACCACCTTGCACGCCAACAGCTGCCGCGACGCCCAGGCGCGCTTGGAAACCATGATCATGATGGCGGGCATGGAACTGCCCATGAAAGCCATGCGCCAGCAGATTAGCTCCGCCGTCGATTTGATCGTACAAGCCAGTCGCTTGCAGGGCGGGCCGCGCAAAGTGACCTCGATCACCGAAGTGATGAACATGGAACAAGACATGATCATCATGCAGGAAGTGTTCCGCTACAAGCAACTGGGCATCGACCAGAACGGCCGCGCCTTTGGCCAGTTCGAAGCGACCGGTGTGCGGCCGTCGTTCATCCAACGGCTGGAAGCCTCTGGCATCAAGCTGCCCACGAATTTGTTCCAGGAACGTGTGTTGATGCGGGATTAGTCATCCTTCGTTCGATGTTGCACGTTCGGCGTTCAACGTTTGTTTGGAACGCTGAACGTTGAACTGTGAACGTTGAAGGAAGAACCGAAGACAAAGGATACCTGAGCAATGACTCCCCTGATGATCTCCATATTGGCGTTTGCCGGCGTTACCGCTTTGGTGGGCGTGCTCGCGTTTGTCTTGAACGACGGCGGCACCAAGACCGTCGACCGTCTCGATACGTTGACGGGGCGGAGGAAGCGCGACGATGAAGCTACCACGATTCTGAAAAAGACAGCGATCGAAACCGACAGGCGCTCGCTCTTAGAATCGCTGACGCCGAACTTGCCGAGCCTGCACAAGCTGATCCAGCAGGCGGACGTGCACATCAAGCCAAGCACGCTGTTCGGCATCGGCGTTGTGCTGGGTATTCTGGGCACGACGGCAAGCTGGATGATGGGCGTGCAGATTTACCTCGCCCCCATCGCAGGCATCGTCATGTTCACCATTCCGTTCGCGTGGCTCTTGACCAAGCGGGCCATGCGCTTGAAACATTTTGCCTCGCAGCTGCCCGACGCCCTGGAGCTCGTCGCCCGCGCCCTCCGCGCCGGCCACAGCCTTGCGGCGGGCATGCACGTCGTCGCCGAGGAAATGCCCACGCCCGTCGCCGACGAATTCAACCGCGTCTACGAAGAGCAAAACCTCGGCATTCCGATCGAGGAAGCCATGAAGTCGATGTGCGACCGCGTCCCGAACCTCGACCTGCGCTTCTTCGTTACCAGCGTGCTGATTCAAAGGCAAACTGGCGGCGACCTGGCCGAAATCCTTGACAAGATCGGCTACGTCATCCGCGAACGTTTCCGCATCCTGGGGCAGGTCAAGGCCCTTACCGCCGAAGGCCGGCTCAGCGGCGTCATCCTGATCGCGCTGCCCTTCGCCATGTTCCTGCTCATGATGCACATCAAGTACGACTACATTGAAAAGCTCTGGACGCACCCGTTGGGCATCAAGATGAGCATTTTCGCCCTAATTGCCCAGCTTTTGGGGGCCATCGTGATTCGCAAGATCGTCAACATCAAAGTGTAGGTTGGACATCCTACGAGACGAACTCCGAAGGTTAGTTGTTATTCACAAAAGGGTTTTGAGGAATTTGGCGAGTTTATGGGCGGTGCCGGGTAAAGAACCTGGGCGACGAATGACGAAAATAACTTGTAGCCGCAGGCTTTAGCCTGCGTGGGACAAGGGACGCCGAATCGTTGCTCGCAGCCCGACGCACCTATTTGAGGAACGCACCATGTTGCAGGGTTTTTTTTACATCCAGGACATTATCCCACTCCTGGTGTTCGCGGGCATCGTGGCAGGCATTTGGTCGGTCCTCTCGATGATTTCGAGCCGCAACAGCCGGGCCATGGAACGTCTGTCGCGCTTGAGCCGGCCGCAATCGTTGGCCGATCTCGAGGACCCGACCCGGAACAAAGATGACCGGTTCGCGGGCATATTGGAGACGGCCAAGGCATTGTCCTCGCCGCTCATGCCGCATACCGAATTGGAACAAAACGCCTTGAAGACGAAGCTGGCGAACGCCGGCTTCCGCAGCGACGCGGCCCCTATGGTGTACTCCGGCCTGCGTTTGGTGTGCTTGCTGTTGTTCTTCCTGATTTCGGTCGGCATCTTCGTTCCAGGCAAGCCGCTGGGTTGGAAGACGCTGCAATGGGTGGTGATCTTCACCGGCGTCGGCTTTTATTTGCCTAGCGTTGTGTTGTGGTGGCTGCGGAGAAAGCGCCAAGAGGAGATTTTCCTCACCCTGCCGGACGCCCTCGACCTGTTGGTCGTGTGCGTGGAAAGCGGCCTGGGCTTGGACGCGGCCATGCGAAAGGTGTGCGATGAAATGAGCGGCCACGCCAAGATCATTTGCGAGGAATTGGCGTTGTCGAACTTCCAGCTGCAAATGGGCCGGCCGCGCCGCGAAGTCCTGCATGACCTCGGCGTCCGCACCGGTGTAGACGATGTTCGCTCGCTGGCTGCCATTCTGATCCAGGCGGATCGGTTCGGCTCCAGCATCGCCCAAGCACTGCGGGTGCAATCTGACTCGATGCGCACTCGCCGCAAACAGATCGCGGAGGAGAAAGCCGCCAAGACCGCCGTGCAGCTTTTGTTCCCCCTGATTCTGTTTATTTTCCCCGGCATCTTTGTGGTGCTCGTGGGACCGGCGGCCATCAACATCATGGAGACGCTGTTGAAGCCGCAATAACCGAGAACTCCCCAAAGTCCCTCGGGATGGTAGACCTCACGCTCCGCGTGAGGCGATCCTCACGCGGAGCGTGCGGTCTGCGATCCAAAGGGCGTTAACCCTCAAGGAGACCTTGTCGATGAACGGATTCATCCAGAAAACCTTGGCCGGCTTGGCGCTCGGCGCCGGTTTCACCGCTCTGGGCGGCTGCCACTGCTTCCGCGAGCTGGTGGACCCCTGCTGGCCGGAACGCTATTCCGCCCAAGCGCGCACCAGCGTCCGCGAGGCCTTTAATGCCCAGGCCCATAACGGACACGTGCTCGATCAGACCGTGTGGAACTACCACTTCGAGTCGGACGCCAAAGGCGCCCCGACCGACAAGATCCACCCGGGCGGCATGGAACACTTGAATTACCTGGCCCGGCGACGGCCGGCCCCCGATCCGCGCATCTATTTGCAAACGTCGTGGGACAAGAACCTCGACGACGCCCGCGCCAACGCCGTCAAGATGTACTTGGCCAAGCGCAATCCGGGTGTCTCCTTCGAAGTGGCTGTGCACGATCCGGCGGAAGTCGGCATTGCGGCCAACGCGATTGCGGGCAACCAGAAGACGCCGACCCACACCGGCGCGCTGCCGAAGATGATCGACAACTTCCAAGGCGTCTTGCCCGCTATGTCGGGCACCGGCATAGGCGGCGGTGGCGGCGGTGGCGGCGCGGGCGGCGGCTCGTCCGGCGGCAGCTCCGGCGGCCGCTAAGCCGGAACTCCTGTGGAGCACGTTTGGGAACGTGCTTTGCCGCGAGTAGGCACGTCATCAACGTGCCCCACAATGAAAACGCGTCCGGCTCGTGACGCGGCTTGTACACAAGTGCAAGCCGCGTCCAAGCCAGACCTTTATATTCGCCCGCTTGAGATGACACCAGGGTTTTGCATCATGCGCACCAAACTTTTCGTCGCACTGGCGCTCTTCCTCGCGGGACTCAGCGTTGCTCCGGAAGCGCGCGCACAATCCGCCGTTACATCCCCCTCCAATCCTTCGCTAGGTGGACAACTCGCTCCGCCAGTTGCCGTTCACGCCCAATGTACACGCTCCCGCACCAGCGCTGCCGTCCTCGTCGGCGGCTTCTGGGATTACGTCAAAGGCAACCGCTCGCGCATGATCCAGGTTGCTTTCATCGGTTTCGCCGTCGGCGTTGTGATTTTGATTACTTCGACCCGTAAGCACTGAGATTCACCAACCCCCATTGAGACGCACCTATGCCTGCAACCCTCAAAAGCATCAGCCTGGAATGGGAAGGCGCCGGACTCCCCGAAGCCCCCAGTGCACCCGAAACCATCAAGGAAGCCGGTCTGTCGCTGTCCTTCCTCAACGACCTCATTCTTCGCACTTTGTACGCGCGCGGCAGCATGCTCGGCTTGGACCTGGCGCGTTTTCTGTGCCTGCCCTTCAAGGTGATTGAGGACTCGCTCAAATTCCTCAAGGACGAAAAATGCGTCGAGGTCGCGGGGGGCGATCTCATTGGCCGTGTGAGCTACCGATTCACACTTACCGAGTTGGGCCGACGCCGCGCTCAGGAAGCCATGAAACAATGCGCCTATGTCGGTCCGGCCCCGGTGCCGCTCGAAGACTACATCGAACAAACCTATCGCCAGGCGGTGACCGGCATCAATTGCAGCCCTGAGCCATTGCGGGCCGCCTTTGCGCACCTGGTCATCCGCGAAGAATTGTTCAATGCTGTCGGTCCTGCCATCGTCAGCGGCAAGTCCGGATTCCTCTTCGGCCCGCCCGGCAACGGCAAAACGTCCATCGCCCGCTGCATCGGCGATTTCATGAACAACGCCGGCGGCGAGATTTACGTCCCCTTCTCTTTCCTCGCCGAGAACAGCATCATCACCGTCTATGACCAGGCCATCCATCACATGGTGGACGGCGAACTGGGCGACCGCATTGAGGACAATGAAGCCACGATTCGCCGCTTGCTTAATGCCGGCACAGTGGACGCCCGCTGGGTGCGCATCCGCCGGCCCGTGGTCATCACCGGCGGCGAACTTACCCTGGAAATGCTCGACCTGCGCTTCAATGTTGCCGCCAACTTCTATCAGGCCCCGCTGCACGTCAAAGCCAACGGCGGAGTCTTCCTCATCGACGACTTCGGCCGCCAATTGTGCAGTCCCAAGGAATTACTCAATCGCTGGATCTTGCCGTTGGAAGACCGACACGACTACCTCACCCTGGCCAGCGGAAAAAAATTCGAAGTCCCCTTCGAGCAACTCATCATTTTCTCCACGAACCTCGACCCCAAAGATCTCGTGGACGACGCCTTCCTTCGCCGCATTCGCCATAAGGTGGAAATCAACGCCCCGGGCCGCGAAGTCTATGAGCGCATCTTCAACAACATGGTCAAACGACTGGGCATGAACCCGTGCCCCGATGCGATCGAATTCATGTACGAGAAATACTACAACGCCAGCCGCTCGCCGCGCGCCAGCGACTGCCGCGATTTGTTGGAGATCGTCCAGTCGATTTGCCGATTCAGAAGACAACCCGTCCAACTGACTCGCGACCTGATTGAAGAAGCTGCGGCAAGCTTCATTTGTGAATTCAAGTAAGCCACGTGGGCGAAGCAGCCTGCTTGGCTTAGGTTCCTTCGCGGGACTGAGTTGACCTCACGATCCGCGTGGGATCCCCTCACGCCAAGCGTGAGGCCTACTCTACTCCGAGGGCTTCGATCATGGATGGTCGCGTCTTTTTGTCGTTAGTCTTGGCGCTCGCCTTTTCTTGTTGCGGCTGCTTCGGCACGCAAAACCGCATCACGCCCGTCGGGCCCAAGGGCGACATGCCTCTCCCGGCCAATTTCACTCTCAGCAAGCCCAAAGAAGAAGTGAAGCGACCGCCCAAGGCGGGCACCGTCGCCGCCCTGGCCGTCATGCGCGAGCGCGAAGCGGAAAAGACCGACGACCTGTCCGTGCAAATCCGGCTTCGCGACAAGGCGCGTGAACACTATCAAGAGGCCCTGAAGCTCGACGCGAACTGTCGCGAAGCGCAGCTCGGCCTGGCGCGCGTCTACATGAGCCTGCAAGATTACGAACGAGCCCAAGAATGCTATCGCAAATTCCTGGACAAAAACCCCAAGGACCACGGCCTCTGGCATGACCTGGGCATGTGCTTCAATCGCCAAAAGCAATGGACCAAAGCGTGCAAGTGCTTCGAGCAAGCGCTGGCCATCGAGCCGGAAAACCGCCACTACCTGCAAACGCTCGGCTTCACGCTGGCCCGCGCCGGCGAGGTGGACGCGAGCGTGACCGTCTTGACCAAAGCGGTCGGACCCGCCCTGGCCCACTATCACGTGGCCCGCATGATGAACCACACCGGGGACAAGGACCGCAGCCGTGCCCACCTGCAACTGGCTCTGCAGCACAACCCCGGCTTGACGCAGGCGGAGCAACTGCTCGACGCCATCGACTCCGGGGCCACGGCCACCACGCCGGAACGCGGCACGCTGCAAATCCTGTTTCAGGAATAGGCCGCGCCCGTCGTTTACGTTTCGCGCTCAACCCACCCTCTCCGGGTATTTGATCTCTGAGCGCGAAACGTAAACAAACTCGCCTCGCTTCGCTTTTTCCCCTCCGTTATAATTCCAAGACGAACTTCGTCCATCCGTCCTTCATAAAGGATTCTTCGCATGTCCCGCTGGAATCTCGCTTGGCTCTTGGGCCTGTCCGCCGCCTGCTTGCTCGGACTGTCCATTACCTACTCGGCGCCCTCGCGGCAGAGCAACCTGCAAAAGAAACACGAGAACCTCAAGCTCCTCGTCGATGTGCTCGAGGAAGTCCAGCAAAAATACGTCAAGGAGCTTGACGCCGAGAAGATGCGCGAGCTGGTCGAGAACATGATCAACAGCGGTCTGGAGCGGCTTGACCAGCACTCCAGCTTCATCAACGCCGACGAATACAAACAATTCACCAAGGCTAGCCGCGGCAAGTTCGGCGGCGTCGGCATCCGCATCGGCCTCGACCGCCTGGGCCAGGTTTTCGTTGAAAGCCCGATGGTCGGCACTCCCGCGTACGAAGCCGGCGTCATGGCGGGCGACCTCATCGTCAAGATCGACGGCGTCTCCACCGAGAACATGCCGATGAAGAAAGTGGTCGAGCTGATCCAGGGCGAACCCGGCACCAAAGTCACCCTCACCGTGCTGCACGAGAACGCCAAAAAACCGGTCGATCTCGAAATGAACCGCGCCGAAATTAAGATCGACAGCGTGCTCGGCGACCGCCGCATTCACGACAAGCTCCAGGAATGGGATTTCTGGATCGATCCAGTCTCCAAGATCGGCTACGTGCGCATCAACAGTTTCCAGGAAACAACGGGCGAAGAGATGATCCGCGTCGTCGATGCGTTGCAAAAGGCCGGCATGCGCGGATTGGTGATGGACCTTCGGAACAACCCAGGCGGCTTGCTGCGGGCCGCGGTCGAGGTCGCCTCGCTCTTTTTGCCCGAAGGCAAGGAGGTCGTCAACACCAAGGGCCGCGGCGGCGTCAAGGAAGACATCTACCAATCGAAGCCGCCTAATGCGAGTTTTCAGCAGGGCCACTATCCGGTCGCCATTCTCATCAACCGCTACTCCGCCAGCGCCAGCGAGATTGTCGCCGCCGCCCTGCAGGACCATCTGCGCGCCATCATCGTCGGCGAGCGCAGCTATGGCAAAGGCAGCGTGCAAAACGTCATCGCCTTGGAAGGAGGCCAAAGCGCCCTCAAGCTCACCACCGCCAGCTATTGGCGTCCCAGCGGCCGCAACATCCACCGCTTCCCCGACAGCAAGGAACAGGACGAATGGGGCGTCAAACCCAACGACGGCTTCGAAGTGAAGCTGTCCGACGACGAGCGCATCGAATACTACCGCTGGCGACGCGACCGCGATATTGTCCGCAGACCGGGCGAGCCGCAACCGGAGCCCGAAGCGGAAAAGGAGAAAGACAAGGACAAGGACAAGAAGAAGGAGCCCTTCCGCGATAAGGTGCTCGACAAGGCGCTGGAGTACATCCGCGGCGAAATGGAAAAACGGGAAAAAGGGGCCCAGGCGCCGCCGGCTAATGCACCTCTCGGTCTGGAACAGAGACGGACAGTGACGACGCCGGTGGAAGCGTTTCTTGTGCCAAGAATGCGATCCGGACACTCCTGAGTTAGTTTGAAGTTGAGAGCAGGAATGTCGATCCTCCCGGAGACGAAGCCGACCGCCGCGCCACTATCCTGGCACGGCACATCGGGGACCTCTCCGAATCGTTCCTCCATCAACTGTACTTAATTTGATTTCACTTTTGCACCGTCTTTGGCGTCGGCATGCGGTCTACAAAGCCCGCTCCGGTGCGCCGCAATTCCGCGATCGTCATGGCGCGCATCCGCTCCAGCAAAGCCCGATGCTCGGCTTGGAGTGCGAGATTTGTCAGTTCCTCGGGATCCTTGTTCAAGTCGTAGAGTTCCTCGATTTCATTCTCAACCAATGTGCGGATGTATTTAATCTTGCCCGAGCGCAGCGCCACCCACCACGGCACGCCTTCGAGGATATCAGCCTTCGCGGGATCATCCGTGTCCTTGCCGAAGCTGCGCCCGGTATGCGTGACCAGCATCGGCTCGTCCCAGGGCCCGCCGGGGTCTTTCAAAAGCGGCGTGAGGTCGCGGCCGTGCATTTTCCAGGGAAGCTCGAAGCCGGCGAAGCGGATGAACGTCGGCGCGAAATCAACGCCGCTGACCGGCACGTCGCACATCTTGCCTTTGGGCAGCGTCCCCGGCATAGAGAAAAGGAGCGGGCTGCGTATGGTCGCGTCGTATGGTCCAAGTTTGTGCCGAAAGCCGTGCTCGCCCCAAGCGTAACCCTGGTCGGACGTAAACACGATCAGCGTGTTTTCAAGCTGGCCGGTTTCTTCGAGCGCTTGCAGGAGGCGAGCGACGCCTTCGTCGATCGCCAGAGCGCACTGATTGTACTGGCGCACGCCGTCGGCAAGCGTTTGGCCCTCCTTGTCCTGGTAATCGCCTTTGCCCTTATAGATCGGCTCGCCGTTCTTACCCTTGGCCCAAACGTCCATCTTCTGCACGTATTCCGGCTTGCCCAGGCGCGGGCCGAAAAGGTCCACAGGCGTTTCGACCTTCACGCCGGCATAGGCCTGCCGGTGCCGCTCTGCCGGTGTAAACGGTCCATGCGTCGCGCCGTAGCAGAGCCACAGGAACCAGGGTTTGCCCTTGTCGCGATCTTTCCCCTTGATGAAATCGACAGCCCAATTCGTGTAGTTGTCGGTGGGGTAGCCGTCGACATACGTGGGCTTGGCGCCGTTGAAGCTGATGAGCTGCTTCTTGTAGTAGTTGGGCGCGTTGTCCGGATGCGCGGGCCGATTCCACACCGCTTGAAAGTCCCAGTCGCGCCCAAAGCCCGCATCGGCGCCGGTGTGCCATTTACCGATCTGCCCCGTAACGTATCCGAGCCGGCGAAAGACCGACGGCCAATAGCGGCATTGCTCCGGATCGTAGCTGCTCGAGGGATACTGTCCCTTGAAGGTCATCGATTGCACGCCGAACGGATGATGGCCGGTGAGTATGGACGCCCGCGACGGCGCGCACCACGAGCCGTTGTAGGCAGCAATGAAACGAATTCCCAATTGCGCGAGCCGGTCGATGTTGGGCGTGCGCACAAAGGCATAGGCCTCGGGGTAGCAGCTCAGTGTGCGGTATGACTGGTCGTCCGTGTAGATGAAGAGGATGTTCGGCCGCTTGGGCTTGGCGACTTCGCCCGCGGCGGCGCGTCCGGGCTGAGCTACGGCAATCGTGACAAATACGGCCAACCAGAAGGCGTAGCGCGAATAGTGTGACATGGCCGGAACCAGGTTAGAAGAAAGCAATTACGCGAACAATTCCCGCACCGCTTGTCCGCGTCCATCCTCGGTCACATAGAACGGCCGGCGCTCCACTTCGAACGCGGTCCGCGGCGCGATGCCCATTGCGGCCAGGATGGTCGCGTGCAGGTTCATGATCGAGATGGGATTGCGCGTCACGACCAGCGGCCGTTCCGGCGCGGTTTCGCCGTAGAGGAAGCCGCGCTTCATACCGCCGCCGAACAAAAGGACGGCGCCTGAACCAGTAAAGTGGCGGTGCAAGCCGTAGTGGATCATTTGCTGCATCGTGTCCGAACGAGCCCGCGACTGGTCGCGGGCGTTGGAACCGGGCACGCCTTCGATCATCATGTCGCGACTGAATTCTGTGGCAAGCACCACCAGCGTGCGCTCCAATTGGCCGCGCTGCTCAAGGTCCAGGATCAACTGCGCGATGGGCCGGTCGATCTCTTGCTTCATGCGCGCTACCGTCGTGTGGCCATTCTCGTGCGTATCCCAGTGCAGGAAGGGGACATACTCCGTGGTCACTTCGATGAAGCGCGCGCCGGCTTCGGCCAGACGGCGGGCCAAAAGGCAGCCCAACCCGAAACGGCCCGTGTTATAGCGGTCAAAGACTGGGCGCGGCTCGAGCGCTAGATCGAAGGCGGCACGTTCGCGCGAACTTAACAAGCGATGGGCGTTTTCGAAGGCCCGCAACATCGACTCGTGGTGAAAATCGCTGGCTAATTCGCCGAACGGACTGCGGCGCAAGAGCTCGCGGAAGCGCTCTTGCCGCGTCTCGAAGCGTTCGCGCGTCATGCCGCGCGGCGGCCGCACCGACGCGACGGCATCGGTCGGAAACGGCAAGTTGAATGGTCCAAACTCGCTGCCGAAAAAACCGCCCGTCGTGAACGCCTTAAGCTCTTCGGATTCGCCCACGCCTTCCAAGCGCTGGCCGATGTTGATGAAAGGCGGGATAGCTGGGTTGTTGGGCCCGCGCACCTTGGCGATCCATGAGCCGAGATGCGGACACGCCACGGTCTGCGGCGGCACGTAGCCGGTGTGCCAATGATACTGATGGCGCGAGTGCAGAATGTTGCCCAAGTCGGGGACGACGTGCGAGCGGATAAGTGTGCCTCGATCCAGGACGCGGGCGACATTTTCCAGCCCCTGCGAGATCTTGATGTTGTCCACCACGGTGTCGATGGACGGGAAGGTGCACAGAATGCGCTCCGACGGCACGCCGATTTCGAAAGGCGTGTAGCGCTTGGGGTCGAAGGTCTCTGGGGACGCCATGCCGCCCGCCATCCACAAGAGAATGCATGTGTCGGCGGTGGGCCGGGGATGTTGCAAGGGCTCATCGGCGCGCAAAACGCGCGGCTGGCCGAGTGGCAGCGTCGCCGCCGCGGCTGCGCTCATGGCACGCAGAAAATCTCGACGCGAATACGAGCGTGCTGACACATCGCCGACGTTTGCGTGCATGGCATGCCTCGACAGTCATTCATTCCTGGTTGTGATGAGCGACGGCACATTGCCCGCCTTGACTTCGTCCACCAGACGCAGTATCTCCTTGCCGCCGCCGCCCGGCCAGACCATTTCGCCAAGCGCCGCCAGTTTCTCCAAATCGATCGGTTGCCTGCCTTCATCCTGGGAGTGTCTCACCATGGCATAGAAATCAACGGCGTCCTGACCGCGCTTGCCGGCTTCGCGGCCGATACTCAACATCGCGCCATACTTGTTGGCCAATGCGGCTTCCAGGCTCGGCACTCGGTATTTGGCGCCTTCCTCTTCCACCCAAATGGCTGTCTCAATCGTGGCCATCTGGTCGCCGCGTTTGGGATAAGTCACATCGACGACCGAGAGTGTTTCGCCGGGAACGAAGAAAGCCGTGCCGGCGGGGAACAGGCGTGCTTCCAGGTGGGGATAGAGAGTCCTGATAGCCTTGACGGCCCGCGCGTGGTTGCGGCCGGCCCGGACCAGTATGTCCACGTCGTGTGTGGACCTCGGCCTGCCTGTCCAGCCGCTGATGCCGTGGGCGCCGGTCAGCACGAAGGGGATCTTCTTCTGACTAAGCAGCTTTAGGATGGCTTTGAAGTCAATTTGCACGATTGCCCTCGCACGCCACATGCTGCGGTATTGGGCGCTGAGAAAAGCGCACTCCGCTACCGCGTCTTTGTGTGTGAGGTTGCGACGAGCGCTTTTGTGTGCTTCGTATTCGGGATCGCTGTCCAGCCATTTGGAGGCGCGCGGCCGCGGCTTGGGCGTGGTTTTTCGCGCGACCGTCGACGCCTTGTGTGCAGGCATTCCCCATTCCTCGCAATAGCTGATACCTACATTTTATCGCAAAAGCTGAAACTCCGGCAGCATGAAAACAGCCCATAAAAGGTCTGCCATTCCGGACGCCGTGCGCGGCGAGCCAAGGAGCGCTTGGGCAGTCGCCAGCTCCTCCGCCGACGGGCGACGGCACAGCGCGCTTAGATAAACTTCTTCGATCAGCAGTAGATCCGAAGACCGGTCGTGCGTCTTCAGCAAGTACGCGGCGCCGCGGGCCAGCGTGTCATCCAGAATCTGCCCATTCGCCAAATCGAGTGCTTGCAGCGTCGTCAGTTGGTCCGGCCGAGTCGTGACAACCTGTTCGCGGTTGGGCCGGCCCAGCGAGCGCATGAGGGCGTCTGCGTTGACAAGCGAGGATCGGAGGAAGCGCCGCTCGGGCGGCACGCTCCCCTCGAACTCCGGTAACTTGATCGGCGCTGCGGCTTTAGGCGGCCCTGCGTGGCCGATCATCCAGAGCGCATCGATGAACTGTTCCGCGCTGAGCCGCCGCAACTCCGGTCCGCGGAAGACGTAGTCCTCTCCCGGCATTTCCTTTTCCAAGATCGCCGGCTTCGATTGGTAGGCCCGCGACGTCAGGATGTGCTCCATTAACTTGGCAAGGTCGTACTTCTGTTCCGCGAGATAGACACCGAGGTAATCGATCAAATCTTCCGACCATGGCTTGTTGGCCATCATGTCCACGGGGTGAACGATGCCGCGGCCGAAAAAGCGCTGCCACAGGCGATTGGCGATGGTGCGCGTGAAGCGGCCGTTGTCCGGTTGGGAAACGAGGCGGGCGAACTGTTCCAGACGTTTCGCTTTCGGCTGCTGTGCATCGATGCTGCCCAGCTCCGGCCAGAGAAAGCGGGCTGTCGCCGTTTTTCCCATCGCTTTATCACAGCGATGGATTTCCAAAGGCCGATCGGCGATGATCGCGGCCAGGGCATAGGCGTCGTCGAGCTTCCAATTGTCGATAAAGCTGTCGTGGCACGATGCGCACTTCAGGTTGATGCCGAAAAAGACTTGCGAAACGTTTTGCGAAAACTGCAATTCGATCACCTGGCTGGCGTTGACGTTGCCGCGCCATTGGATGCCCTTGATGAAGCCTTCCGACTCCGCTGACGGACTAATAAGCTCGCGCACGAACTGGTCATAGGGCTTGTTGTCGTGGATCGAGCCATAGAGCCATGCCGAGATTTGCTTGCGGCCGCCGTCGATGTAGCCGGTGCCGGCGTAGTCGTTGCGCAACATGTCGTTCCAAAAGCTGAGCCAATGGTCGGCGAACGCGCGGCGCTCGCCAAGCAGCTTGCCCACCAAGCGTGCGCGCTTGTCCGGCGTCTCTTCCTTGAAGAAGGACTCCGATTCCCTAGGAGCCGGCAACAGGCCAATGACGTCGAGGTAAACGCGGCGCAGAAATGCGGTGTCGTCGAGCGGGGCCGGCAGTGCGACTTTGTGCTTTTGAAAGTAGGCGTCAACGATCCGGTCGATGGGATGTTCCAGGCCGGGACGCGGCGGTGGCAGCGCGGGCTGGCGCGGCTTGAGCGGCGCCACATAGGCGGTCACTTTGAACGTGAAGCCCGCGTCCCAAGGGAGACCTTCGTCGATCCAACGCTTAAAAAGGGCGATCTCTTTGGCCGACAATGGCTCGCCCTTGGGCGGCATGCGTTTGTCCTTGTCTGGATTCGTAATGCGTTGATAGACTTCGCTGTCTTTGCTCTTGCCAATCGTCACGACCTTGGACTTCAGCAAGGCCTCGCGCGTGTCGAAGGAAACGCTGCCCTTGTATTTGCCGTTCGTGTGGCACTCGGCGCAGCGTGCTTTCAACATAGGCGCGATGTCGTGGGCGAAGTCGATTGGCTTGGACGCTTGTGCCTGGACTGGCGTCGCGAATCCATGTAGAGCAGGCAAACACAAAAGGAACACGGTACGAGAAAGCATCGTCGAGCCTCGCCATTGCGGGTGCCGTAGGTTGTATGATCTTAAACGTGCAGCCGATGTCGGACAACTGAAACCGCGTGCAGAGACTGATTACTAAGCGGATACTTCGGAGGAGAGGAGGTCGAACCATGAAAATCGCTTCCATAGCTGACGTCAAGGCGCACCTGAGCGCGTTTGTCAAAGCAAGCGCCAAAGGCCCTGTCGTGGTCACGCGAAACGGCAAAGCCGTGGCCGTGCTGCTTGGCGTCCACGATGACGATGAATTGGAGCGAATGCTCCTGGCCCATTCGCGAAAGTTGCGTGCGCTCCTCGACGCCGCTGACCGGCGCATCGACGAGAGGGCGGGAGTTCCTCACGAGTAGTTCTGGCGGGAAGTCGAGTCGAGGAAACGTCCTCCTCGTAATGGAAAGAAACGCAAGCGAGCCAGCTAATTACGGTAGCCACGGGCGATTGGTTGCTTTATGTTAACCCGCGAACCCACACTAGCCCGACGCGCTAGCGAGGGCGGCGCGGCGTGTGGCCGCTGCGGAAGTCATTTTTTCAAGGAGCCAAGCAACTAGCGCACAACGGAGATCGACATGCCGACCAACGCACCGCTAAACCGCAAACTGCGCATGGGCCTCGTCGGGGGAGGGCAGGGGGCCTTCATCGGCCGCGTCCACGCCACCGCGGCCATTTTGGATAACCGCGCCAGGCTCGTCGCCGGGGCGCTGTCTTCCGACGCCGCCAAGGCCAAGGCGTCCGCGCCGGACTACGACATCAAGCCGGAGCGGGCCTACAGCTCTTACAAGGACATGATCGCGGGCGAATTGAAATTGCCCGCGGACCAGCGCATCGACTTTGTCTCGGTAGCCACGCCGAACCATACGCACTTCGAAATCGCCAAGGCCTTCGCGGAAGCCGGCTTCAATGTGATGTGCGACAAACCGCTGACTTTCGACCTCGCCCAGGCGGAAGAGCTGGCCAAGGTGGTGCAAAAAACCGGCGTGGTGTTCGCGGTCACGCACAACTACACCGGCTATCCCCTGGTCCGCCAGGCGCGCGACATGGTCGTGGCCGGCGAGCTGGGCGACATCCAAGCGATCCGTGCTTTCTACATCCAGGGCTGGCTGCGGCATCGCTTGGAAAAAGAGGCGCAGAAACAGGCAAGCTGGCGCACCGATCCCGCCAAGTCCGGCGCCGCCGGCTGTTTCGGCGACATCGGCACCCACGCCTACAACCTGGGCCGTTACATCACCGGCCTTTTGCCCGACCAGATTTCCTGCACCCTCAAGATTTTCGCTGAGGGCCGTCAACTCGACGATTACGGCGCCGCCCTCATCCGCTATCAGAACGGCGCACTGGGCACGGTTACGGCGTCGCAGATTTCGCATGGCCGGGAAAATGACCTCTGGATCGAAGTGGACGGCACCAAGGGCGCGATCGAATGGCATCAGGAAGAGCCGAACAAGATGCTCTTGCGCATCAACGGTAAGCCGCACCAGCTTTACACGCGCGCGGGCGGCCCTTACCTCGGTAAGACGGCAGGCGAGTCACAGCGCATCCCGGCCGGCCACCCCGAAGCGTTTCTCGAAGCGTTCGCGAACATTTACACCGCCGCTTATGTGGACATGATCAAGCGGGCCGGCGGCGAAAAAGTCGATAGCGCCAAGAGCCTGTATCCCAATGTGGCCGACGGAGTGGACGGCATGAACTTCATCACGCAAGCCGTGGCAAGCTCCAAGGCGGGCGGGCAATGGTTGTCGCTTAAGCATCCGCTGGCACGGAGCTGGTGACGAGGTTGAATTCGTAGCCGATTCGTCGCCTTGCTGGCTGACGATTTAACTCCAGGGACTCGAAGAGATTGCGTCCAAAAGCGTAAGTTCTCAATAACCCTATGTGCTTTGGTAATGGATTGCCTTGCGCCTGCGCGTTTTACACACACACGCACACATTGAGGCCCGCTCGCCCAGACTTATTGAGAAGTCACCAAAAAGCGGATTCGTCGCCTGGCACCCCCACCCCAGGAGATGCATTCGGCTTTTTTTCGACGAAACGGGCACTTTTGGCACGAATTGTGTTTTTTCGCGACGAATAAGTATTATGGACAGCGCGTCGCCTACTAGTCCGGGTTATCGAGGTTCTTTCGTCGGCGCCTTTTTCTGGGCTGTGCTGTTCGGCTTTGCCTACACGCAAGCGCCGCTCTTCTTTTCGAACCAGAATCAGTACTTCCTCCACGGCATGGCCCACGCCGGTCACGGCTTCTTAAGCGAAGACTGGCTAGCGAACACCCAGGACCCGACGCCCATTTTTTCGTCGCTCGTTTACGTCACTGCCAAGTATCTGCCGCTCGAAGCGTTCTACGTTTATCAGTTCCTTCTCTTGGGCGTCTACTACCTCAGCTTGCTCGGCATCTTCGACTATTTGGCAGGGAGCAGACTGACGCCGACGATCCGTCTAATCGGGGCTGCGGCTTTGGTCGCGATCCACGCTCACTTGACCAATAAGCTCACCAGCCAATTTTTGGGCACGGTCTATGAGAACCTCTTCACCGACGGCCTGGCGTATCAGTATCTATTAGGCTCCATGCTGCAGCCGTCGGTCTTCGGAGTGCTATTCGTCGCCTCGCTCTGGGCTTTCTGCGCGGGTAAGCCGTGGATCGCAGTGACGCTGGCGGCGGCGGCAGGCGCGTGCCACGCGACCTATCTGGTCACCGCTGGCTGGCTGGTGGCCGGCTATCTTCTGCACGCCGTTCTCATGATGCGCTCAGGGCAAGCGTTGCTCATGGGCCTTTGGGCGCTTGTTTTCGTAGCGCCGATGGTCGCCTATCACGTTCTCACGTTCCAGCCGACGACGTCCGCGAGCTTTGCCGAAGCGCAACGCATCCTGGCCCATGAACGCATTCCGCACCACGCGCTCATCGAGCGTTTCTTCGTGGGCAACGCGCCCTGGATTCAAGTCGGCTGGATGGGACTGGGCCTTTTGCTGTCGGTCGGCAGCCGGCTGCTCGCGCCGTTCTTGGTCGCGACCGCCGGCGCGGCCGGCCTGACGGTCTTGCAATGGCATCTGCAATCCGACACGCTGGCGCTCCTCTTTCCCTGGCGCACCTCGGTGATCCTCGTGCCCTTGGCGACCACGATCTTCCTGGCTCGGCTGTGTGCGCTCTTAAGCCCGGCGCTAGAGGCATTGCCCGGCGTCGTGAGTTCGGCGCTGCAGGGTCTGTGCCTGGCGGGGGGCCTGGGCCTCGCGGTCGTCGGCGGCATGCTCATGTACAAAGACGAGCTTTTACCGGTAGAACGGCGCGAGTACGACAAAGGCGAAATCGGCGTGATGGATTTTGTCGCCGCCAACAAGGCGAAAGGTCAGATTTATCTGTTGCCGGGGCAAACGCCGGTCCCCAATCCGGAAAACAAAGCGGTGGCCACGCGGCCGGGCGTGCGGCCAGCCGCGTTTCCCCAGGAGTTTCAGCGCTTCCGCCTCTACACCGGCGTCCCCATCTTCGTGGATTTCAAGTCCATCCCCTACCTCGACCGCGAAGTGCTCGAATGGCATCGCCGCGTTCACGTCAATGAAGTCTTCTATCAGAAGCTGCGCGACGGCAAATCGGAAGTCGTCGAACATCTACGAAGTCACGGCGTCACGCACGTCATCTGGCCGGCGGAATGGCCATTTCCGGATGCGCTCTTGGACAAGAAATACGGCGACGAGAAATACTGCGTGGGAGAGTTGCGGAAGGCGAAGCACTGATCAAGTACAATGGTCTTAGGAAACCGACCAGAGGTGCTCGATGAAAACGCATGTTTTGAGGGGGTCGAAGCAGGAGATTGCCCAGAGCCTTGTCCGGATCAACGGCGAAGTCCGCGAGGCAATCGAGTTCGAAGAGGAGCCGGCGACGCCCGCAACAGCGCCACACGAGTCTGAGGATATCTTTGCCGAAATGGGTCCGTTCATGATCGATGCCCAGGATTTGGATGACTCGCGTGAAGCGGTTTACACGCGGGCGGATGGCGAATGATTCTGCTCGACACAATGGCCGAAAGGACTTCACGGTTCGCTCATAGGTCATTTAGGTTTTCTGCCGTGTCGAAAACACAATTCGTAAGCCACAAAGGTCAGGGCTTCTGGGCGTATGACGTCGCTTTGGGTGTCCTTTTGAAGCATCTGGTTGACGTCGCCGAGCCGCTTGTCGGGGCTCCAGATACAGCCTGGCTCAAGGAAGCCGTTTACTCGTGGCGGCTCGCAGCAGTTTTGCACGGACTTCAAATCGAGGATGCTTGGTCTGCGGAGCAGAAAGCGATTGTCATTGAACTTGTCGGCCAAGCATGCGACGTGCTGCAGCAACGCGAGAAGATTCCTGCCGATGAGATTACCGCTTGGCCGATAATCGATGACTTGCGCATCTTTCCGCGCGGTGCGAAGGAGGTCTATACCGCCCCTGTGGTCGAGTCAGGAAGGGCCATTGTTGACCTTATCCATGGGACTTTGCCGGAGGCGCCGGTCGGCACCTGGTGGTGCTTCGGAACGCCTGCGGGAAGAACGACGATCAAGAAGCGCGAACCGGGCTAGAATTGCTGCTGTTCGGCAATCTTTGTTGCAGGATGAGTCGATGAAATTCGGAGGCATTGTCCGCGTTGCAGTCCTGCTCGTCCCGATCGGATGCGGCCGAGCCGCCGCGCCGGTTTCTGAGGCCCAGTCACAGAAAGATCGTCCAGCAACGAATCTGGAGAACAGCATGCAGGCAACCAAACCCAAAGACAATGAGATCGTTCTCACACGGACGTTTGCAGCGCCCCGCGAAACCGTCTTTGCCGCTCTCACGCAAGAGGAGCATCTTGCTTCTTGGCTGAAGACCACGGACATGGCGCTCGTGGACTGCAAAGTTGATCTGCGCGTCGGCGGGACTTTGCGCTATGTGTTCCAGCGACCAAATGGGAAAAAGATCGAAGTACGAGGTGCGTACGAGGCGGTTGATCCGCCGCGTCGGTTTGTGTACATGGAGAGCTATGACTTTTCGCCGCTCAAAGTGCTGGTGACGACAGCCCTGGACGTAGTGGATGACAAGACTGTCTTTACCCAGACGCTCCTTTACTCGTCGAAGCAGGAGCGCGATGAAGACTTCGACGGCGTTGCCACTAGTTCTACGGAAGCCTACGGCAGGTTGGAACGCTATCTGGCGAAGATTGGACAATGATGTGTCGGCGCACCGGTTCCCGGGGCCCAGCCCGGATCACCGGGCTTTCGCGCAGCGTCTAGGCCCGCCGTTGACGGCGGGTTCGGGCAGCGCCGCATAGACGCCAAGTCCGGTTCACCGGGCTTTTCGCTGTTCGGCTTGAGCCAATGAGCCAGCGTTGACCCGAGCGGCTCAAGCCCAACATCGAGAAGCCTCGTGAACGAGGCTGGGACGACGACCGACTGGCTCGTCTACCCGCCGTCAACGGCGGGCCTACACGCTCCGCGAAAGGCCCGTGAACGGGCCTGAGGCACCGGCCGGCCGTCTAGCCTGAATGCTACCGCAAAGGTTTCTCATGGGACTCTTCCTCGCTGCGTCTGGGGTTATTGGCGCCGACAGCAAAGCCGTCGAGCGCTCGGTCGGCTCTTTTGTCAACGCCTACGGCGGGACATTTGAGCCGCGCTCGGGAACAACGGATGATCCGAACATCGCCGTCATCACGCAAGGTGGTCCAAACACGACCGTCCTGTATCCGCGCGAATTCATGGGCTGGGACGAACTTTCCCAGCATCTCTCAAAGGACCTGCAAGTGCCGGTGTTCTCATTCCACATCCACGACGGCGATCTCTGGATGTTCGTGCTCTTTGACAAAGGGGAGAAGGTAACGCAGTTCAATCCAATTCCTGAGTATTGGGAGGAGCTCGATCCAAAAGAAAAGGCCTCTTGGTCGGGCGATGTCCTGGCTATTTGCCGGCACATCCCCGGACTGTCTCCCGATTCAATCAAGAACTACTTCGTTGAATGGACAGAAGAGGTTGCCGGCAGTGGCCGGAAGGCATACCCGGACGATGAGTTCGCATACGGCAGCGACTGGCAGTTGACGGATTTCATGCGCCGCGTGGGTTTGAAGTATCCGGTGCGGGATGACGGCGCCCCCGACGGTCAGACCTTCCGCTTGCGAGTACGCCGAGGCCGAGGCGGCTAGCATGCCTTGCAGTTGCCGTTTTGGCGGCAGCCTCGGCAACTCAACTGTTTGTTCGGCGACGGGCCAAGAGGAGATCATGGGTTACTCGACAATGCTGTACGCCGTGGACATCGGCGAGTTGAAGTCGGCCTGCGGCTCGAAGGACACGGCACTACTCGAGCGCGTTCGCTCTGTCGTGCACGAGCGTGATGGCGGCGGGAAACGAGTGGACCCCACGAAGGGGCCGCGCGTCCGCGTGACCGGGAAGAGCGAGATCTACCTCAACGGAAAGCTGGTGACCCCGGACGAATTCAAGCACGCCCTGCTGAGCCCGGAGTGGGCGGGAACATACATGTACCTCTACCAACAAGGCCCGCCGCGCGGTCAACAGCGCGAGGGAGAGTTCAAAGTTCCCGGCAGTTTCATGCGATTCCTTTTGAGCCTCGTGCCGTTCTTCGAGGAGCGCGGGCTGATCTTCAAGAAGCACATCATCGGCATCAACAGTTGCACGACGGAAGAACAGTTCGCGGACCTCGGCGACCCGGACGACGAGATCACGGCCGACCAAGCCCTCGAAGAGCTGATCGCCGGCAAGCTCACGCAACCGGGCAACGGCCACGTTTATGGCTACGCCCTGGAGAACCTGTGCCTTGCGCTCGGCGTCTTTCTCGACAGCGTGGGAACCGACCGCCTCCGGTCGCTCCGGCTCAAGACGCCGCTGTCAAAGACGCGGTCGCCCGTGAAGCTGCCGAAGATCGAGGACTTCCCGTACATCAGCTACCTCGACGCCGAGGAGCTGCGGGCCGAGCTCGCCCGCCTGCGCCAGACGGACTTGTCGTACCCCAAGGACGAGGAAGTCGAGCAGGAGCGGAAGCACTTCCTACAGCTCTTGGAGTCGGCGGTCGAGAAGAAGCGGGGCGTCGTCGGCTTCTACTATTGACTTGCGGTGTCGCTGTGCGAGCAGACGGAGGGCGGATGATCATCGGCATCGACCACGTGCAAATCACAGTCCCGCCCAGTGCCATCGCGGAGGCGCGGGCCTTCTATTGCGGGCTGCTCGG
>JAKEHV010000534.1 GCA_022614915.1 Gemmataceae bacterium | reverse complement strand
TGTGTAAGAAACACGGTCAGGTATTTGGCGACCATCGGCCCGCGCCAGATCATCGCGGTTTCCGGCTTCATCCAAAAGCCCATCGACATGAGCTTGAGGCCGAATTTCTCGAGTGGCCACTCGTGCGCGTTGGGGTCCCAGGTTTCCTGCACGCCCATCATGATGGGGATGCTCGGCCCGTAGATGTCGGCGTCCAGTAGGCCAACGCGCCGGCCCAGCTGTTGCAAAGCGAGGGCGAGATTGGTGGCGACGGTCGATTTGCCGACGCCCCCTTTGCCGCTGGCGACTGCGACGACGTTCTTCACGCCGGGCAAAGCGATCTTCTGCGGCGCTTGTGGTTGTGCAGGAGGCATTTGTTTACTCCGGCTTCCCTTGAAAGGGTGAAGGGGTGAAAGTGTGAAGGGGTGACAAGCGTCACCCTTTCACCTCCTCACCCTTTCACCCCTTCATCTTTTCACCGAGTTCACGCAATAGTTCCAACGAAAACAGCCCCGTGTCATGCCCATCGCTCCAGCCGATTTTGTATGCGTAATAGCCCATGGGAGTAATGCTGACCGGCCTCAGCGGCACGAGTTCGCTGGGCCTCAGGACGCGAAAGGGGTCCGGCGGCTTTTGTCGTTCCTCGCGGCAGCCGGCGCAAGGGCAATGATCGCGCAATTGCTGCCAGGTGTAGCGCATCGTCACGCCGTCGCTCCAGTCGATGACCAGGCGGTCGTCGCCTTCTTTCCGAAGCGCGGTAGGTCGAATGGCGGGATCGAGAGGCATCGCGGCGTCTCCTCAGGTTGATTATAGAGGGCTGCCGATTTTCTCCAAAGACCGCGGCCTCGGCCGGTTGTCAGCATTGTGGGGCCATCCTTGCATATGGCACTTTCATAACCTACGTTTTTGCAGTGTCTTGCGCCGCTTCTCCCGCCCGACGCTGGTATTGATCGAATCCAGCCGTCGAACTACTATCCCGCCACGGAACTCGCGTCCACTCGCAAAGCGCGTGGACTGCTCTCGAAGAGGCACATGCGACCGGACAAAGAAGAGAAAAGGCCGACGCCGCGCGTCTTGGCGTGGCTCGCCGGCTTGGGCTGCCGCCGTCCGTGGTGGATGCTCGCCGCCACAATGCTTTCCTGCGCGCTGTGCCTTTGGTGCACGTTTTCGCACCTTACGTATTTCAATCAACGCAATGACCTGCACGGCAAGGACAAAGATTATTACCGCCGCTGGCAAGCTTATGTCGCCGAGTTCGGCGACGACGACGACATGGTCGCCCTGGTCGAAGGATCGAGCAAGCAACGGATCGAATTAGCGCTCGAAGAGCTCGCCGCGAAGATCGAGCGACAACCCCAATCGTTTGACCGCCTCTTCTACAAAGTCGACCTGCGTGCCTTGCGCAATCGCGCGTTGCTGTTCTTGCCGGCGGAACAAGTGCGCGCTATTCAAGAACAGCTCAAGCCGATGGCGCTATTGCTCGATACGCCTGTGCTGGGCGGCATCGACCCTTTGTTCGCCTGGAAATCGCTGACCCTGTCGCAGCTCCTGAACGAGGGCCGACGCCGACTGGGCAACGGCGACGCGGGACCATTCTTGCGGCAGCTCGACGCCATTTGTTCTGTGGCAAGCCGCGTGCTCGATAGCCCCGCCGCTTACGGCAATCCCTGGCGCAGCATCCTGCCCGACAGTGCTCACAAGCAAGACCTGTTGAGCGAACCGCATTACTTCTTCGGCGACGGCGGCAAGCTTGCGTTCTTGCTGGTGCGCCCCGTCAAAGAAAAAGAAGGATTCACGTTCGCCAAGAAAAGCATCGACGGCATGCGCGACTTGCTGCGCGGCATGGAGACTTCTTATCCCGACCTGCGCTTCGGCCTGACCGGCTTGCCCGTCTTGGAAAACGACGAAATGGTCGCCTCGCAGAACGACAGCGCCCGCGCCGCCTGGTTGGCGCTGGCGGGCGTGGCTCTGCTTTATTTCCTGGTTTATCGGGGGCTGCGCTATCCGCTCATGACGGTGTCCACTCTCCTCATCGGCACCGTGTGGGCCCTCGGCTGGACCACGTTGACCATCGGGCATCTCAACATCCTCTCGTCGGCGTTCGCTGTCATGCTCATCGGCATGGGCGATTACGGCGTGCTCTGGGTGACGCGCTACGGCGAAGAGCGCCGCGCCGGCCTCGATATCGCCCAAGCCATGCGCAAGACCGCGCTCCACGTAGGACCGAGCATCCTGACCGCGGCGACGACGACCGCGCTGGCGTTTTTCGCGGCCATGCTGGCGGATTTGCAAGCGGTCGCCGAGCTGGGTTGGATCGCCGGCAGCGGCGTGCTCTTGTGCGCCCTCTCCTGTTTTCTCGTCATGCCCGCGCTGCTCACACTGTGGGATGTGCGCTTCGCCGGCAATGTCGATGTCGTTCCTGTGACATCTCTTAAGGAGTATCAAGCCGACCGCCGGCCCTGGCTGCCCGCGCTCAAGCCGCACTGGGTCATCGTTGCCAGCGTCGCTGTCACGCTGGGCCTGGGTTATCTGGCCACCAAGATCGGCTATGACCACAACCTCTTGCGCTTGCAGGCACAGCACTTGGATTCGGTGCAGTGGGAACAAAAGCTGATGGCAAACACCGACGGAGCGAGCTGGCATGCGCTTTCCTACACGGCAACGCCGGAGGAGGCATTGTCGCTCAAGGCCCGGTTTGAGCAATTGCCCGGCGTGAGCCGGGTTGCCGAAGCGGCGTCCCTGGTGCCGCGCGATCAGGAGCGCAAGCTGGAATTGCTGGCCGACATCCAGGCCCGCCTCAAGCGCTTGCCCGAACGCGGCGTCGTTGTGCCGCACGCCATGCCGGTGCCGGAGGAGGTGCTGCGGGCGGCCCGAAATCTCTATGACGCCGTTGCGAACCCGCTTCCTGACGGGCGCGGCTCTGAAATGCCGCAGCCTGACGGGCGCGGCTCTGACAGTCTTGCAAACTTGAAGCAAACGCTGGCCGAGCTCATCGATCGCTTGGAACATGCGCCTCCGGATGTTGCCGGACAGCGCCTCAAGCTGTTCGAGGAATGTCTGACGCGCGACCTGGCCGAAGATTTGCATCGCTTGAAAGAAGCGTCCACGCCGACGCCGATCCATATCGACGACCTGCCGCAATGCATGCGCGAGCGTTTCATAGGACAAAACGGCGCCTGGCTCTTGCGCGTCTTCGCCAAGGAATGCCTGTGGGATTACGGCCCGTTGCAAGAATTCGTCGCCCAGGTTCAATCGGTCGACCGCGAAGCCACCGGCAAACCTTTCACCACACTGGAAGGCCTGCGCGCCATGAAGCAGGGCTTCGGCTGGGCCGGTGTCTATGCTCTCATGGCCATGATCGTGGTGCTGTTATTGGACTTCGGCAAGATCAAGCATATGGTCTTGGCGCTATTGCCGCTCGCGATGGGCGTCTGCGCCACGCTCGGCCTCATGGTCCTCTTTGGGCTGTCGCTCAATCCGGCAAATATGATCGCCTTTCCGCTGATTCTCGGCGTCGGCGCGGACAACGGCGTGCACGTGTTGCACGATTACCGCAGCCGGCACAAGGGTAAGCGCTATTGTCTGTCGTCGTCGACGGGCCGCGGCATTATGGTCGCCGCACTGACCACGATTCTCGGCTTCGGCACGCTCATGATCGCCGAGCACCGCGGGCTCGCCAGCCTTGGGTTGGTCCTCACGCTGGG
>JAKEHV010000533.1 GCA_022614915.1 Gemmataceae bacterium | reverse complement strand
GCTGGCGCGCAGCTTTGCAGGAAGCGTCGCCCGGCATATTCATCGAAGGCCAGCTCTCCCAAAACGTGACCGCACTCGTGCGCGTCGGCGACGTGAAGGCGTTGGCTGCTTTGCCGCAAGTCTCGGTCCTGCGTCTGCCGCCGCCGGCGCGCGTGGACATCGAGCCGGCGGTGGTGTCGCCCGGCAACAACGCCAAGGCTTTGTCGCGAAGCGGCGCGGCGGCTCTGCACGCGAAAGGCTTCCAAGGGCAAGGAGTGCGCTTGGCGCTAATCGACACGGATTTTCGCGGCTGGGACGAGATGGTGAAAGCCGGGAAACTGCCGGCGTCTACTCGGTTGGTGGATTTGACGAGAGAGCGCAGCCCGGTGTTTGAGCCGTTGCCTTGGCCGGGCAAGGGCAGGATCGGGCACGGCACGCAATGCGCGTTGGCCGCCGTACTGGCCGCCCCGCGTGCCGAACTCACGCTCATTCGCACGGACGCCTGGTCGGACTATCAGCTCAACGAAATCCTTGGCTACTTCCAGGGCGGCCCCCCCTTGTCGGCGCACATGGATCGCCGCCGCGACGAGCTTGCTTCGGACCGCGCCGAGCTGCAATATCTGCGCGACATCGTGCAGAAGGAACGCGCCAAGGTGCTCGACGACTTTACCGATGAGACGGACCTCGAGCGCGACTTCGGCTTTCTCGGTCCCGTTTACGGCTGGGTTTTCAGCACGCGCTCTTGGAATCGCGACCGCATGGCATACCTCGAAAAGCAGGAAGCGAACTTGAAGGAACGCATTCAAAACTTCTTCTCCTTGATCGAACAGATTCAAGCGCTGCGAACCGCGCAGCTCGTGTCGTGCTCCCTGGCCTGGAACGACGGCTATCCGGTCGGCGGCGCGAGCGCTCTGAGCCGAAGCCTGGAGCAAAAACTGGGGCCGAAACTGCAATGGTTCCAGTCGGCGGGCAACACGCGCGGCCAGGCCTGGGCCGGGCTCTACCGGGACGACAACGGCAACGGCGTCATGGAGTTTGCACCGGAAGTCCCCAAAGGGGCGAGGGGGGACGACGCTGCGCCTTGGAGCAACGAACTGGCTTTTCTCTCCTGGCAGCCGCACAATCATCCGATTCAAAAAGACCTCACACCGGGCGTCACCTTGCGCCTGACGCTGCAATGGCGCGAACCCCACGATCCCGATTACTTCTTAAAACCCGGCGAAGAGGACTTCTACCGCAAGCCGCTCGCCCAGCTACGATTGCTCTTGCTGCGCCAGCGCGATCCGGGCGCGGCCAAGCTCCCCGCCGACGCGTTTGAGGTTGTCGCCCGCTCCGCCGATCTGCCGCAGCGCCTGGAGCACATGCCCGGCGGCTCGATCTACGAGCAAGCCTTGGAATGGAAAGTGGACAAGCCGGGGCGCTACGCCCTGCGCGTCGAGCGCGATCTGGGCGGCCAATGGGTGCTCGTAAACGACCCGGCAAAGCGACATGCGCGCTTCGTCAAATTGCCCAGCCTGCAAGCCAGCGGACTGCGGCCTGTGGGGGCGGCCACTTTGCCCTTACTCGAGAAACAATGGGAATTGCAGCCACGCTTATTCGTGGGGACGGCGGGTCTGGGCAGCCTCTATGGCCGGCCGCTGTTCACCGACTTCGCCACCGACCAGGGCAGCATTGGTTTGCCGGGGGACTCGCGCGGCGTGGTTACCGTCGGGGCCGCGGACATATCCGGCAAAGCGCAGGCGTATAGCGCGCCGGGGCCGTTGGCCTATGCCGAGTTGTCGCGCAAGCCGGCGCTGCTCACGTTTGACGCGCTGGACGTTGGGCAAGGCGGCGCTTACGGCACAAGCGTGGCCACACCCTTTGCCGCCGGGATGGCAGCGTCGCTCTTGAGCAGCGGTATGCCGCGCGAACAATTCTTGCAGATTCTTCAGCAGCCGCAGGGACAACTGTGGCGGCTTCCTTGATTGGCCAACAACGCTTTTCGCAACCGTAACATCCGCAGCACCCAATACGCGCCCAGCGACGCAATCAGGTGCTTGAGCGTATGGCCGCTGACGACACGATCCGTTGCGGTGAAGATGGGCTGATCGAGATGTTCCAAGAGCTTCGCGAGCGCGTACCAGCCGAGAACCGCAAACAGGTCCACGGTGCGGTCATAGCGCGGCGGGAACATCAGTAAGAGTAGTGGCAAGAGAGACATCGGCAGGAATTGCACGAGCGCGTAGAAGCGCACGTCGCCGATGCCGAGTTTTTCCGTCCAATGCCAATAAGTCACGCTGCCGGCTCCCACGAGCAGGAGGGGCACAAACAGCCAAGCGCCGGCGCGCGGGCTGATGCGCTCACCGACGATGAGCGTGAAGAAAGCCATGAACACAATCGTCAGCGGCAAGCGGTCCCAGTACAGGCGTTCGTTGTCGGGCGCGGCATGATAGTACATCGAGCCGAAACCGGTCACGGCGACAAACGCGAACAAAACCAGGAACGCTATCTTCTCCCAGGTCACTTGAAAAGGCGCAGCAGACGTTCGCCTCGCCCCTTTTGGGAGAGGGGTGAGGGGTGAGAGTCTC
>JAKEHV010000532.1 GCA_022614915.1 Gemmataceae bacterium | reverse complement strand
GAGATTCTCCACGAGTTTCGGATTACGATTCTACCGGAGTGATTCTCGTGCGCCACAGTTAGGAACTCTTGCCATGCGATTCATTAAGCGGGCGTCGCCGGTTCTCATCGTCGCGGCATTGGCCGGTCTCGCCGCACAAGCAACTCTAGCCCAGGAAAAGACGGGTGAACACAGGGAGATCATCGGCACGATCGAACGGCTCGATCTCCGCTTCGACAAGTTGATTCCCCAGGATGCCAAGCTGGAGAAGATTGCCGAGGGCTACCTATGGACGGAAGGGGCGGTCTGGTACAGGCCCGGTAAGTGCCTTCTTTTCTCCGATATTCCCAACAACGTCATCATCAAGTGGGAGCCGGTCAAGGGGACATCCGAGTTTCTCAAACCCTCCGGCTATACGGGGCTCAAGCCGCGCGGCGGCAAGAGGGACGACTTACCCGGCTCCAACGGCTTGTTTGTCGATGCCATGGGCCGCCTGCTTCTTTGCGAGCACGGCGACGGGCGCGTCACCCGGATCGAAAAAGACGGCAAGAAAACCGTCCTGGCCGACAAGTATATGGGCAATCGCCTCAACAGCACCAATGACTTGGCCCTGCATCCCAACGGCGACATCTATTTCACCGATGCGCTCTACGGCCTCGAAAAAGGCGCCAAGAGAGAGCTGGATTTCACCGGCGTCTATCGAATCAGCGGCAAGGATGGCACGCTGTCCTTGGTTTCGAAAAGCCTTAGCCCCAACGGCATCGCCCTCTCGCCCGATTTCAAGAAGCTCTATGTGACCCATGGCCGCTCGTGGATGGTTTTCCCCGTGAACGAGGATGGCTCGACCGGCGAGGGCAAACCATTCGTCAACCCCAAGGAGTGGAAAGTCGCTCCCGCCAAGGGCGGCGGTGTGGACGGAATGAAGTGCGACGCCGCAGGCAATCTCTTCGCCACGGGGCCCGGCGGTGTTTGCGTCATTGCTCCCGACGGCACGCTCCTGGGCCGCTTATTGGCCGGCGACCGAACCGCCAACGTGTGCTTTGGCGGCGAAGATGGACGGACCTTGTTCGTCTGCGTCAACCAACGCATGGGCATGGTGCGGACCACAACCAAGGGAATCGGTTGGTAGACGCGCTCCGCCGTCGCTTCCGTTTAAGAAACACCGAGGGCGCGGGACACAGAACTCCTCGCGGGGATGCGAGAATACGCGGGTTGCTTGAATACCAACCTGTTCCGTGCGAAGATACCATCGTTCCATCAACTATGGGAGCCACGAACGCGCGAATGCCAACTTCGACTGTGCGATCTAGAAGATTCAGGAGAAAAACCATGATTCTGGACAGTGGTTTGCAGCGGGCGCTGCCATGGACATTTGGCGGGGCACTGTTTCTCTGCGCCATCTCGCTTTTGGCTCAAGACAACGCCGCGCGGCCTTCGGTTGCCGAGATCGAGAGCCTCCACCGGCTCATTAAGCCGCAGCCGGGCGAATCGCGCTGGATGGAAATCGACTGGTATCCGAGCGTGTGGGAAGCGCGGCAAAAGGCGGCGCAGGAAGGCAAACCGCTCTTTCTGTGGGCCGGCTCGGGCGGTGCGCCGCCGGCGGGCTGCTGAACGGCCGGTCGCCTGGGCCGTGCGCCCACTGCGTGGACCGATGCCAAGATCAAGCTTGTCAAGGAGGATTTCATCGCTGCCGCCGTACCGACCGAGCTTTGCCGAGTGAAATCCCCCGAAGGCGAATTCCTCCGCGGCGCCGGTATCGACAAGCACTGGGTGACTTCGAGCGGCTACTTCAGCTGCGTGTTGGCGAGCGGCAAATGGCTGGGACACGCGCCGTCCGACAAGGTGCTCGAAGCGTTCCGAAGCTTGCCGGAAGCCGAGCGCAAGCCCGGAAGGATCGACGTCCCCGACCTCGACGCGGCCCAAACGGTGATCGCTTCTCCGCCGGCGGGGGGCCTGGTCTTGCGCGTGTACGGCCGATTCCTGGCCCGCGACGATCGCGGCGAGCTGCGCCACGTGACGCAAGCGGATTTCCCACGGAGCCGGGGCGACCTTGGCTTTCTCCTAGAGCCGAACACCGAATACATGTGGCTCACGGCGCACGAATGGCAGGCTCTCGTCCCCGCCAAGCCCGTACGAGGCCAGACACTCCCCGTTTCGTCCGCGATCAGCGAACGCATAACGCGCTTCCACCTATCACCGCGGCGCGCGCTGACCAGCGAGGACGGTATCGTGCCGAAAAACGCGATCAAGAAGGCGGCGTTGACGTTGATCGTCGACGAGGTATCCGAGGAGCGCATCCGGTTGCGGCTGGAAGGATCCATTCACTGGGGGAGCGACTATGACGCTGCCAAGGCCACGACGCCCAATGGACCGCTGCCATTTGGATATGCTGCGCCGATTCACGGCATTTTGGAGTATGACCGGACCAAAAACGCGTTTGTCCGCTTCGACGTGGTCGCTCCGGGCGACGTCTGGGGCCGCTGGGGCGACGCCAACGGCAACAGCCAGACGGTCGAGCGGGCAGGGCGAACCCCGATCGGCTTCGCCTTCGAATTGGTCCAGGGCGGCTCCCCGACCAACCGCCTTCCTCCCGCAGGCCATGGCGGCCGGGCGCTGCGGGCCGGCTATTTCGGCACTCCAAAATAACGTCGCGGCCTCGGCGCCATGCAGCTTGAAGCACCATGAATCGACGCTTCCTACTTCTGCTCTTGGTTCTCGGCGTCGCTGCCCAACCATTCACGTTGGACATCACGAGGTTGGTGGAGCTGTCTTACACGTTGGCCGCGAGGATGGCACTCACCTGATCCATCGTGTGCACGTTGAAAAGCAGTGATGTGGACAGGCTCTTGCTAACGAGGCTCTGTCGTGTCATGACACAGCATCAATCGGATGAATCCACCGGCGGCCTTGCCTCAACCTGGAAGGTAACCATGCCCATCTCGCTACGCTGTTCGTGTGGTAAGATGCTCACGTTAAGAGACGAGCTGGCCGGCCGCCGGATCAAGTGCCCGGCCTGCGGCGGCGTGCTGGCCGTGCCCGCGTCCGAACCGGAGGAAGTCGAGCCTTCTTCGCCGGAAGAGCCCGAAGCGGACGAATCCGACGACGTTGAAGACAGGCCGAAAAAGAAATCGCAAAAGTCGAAGACGAAAGGCAGGCTTGCCCTCACAAAGGAAGAGCTTGCCGTCATAAAGAAAGAGAAGAAGGAAAAAGCGTTTAAGCGTGAAAAGGAACGGCGCGAAATGATCCGGCGCCTCTTTGCGGGACTGGCCTACTTCGTCTTGGGCCTTGTCGCCACCATCGGGTCCATTTACGCATTGATCACGTTTTGGCAGGCCATGCTGGTCCAGCCTGAATACGGTGTGGGAATCGTCTTCGGCCTGGTGGTCGGGCTTGCGGCCGTGGTCAAGGGTGTGCTCGGCTTGATGTCGGTTCGGTTCTCCCGACAGGAAGAGGACTGATGTGGACACCGGCAACGAACGGAGGGCATTCCCAAAGGACGGGGACGAAAGGACGAGACCAGGCGCCGTGGCCTTCGCGCCGGACGGCAAGACGGTAGCCGCCGCTTGTGTTTCGATCCGGTTGTACGACACGACCACCACGGCTTCGACATGAAATCAACGATCACCGCTCATCACCGACGGTTGCCTCAGTGGCTTAGAGTTAGGTCCGCTTGCGCGCAAGCCAGCGGACAACATAGAAGAACACGGGTGTCAGTAAGATGCCGAACAGAGTCACGCCGAGCATGCCGGCCAAGACCGCTGTCCCGAGCGTGCGGCGCATCTCGGCGCCGGCGCCTTGGGCGATCACCAGCGGAAACACGCCGAGAATGAACGCGAGCGACGTCATGAGGATCGGCCTCAGACGCACCCGAGCTGCCTCCACGGCTGCGTCGAACAAGGACGCGCCCTCTTGCTGCCGGTCGCGGGCAAACTCGACGATTAGGATGGCGTTTTTGGCGGCCAGGCCGACCAGAACCACGAAGCCGACCTGTACGAAGATGTTGATGTCCATCCCGGCCAGCGCAATGCCCGCCAAAGCGCTCAAGAGGCACATCGGCACGACCAGAATCACCGCCAACGGCAGCGACCAGCTTTCGTACAAGCCCGCCAGCACGAAAAACACCAGCACGACGCCGAGCGCGAAGGCGCTAAAAGGATTTTGCTGCAAATCCCGGATGGACTCGACCTTGCCGGACTGCTTTTGCAAGTAACTCAGCTCCGTCCACTCGTAGGCCATGCTGCGTGGCAGCTCCTGAGCCAACCGCTCCATCGTCGCCAGCACGTCGCCGGTGCTGACGCCGGGCAGGGAGGCGCCGTTGATCGCGGCTGCCGGGAACATGTTGTAGCGCGTGACTTGGACTGGGCCCGCCGAGTCGCGCACCTCAGCCACCGTGCCCAAGGGCACCATGTCGCCCTCGGCGTTGCGAACCTTAAACTGCTTGACGGCCTGGGCATCCACTCGAAAGGGAGCATCGGCTTGAAGGTTGACTTGCCAGGTGCGGCCGAAGCGGTTGAAGTCGTTGACGTAGTAGCCGCCCAAATACACTTGCAGCGCGTCGAAGACGTCGGTGAGCGCCACGCCCATCGCCTTGACCTTGGTCCGGTCCACGTCCACATAGAGCTGCGGCGTCCGGGCGCGAAAGCCGTTAAACAGACCGACGAGACCAGGCTGCTGATTGCCCTGAACGGCGAGTTTGTCCGCCTGAGCCTGGAGCGCGTCGAAGTTGACGTCACCGGTCATTTGCACCATTAGCTTGAAGCCGCCGGCATTGCCCAGGCCCCGCACCGCCGGCGCCCCGAACACGATCACGCGCGCTTGGGGAACTTCCCGCTGCAATCGACCGTTCAGTTGGCCGGCGATGGCCGCGCTATACTGCGCTGCGTCCCGGCGCTTGTGGAATGGTTCAAGAATGATGAACATGGACCCGTAATTCGAGCTGAAAGCGTTCAGCACGAAAGACTGACCCGGAATCCCGATCGTGTGCGCGACTCCGGGAATCTCGCGGGCAATCTTTTCGACCGCCCCGGTCACTTCGACCGTGCGCTCCAGCGAGGCCGAGTCCGGCAGTTGAATGTTCGCCAACAGGTAACCCCTGTCTTGGGCGGGAACGAATCCACCCGGAACACGGGCGAACCCGAACACGGTCAGTCCGATCAGTCCGACGTAGACCAGCAGCACGATCGCGCTGAGCTTAAGGCTCCAGCCGACTGCCTTGCCGTAGGCGTGCGTGGCCCGGTCGAAAATCGAGTTGAAACCCTGAAAGAACTTCCCCAGGACCCAGTTCACTGGCCGGATGACAAACCAACCAAGCGCCCCGCTGGCGATCGCGCCGGGGAGGAAAAGAACGAAATAGATTCCCCAGGTAAGCAAGGTGGCTTGCAGTCCGCCGGGGACCGCGGACGCCTCCGCTTCGCCAGCCGGCAGGCCCAGCGAAACGCCCAAAGTCGGCGCGAGCAGCCACACCGCCGCCAATCCGCCGAATAGTGCGAAAATCCACCAAGGCAGCGCCTCTTTGCCTTGGTCACCATGATGGCCGGGCTTACGCCCCGCAAAGATGGAGGCCGCTCGGGCCGGCGTCATCGTCATCGCGTTGATGGCGGAGATGATCATCGACACGGAAATGGTCAGGGCGAACTGGCGGAAGAACTGACCGGTGATGCCTCCGAGGAAGGCGCTGGGCAGAAGCACCGAGCTAAGCACCAACGTAATGGCGAGGATGGGGCCAGTGATCTCGCTCATCGCCCGGATGGTGGCCTCGCGCACGGGCAAGCCTTTGTCCAGCCAGCGCTCGATGTTCTCCAGCACCACAATGGCGTCGTCCACGACAATACCGATGGCGAGAACCAACCCAAACAGCGTCAGGTTGTTCAAGCTGAAGCCCAAAAGGCTCATCACTGCGAAAGTTCCAACGAGCGAAACCACCACATCGATCAGCGGCAGCGCCAACGACCTCCAGTCTTGTAGAAACAGAAGGACGACGATGGCCACCAGGATGACTGCGTCGCGCAGCGTATGGAACACTTCATTGACCGATTCACTGATGAACGGCGTGGTGTCATAGACGATGCCGTAACGCAACCCCTTGGGGAATTGTGGTTGCAGCTCTCCCATTGCAGCTTTGACGCGGTCCGCTGTCTCCAAGGCGTTCGAGCCGGGCAGCTGAAAGATGCCAATGCCGGCCGACGGTTTGCCGTCCAGCCGTGATAGCGTGTCCTGACTTCTGGCGCCCAGCTCGATCCGGCTGACTTCCTTGAGGTAGGTCACCTCTCCGTCCGCGCCGGTGTGAAGAACAATGTGCTCGAATTCCTCGGCCTCGACCAGCCGCCCAAGCGTGCTCAATGTGAACTGAAAGTCCTGGCCTTTGGGGACCGGCGGCTGGCCGATCTGCCCGGCCGCCACCTGCACGTTCTGTTCCCGCAGCACTCGGATCACGTCGCCGGCCGTCAAATTTCGGGCCGACAGCTTCTCCGGGTCCAGCCACACGCGCATGCTGTAGTCCTGCTGGCCGAAGATTGCCACGTCGCCGACGCCCTCGACGCGTGCCAGCGCGTCCTTGAGCCGGATGGTGGCGAAGTTGCTGAGGTAGAGCTGGTTGTGAAGCTGCTTCCCAGTCTCCGGGTCCTCGTCGGAATATAGGCTGATCGCAAGCAAAAGGTCCGGGGAGCGTTTCCGGACCGTCACGCCGATTGCTCGAACCACGTCCGGAAGAGTCGGCTGGGCGATGGCCACGCGGTTTTGCACTAGCACCTGGGCCATGTTGATGTCGGTTCCGAGCGCGAAGGTCACGTCCAGGCTGTACGAGCCGTCGTTGCCGCTCTGCGACGACATGTACAGCATGCCTTCGACACCGTTGACTTGCTGCTCGATCGGACCGGCCACTGTGTCCGCGACCACCTGAGCGTTGGCCCCTGGGTAGCGGGCACTTACTTGGACCGTGGGAGGAGTGATTTCGGGGTATTCCGCGATCGGCAAGAGGACCGCGGCGACACCTCCCAGCAGAAGGATCACGAGCGAGATTACCCACGCCAAGACGGGGCGGTCGATGAAGAAGCGCGCCAACATTATCAGCCTCCGTCCGAAAAACCCGAAACTCGAAATCCGAAATTCCAAACAAATCCCAATGCCAAGTTTCGAAATTCAAAATGCAAACAGCCGGCATTTTGGTCATTCGGATTTCGACGATTGGAGTTGTTTCGGATTTGGTTCTTCGAATTTCGAATTTGAATTAGGCATGTCCGCCTGAGTCGGTTCCACGGTTATGCCGGGCCGGACGAGCTGTAGACCGATAACGATCACTCGGTCGTCCTTCTTCAGGCCGTCTTCGATGACGCGCAGGCCGTCGTGGCGCGCCCCAAGCAGAATGGGCCGCGTGGACACCTTGTTGTCCTTGTCCACCACGTACACGATTTTTTGTCCCTGGTCGGTGTCGATGGCTCGATCGGAGATAAGCAAAGCACTGTGCGGGAATCCGATGGGGACGCGGACGCGTGTAAAGAAGCCGGGCGACAGCACTTCGTTTTTGTTGGGGAAGACGCCGCGCACGCGCAACGTTCCCGTTTTTGGATTGACCTGATTGTCCACGAAATCGATCGTGCCCTGATGGGGATGACCTTGCTCGGTCGCCAAGCCGAGACCAATCCGGATTTCGGCGTCGCGCGCCGACTTGGCTTTGCCTTCGCGGATTAATTTGCGAACGTGCTGCACGGTGCGTTCGTCGACGTCGAAATAGGCATAGATCGGATCGACCGAAACAATGTTGGTGAGCAGGGTGCCGCCTAGCTGGCCGGAGGAGATCAGATTTCCCTCCGTCACCAAAGCTCGGCTGACCCGCCCGCTGATGGGGGCAATGATTTTGGTAAACCCCAGGTCCAGCTTCGCTTGTTCCACGGCCGCTTTAAGCGCATCGAGCGACGCCAGCGCTTCGCCGCGGTCGCCCACGATCTTGTCGTACTCCGCACGGGCGAGCGCGCCTTTGGCGATAAGCTGGTCTGCACGGACGAGGTCCGCGTCCAAGCGCTTGAGTTTGGCTTGCGCCGACGCCAGATTGCCTTCCGCCTGAGCCAGCGCCGCCTTATAGTTGCGCGAATCAATCTCAAAGAGCAAATCGCCTTTTTGCACCAGCGCGCCTTCCTTGAAATGAACCTTGTCCAGGTAGCCCCAAACACGCGCGCGCACCTCAACCGAATCAACCGCAGCGGTCCGGCCGGTGAAGTCCGCATAATCCGTTACTTCCCGATCAAATGGAAAACTGACGGTAACTGGAATCAGTGCCGGCGCTGGAGCTTCCGCTGGCCCCCGCGCACAACCCACCACCGAAAGACACATGACGAGGGCCAACGCGCTACCGGTGAAGATGGAACGGTAACTCATAGCAACTCACCCCTGTTGAAAGGCGCCGACGACCGTCGCTTGGCTCGCGGCAATTCCGGCTCATACGGTCCTCGTATATGGATGGCGGCCGCCCGAGAAGGATTCGGTGGCCGGCGGACTCAGCCGACACCAGCGCGGCGTCCGGAATGTCGGAAGGGCCGCTTGCCGCTGAGAAATTGGCACGCCAACGGCGGCAGCCGTGAGTCAAGAACGTGGCCTATTCTACGCGGGTCGCCACTGGGCGGCGCTGCTAGCTAATTTGCGCCGTGCTGGTGCCCGTGGAGCGCGCACGGCGTTCTGCTGGGTCGCCCATGAAGGCGACTCGGAGCTAGCCAGTCGGTGACAGCTCGCTGTGGCAAACGGTATCGGACCCCGCGAAGGGCTGGTGCAACTCCCCATCCGGGCCAACCCACGCGACCAAGAATTGATGGTTGCAAAGCATGAGCACGTCTCCAGGAAGTAGATCGACTCGGTCTACACGGCGGCGATTGACACAGGTGCCGTTCCTGGACGCAGTATCGTACACCTCGCAGCCACCGGTAGCATGGACCAGGACGACGCAGTGCCGGCGGGAAACGCAGTGCTCTCCCAGCACCAAGTCGTTCTCCGGGAACCGGCCTACAGAGTTGATTCCCACCCGCAGAGGATATCGGCGACCGTCGGCAAGACTCACTAACGTGAATGTTCCCCCGGGAGGCAGATCACGGAGGATCGGCGCGCGAGGGATCGACGGCGGGCGCGCCAGCGGGTCGGCCT
>JAKEHV010000531.1 GCA_022614915.1 Gemmataceae bacterium | reverse complement strand
TTAAGATCGAAGTCGCCGCGATGGGCCACGCCTTCGAGCTCCTGCGGCTCATCCGAAAACGGGAACAGGTATTCGATGTCCGTGGTCCCGATGGAGTAATGGGCCAGCTCTTCCTTGCCTTGTTCGCGCGGCCGGAGCTTGTTCGATTGGATGCCGAGCCTGGTGTACCAGTTCTTGCGCAAATCGCGCCAATACTGATACCACTTCATCGATTCATCGGGATGGCAGAAGAATTCGATCTCCATCTGCTCGAATTCGCGGCTGCGGAAGATGTAATTGCGTGGATTGATCTCGTTGCGGAATGCTTTGCCCATTTGGGCGATTCCGAAGGGCAGTTTAAGGCGCGTGCTGTCGAGGACATTCTTGAAGTTGACGAAAATCCCCTGGGCAGTTTCGGGGCGGAGGTAGGTTAACGATGCGTCGTCTTGGACAGCACCGGTATGCGTGTTGAACATGAGATTGAAAGCACGCGGTTCGGTCAAATCACCTCCGCAGGAAGGGCAAGGAGTTACCAGCTTTCCTGTCCCACGTTGCTCCGTTGCGAAATAGCTAATCCAGAGCTTTGCATCTGTAAAATGAAACCTTCCGCCTTCGGCTTCGGCGGCTTCCATCAACCAGGATAGTGTCACATCGGGATTTCGAACCAATGCCAAGTTTGGGGCTAGCCGTTTGCCTTTTCCAGCCGCCCACTTCTTCAAATCCACTCCCGAAACGAAGTGGCCAGGTCTATAGAGATCAAGCAATGAAGTCACCCAAGCGCTGAGGATAATCTGGTCCCATACTTGATCGGCTCGAAACAGCTTGCGGCAAAACTTGCAAGAGGACATTGGATCCTTGAATCCGCCCACATGCCCGCTCGCCTCCCAAACCTTCGGGTTCATGATGATCGAGCAGTCCACGCCAACCATCTCGATCTCTTGCCCGTCCGGCCCCGGCGGCGGATTGCGGACCATGTCCTGCCACCAGGCGTCTTTGATGTTTTTCTTGAGCTCGACGCCCAAAGGTCCGTAGTCCCAGAAGCCGTTGATGCCGCCGTAGATTTCCGAGGATTGAAAGATGAACCCGCGGCGACGGCACAAGGCGACCAATTTTTCCATGTCCATGGAACATTCTCTTGTTAGTACTTGCTAGTTAACTGCGGAAAACGCAAGACCCGCCACCCACTTCGAGTTGGCCAAATCGTGACACTTTCTCATCGCGTGTTTTCGTGGTGGACAGATTCCAGCAAGTGCCGATGTTGCAAGTGGCAAGGACGACTCGTTCTTGCCACATTTTACCCCTGTTGGCAAGAACGAGAGAATTGTCATAAACTATTTATTCAAAACAGCTTGCAAATCGCCAAAACACTCGTTCTTGCCAACTTGTGCATAGGCATACCCCTCCAAAGTAACCAACCGCTAACAAGCTTTTGCGGTTTCAAGTGTCCACTGTTTTGCCGTCGGAATGCAAAAGTTTGAGAAAGTGTCTCAAATCGTGCCGTTGCTGGTTGTAGATCATTTGTGCATAACGACTTATGATGACCGCACGACTTGGCCAACTCACTTTGCGAGTTGGCCAAATCGTGCGGTACTTTCATGACGCCGAACTGCGTCAAATGAATTCTATTTCGGCCAATGGCTCTTGACGATGCCAACGGCACCCAACTCGATCCGCAACGGCTCACGGCGCAGCTCGGGGACCAAAGCGAACTTGTCCACTTGCGCGGCGGCGAGGATGTCGTCGCGGTAGCCCAAGCTTTTCAAATGCCGGCCGGCTTCGCTCAACTCCAAGGCCTCACGCAGGAAGCGGCCGTGGTTTTCGAATGAGTCCCAGGCCAGCCGGGCCGAGTCGTTGAGCGCGACTTCCGCCGTATCGCAAAGGAAGTCGACCAAGGCGCCGGCTAGCAAGGTATCCTCCAATGCGGGCTGACCATGCTGGCCGGCGCAGACGATATGCAAAGGACGCGCGTCGTGGAGGATTTGTTCGCAAACGGCGCTGAAATTGACGAAAGCCCCGACGAGCAGCCGGTCCGCGGCCGCCGCTTTCAAGAACGCGCGTGTGCCGTTCGTCGTCGTAAAGACTAGGGTGGCGTTTTTGCAGCGTGCGGCGGTGAATTCCTGCGGCGAGTTGCCCAGGTCGAAGCCCGGCACCGGCTTGCCCGCGCGCTCCCCGGCGAGCAACGTCTTGTTCGCGGGCCCCACGAGCGCCCGAGCCTCTTCGACTTCCAAGCAAGGTCGAACCGCGACGCAGCCCGCCGCCAGCGCGTGCACAATCGTGGTGCTGGCGCGCAATACGTCGATGACGACGGCCAGCCCGCCGGCGAGGTCGTGGTCACGCATAAGCTGCGGCGCAAGATGCACGCGCACAGCGCGGTCGTCTGCCATGCGGAAACCCGTGGATTGCCGCCATGATAACACTAGCCCGACGCGCGAGCGAGGGCGATGGACGTCACCCACGCACGCAATAAGAACACACACTAGCCCGACGCGCGAGCGAGGGCGATGGACGTCACCCACGCACGGAACAAGAACACGCACTAGCCCGACGCGCGAGCGAGGGACTGTTAACAAAGCCGCGCCCCTAATGTCAGAGCCGCGCCCGTGAGGAAGCGGATTCGCCGCGAAACCCGCTTCCTTACCGGCGCGGCTCTGCCATAATAAACGGTATCGAAAATCGAGACCCGCCTCATGGCCAGTGAGCTTCCTTGTCCCAATCCGGTTTGCACGCACGTCTTCGCCCCCGAGGAAGTGCAGTCGGCCAGCGGCCTTAGGTGTCCCCAGTGCGGGCAGGTGTTTCAGTTTCGCGCCGCCCCGACGCCCAAAGGCAAGCTCGAACCGGCGAAATCGAAACCGATTCCAGTTGCCGCGCCGGTGATCGCAGCGGCGTCCAAAAAAATCGCAGCGCCAATCCCGGTGGCGGCCACAACAGCGCCAAAACCAGCCGCTGTCGATGTCGTCTTGGCCCCCGTGACGTCCAAAACACCTACTGAACAGCCCGCGCCCAATCCGCTCTTTGGCGCCGGCGACGGTCCGTTGATCCAAACCCGAACCGAGCGCCGCGGCTGGACTAAAAAGCAATTCGCCGTCGTCGGCGTCGGTCTCCTGGCGGGCATCGGCGCAGTCGCAGGGGGCCTTATCCTGTTACTCAACGCGCTCGCCCCCGCGAACGGCGACAAGCTCGGCGGCAAAGGGCCGGCCATCACTTTCAATATCCGCAATCTAAGGAACGCGGAAGAAAAAGCCTTCAAGCTCATCGTCTCTGATAAGGACTGGCAGCGCGACGGCGACATGCGCCAGCGCATGGGTGTGGCCACGGCGTGGAAAAATATCGCGGAGGAGAATTCCAGGCCGGCGTGGTTCGCCATCGCCGCCAAGGATTACGGCTTCGCCAAGCCGCGTGAGGCGGAGCTGTTGCGCCTCGGCATCGAAAAGTTGGAGCAATATTTTGGCGAAGCCGTCGAGTT
>JAKEHV010000530.1 GCA_022614915.1 Gemmataceae bacterium | reverse complement strand
GGTCGTGGATGAGCTCGGCCAGGTCTTCGATGGAATAAATATCGTGGTGCGGCGGCGGTGAGATCAGGCCCACGCCCGGAGTCGACAGCCGGACACGCGCAATCCAGGGATAAACTTTGTGCCCAGGCAACTGCCCGCCTTCGCCCGGCTTGGCGCCTTGCGCCATCTTGATCTGCAATTCCTTGGCGTAGACCAGGTACTCGCTGGTGACGCCAAAGCGCCCGGAAGCCACCTGCTTGATCGCGCTGTTCTTGGAGTCGCCGTTGGCCAGCGGGATGTAGCGCGCGGGATCTTCACCGCCCTCGCCGGTGTTGCTCTTGCCGCCGATGCGATTCATGGCGATGGCCAGCGTTTCGTGCGCCTCCTGGCTGATCGAGCCATAGGACATCGCCCCCGACTTAAACCGCCTCATGATTGCTTCGATCGGCTCCACTTCCTCGATCGGCACGGGTTGGCGGCCTTCGAACTTGAATTCCATTAAGCCGCGCAGCGTGCATAGCCGCTTGGACTGATCGTTCACGAGCTCGGTATATTGCTGAAAAATCTTGAAGTTGCCGGTCCGGCAGGCGTGTTGCAGTTTGTGCACGGATTCCGGATTGAAGAGATGGTATTCGCCCTCGCGGCGGTATTGGTAGTGGCCGCCCACGTCAAGCGTGTGCCCATTGGTGGGCCGCTCGGCGAACGCCTTGTCGTGGCGGGCGCGGATTTCGGTGGCGATCACGTCGACGCCGATGCCGCCGACGCGCGAAGGCGTACCAGTGAAGTATTCCTCAATCACTTCTTGTCCGAGTCCGACCGCCTCGAAGATCTGCGCGCCGCAATAGCTCTGCGCGGTCGAGATGCCCATCTTCGACATGACCTTGAGCACTCCCTTGTCGATGGACTTCACGTAATTCTTGATTGCTTTCTTGGCATCGACCTTGGTGATGTGTCCCAGGCGGACCATGTCCTCGATGGTTTCAAACGCCAGATACGGATTGATCGCGCCCGCGCCGTAGCCGATGAGGAGCGCGAAGTGGTGCACTTCACGCGGTTCGCCGCTTTCCAAAACGAGGCTGACCTGGGTGCGCGTGCCTTCGCGGATGAGGTGATGGTGCACAGCGGCAACCGCAAGCAGCGCTGGGATGGGCGCGTGATTCTTGTCGATGGCCCGATCGGACAGAATGATGTATTCGACGCCGGTGGCGATGGCGATCGTCGCTTGCCGCCACAACGCCTTGAGCGCGCGTTCCAGCCCTGCCGCCCCTTCCTTCGGATGATACAGAATCGGCAACGTGACCGACTTGAAACGGCCGCGCGTGGTCGCTTCGAGCTGGCGCAGCTTGTCCAGCTCGTGGTTGAGGAGAATTGGCGACTTCAAACGAATTTGCCTGCACGATTGCGGCGTCGGGTGCAACAGGTTGTACTCCCGGCCGATGGTCGTCTCCATCGACATGATGATTTCTTCACGGATGCAATCGACCGGCGGATTGGTCACTTGGGCAAAGAGCTGCTTGAAGTAGTTGTACAAGAGTTGCGGCTTGTCGGAGAGAACCGCCAGTGCGGCGTCGTTGCCCATGGAGCCGACCGCTTCGGAGCCGTCGTTGGCCATCGGCGCCATGAGCGTGCGCAAATCTTCGTGCGTGTAGCCGAAGGCCTGTTGGCGCAACAGGACGGTTTCGTGATCGGGTTCGTGCGGCGCGGGCACTTCGGGCAAGTCCTCGAGCGAAACCAGATTCTCCTCGATCCACTTGGCATAAGGCTTCTCCGAGGCAATCTGGAATTTGAGCTCGTCGTCGGCGATGATGCGGCCCTGTTCCAGATCGACCAGAAACATCCTACCCGGCTGCAAGCGGCCTTTCAGCAACACGTTCTCCGGCGGCACGTCGAGCACGCCCACTTCCGACGCCATGATGACGCGCTCGTCCTTGGTGACGTAGTAGCGCGACGGTCGCAACCCGTTGCGATCGAGGACCGCGCCGATGCGAATGCCGTCGGTGAAGGCAATGGACGCGGGGCCGTCCCACGGTTCCATCAAGGCGGAGTGGAATTCGTAGAACGCTTTCTTTTCCGGACTCATGAAGTCGTCGCCGGACCACGGTTCCGGGATCATCATCATGACGGCATGCGGCAACGAACGCCCCGTGAGGACGAGCATCTCCAGGACATTGTCGAACATGGCGGAGTCGCTGCCGCGCTCGTCGATGATGGGCAGGATTTTCTTGATGTCGTCGCTGAAGAGGTCGGAGGCGAGCATGCTTTCGCGGGCGTGCATCCAGTTGACGTTGCCGCGGAGCGTGTTGATTTCGCCGTTGTGTGCCAGATAGCGGTACGGATGAGCGCGGGCCCAATTGGGAAACGTATTCGTGGAAAAGCGCGAATGCACGAGGGCCAGCGCCGACTCAAACGCGGGATCGCACAGGTCGGGGAAGTAGCGCGGCACCTGCGGAGCGTGCAGCATGCCTTTGTAGACCAGCGTCTTGTAGGACAGGCTCGGAATGTAAAACATTTCCCGCTCTGGGATGTTCGAAAGCTTGATCTCGCTTTCCACCAGCTTGCGAATGACGTACAGCTTGCGTTCGAAGGCCATCGCGTAGGCCCCACGCTCCGCGTGGGGCGATCCGCCACGCGGAGCGTGGGGTCTACTATTGCCGATGAAGATTTGCTTCATGACCGGCTCGACTTTTTTGGCGCTTGGGCCGATCGGGCTGTTGTCGGTGGGCACGTCGCGCCAACCGAGGAAGTTCTGCCCCTCGTCGCGCACGACTCTCTCGAAAATGCTCATGCAGCGCTGGCGGTCTTGGGCGTCTTGCGGCAGAAACACGATGCCGGAGCCATATTCCCCCGCTTCGGGCAGCGCGATATCCAGCCGGTCGCACTCCCGTTGCAAAAAGCGATGCGGCATTTGCACGACGATGCCCGCGCCGTCGCCGGTGTTGGCTTCGCAGCCGCACGCGCCACGGTGCTCGAGGCTGAGGAGAATCTGCAGGGCGTCGCGCACAAGCTGGTGCGAATTGCGGTTCTTGAGGTCGGCGAGAAAGCCCACGCCGCAGGCGTCGTGCTCATAGCGCGGATCATAGAGACCTTGGCGTGTAGGTTCGATGTTCATGGCAAAACCCCAAGCACTCGCAGCTTGTATCGAGCGCGAGACGATGAATCAGATTCGCTTTTTCAACTTAATGGCGACGCCGTTGCGGCGTGGGACAGCGTCGGCCGCATTTGCGCCGGCTTCGCCGTTGCCGGAGGCAGCGCCCTCTCGAAGCAATTCGAGAAAGCGGCGGGCGGCAGCGCTCAGGTGGCGACGGCGATGGATGATCCCCAGGGGGCGCGTGAAACGGGCGTTGTACAAGGGCAGGGCCGCCAGCGTGCGTGCCTTCACCTCGCGGCGCAACGTCGGCTCGGGCAGCAATGCCACGCCGGCGCCGATCGCCACCGCCTGTTTGATGTTTTCGATGTTGTCGAACTCCAGCACGACTTTGACCGCCGCCCCGTGCCCGCGCAAAAAGCGGTCCACTTGACGGCGAATCGTCAATTTGCGATCGAAATGGACATACTTCTGTCCGGCTAGCTCCTCCAGGGGCACGGCCAGGTTGCCCGCGAGCGCATGTTTGGGAGAGCAGGCCAGCACCATGTCTTCCTCGCGCCATGGCAGGGCCACCAGCTTGGTCGACTTGCGCGGAAAAGACACCAGACCCAGGTCGGCGGTGCCGCTCTCGACGCGCTCGTAGACCGCGTCCGGGTGCAGGTAATCGATGTGCACGCTCGCCTTGGGCTGCTCGCTCACAAAGCGCTGCACGAATTGACCCATGTCGCCAAGACCCACGGAGTAAATCGCCGCGACCTGCACGCTGCCGGCAATCTCCGTCTGCGCGTTCTTGATGCTGGACTCGAGCTCGCCGTATTGTTCTAAGAGCGCCTGGCAGCCTTCGTAAAACGTCTGGCCCAGCGGCGTCAGCTGCAAGGGCCGCGTCGATCGGTCGACCAGCTTCACCTGCATGCGCTTTTCCAGCTGCGAGACAATCTGACTCACGGCAGACTGCGTAACCTCGTTGGCATGCGCCGCTTGCGAAAAGCTCCGCTGCCGGGCCACATCGCAGAACACTTTGAGCGCGGTGATTTGCATCTCCCCTTTATATCATCTCGGATTCTAATATCAATAGACTTCACAATGAAAAAAACTAATAGTATGGAAACGGGCATCCGCGCCCGGCCGTGGCCGTATATTCAACAAAGCAAGCCCACATGAGCGAGGTGAATGCGATGAGAGGTTTCTTGCTTACGGTCCTGGCCGGCATCGTCCTATGGCCCCATTCAGCTTTCGCGCAAGGCGACAAGGGCGAAACGCTCTGGGTCTTCTTCGGCACCTACACCGGCAAGACCAGCAAGGGCATTTATCGCAGCGAGTTTGACACAAAGACGGGCAAGCTCGCGCAGCCGGAATTGGCCGCCGAGACCACGAGTCCTTCTTTCCTCGCCGTGCATCCATCGCGCCGCTTTCTCTATGCGGTCAACGAGATCGGCGACTACGGCGGCAAGAAAACCGGCAGCGTCACGGCCTTCGCGCTCGATCCGGCAACGGGATCGCTCAAGAAACTAAATGAGCAGACTTCCAGCGGCGCAGCGCCGTGTCATCTGGTCGTCGATCGCGCAGGGAAAAATGTGCTCGTCGCCAATTACACGGGCGGCAGCGTCAGCGTGCTGCCTCTGGATGCCGACGGCAAGCTGGGCGAGCCCACGAGCGCCATCCAGCACGAGGGCAAGAGCGCGACCAAGAAGCTGACTCCGCACGCGCATGCAATCCATGTCGATGCAACCAATCGTTTTGCATTCGCCGCCGACCTCGGTCTGAACAAGGTGCTCCACTATCGCTTCGACGCCGCCACAGGCAAGCTCAGCGCGAATGATCCGCCGGCGGTCGATCTCGATCCGGGCGCCGGCCCGCGCCACTTCGCTTTTCATCCCAAGGCGCCGTACGCCTTTGTCATCAACGAAACGCACCTGACGCTGACCGTACTCCCCTATGACGCGTCGAAGGGCGTCTTGACCAAGGGCCAAACCATTTCCACATTGCCCGCCGACGCGAAGGGCAAGGGCTTCTCCACCGCGGAAGTCCAAGTGCATCCCTCGGGCAAGTTCGTCTACGGCTCCAACCGAGGCCACAACAGTATTGCGATTTTCTCGTTCGACGCCGACAAAGGCACGTTGAAGCTGGTCGGCCACCAGTCGCATCTCATCAAGACGCCGCGCAACTTCGGCATCGATCCCACAGGGCAGTTCTTGTTGGTGGCGAGCCAGAGTGCCGACCAAGTGATCGTGTTTCGAATCAACCAGGATAGCGGTGAGTTGACGCCGACCGGGGACGTGGGCAACGTGCCGACGCCAGTGTGCATGAAGTTTGTCTCACGCGATTAGCCGAGTATATATCCCCCAATCAATCCATTCTCAAATTCTATCTAAGCTATTTTACCAATAACCAGCTGTTGAACAGCTGTCACAAATCTCGTAAATTCACTTTGTAGTGTTAATATGGATAATTTAGGATGAAAGGATAATTCATCTTCCGACCGGCGGCATTGTGCCGGTTGCGGTTTCCGACGGATCGAGCCAACCCAGCGTACACCCGGATCGAGGACCAAGCGAGTCCAAAGGCAGTCATGGGCAGGCGCAGAGTGGCCGTCACGGGTCTCGGCGTGGTGGCCCCAAACGGGATTGGCAAGGACGCGTTTTGGTCCGCTTGCCT
>JAKEHV010000085.1 GCA_022614915.1 Gemmataceae bacterium | reverse complement strand
GTCGATCTCGACGGCATTCTGGACATGTCCGAAAGGATTTCACAGATCGGCAAAGAGGTCAAGGGCCGCTATGTCGAGGTGACCGCGTCGGTGTCCAACTTTGTGCCCAAGCCGCACACGCCCTATCAGTGGAACGGCATGCAGACGCGCGAGTATCTGCAATGGGCGGGCCAGTATCTGCGCCAAAAGTGCCGGGTGCGCGCGGTGAAGATCAAGCAGCACGACATTGAATGCAGCCTGCTCGAAGGCGTCCTGACGCGTGGCGATCGCCGCGTCGCGGTCGCATTGGAGGAAGCCTGGCGGCGCGGCTGCCGGCTCGATGGCTGGCGCGAATGCTTCCAGCCCAAGCTTTGGTGGCAAACCTTCCAGGACCTAGCCATCGACCCGATGTTTTATTCCCAACGCCATCGGCCGATGACCGAAGTGCTCCCTTGGGACCACGTCAACGTCAAGAAGGGGCGCCAGTTTCTGGAGAAGGAACAAACCCGCAGCCTGACCCAGCTAGAAGTGATGGCGCACGCGGATTGAAATGTTCCGCGCAAAAAATCGGACCGACCCGACCGCAAGGACGCTGCCAACCTCACAGCCAAAATCGGTCCGAAGATCCATTAGACCAATCTCCCTTCATGATGAAGAAGATGGGAAACCTTGTCAAATTAAATCTTTCTCACTTCCACGGAATTCATCGATTCCAGCTGTTGACAGCCTGAGCGCGGACGCTATTGTTTTGGCCTTCCCCCAAGTTCATTGTTTCGCACTCGGAAAATGCCTGGCCGCGGCAGGATATGTAGCGAACGCTAAACAAGGGAGATTCATCGTGCGCGCGATCTGGATATTGTTCATTCTTGGTTTAATTTCGGCGCTCACCGTGCCGGCCATGGCTCAGCAGAAGCAGGCCAACTCCATTTTCACGGGCGTCGATCCGCGCGAGATCAAGACCGTGCCCTACGACATGTCCAAGGCTTTGCAGCCCTACAACATGAGCCGCAGTTTTCACAAAGCGCCGACCGCCAATCCGTTCAACTTGAGCAACTTCTTCCGCAAGATGACGCTCGGCGCCTGGCCGCCCTTGGTCGCCCAGACGCCGGTCCTCGATCAAAAGAACAATCCGTTCCAACCCAATCCAATCCTCGGCAAGAACCCATTCAGCCTGCCGCCGAAGAAGAAATAGTAGCAACCTGTCTCAATGAGAAACCGACCCATCAGACAGGACAGGTTGAAAACCTGTTCTACCGGACTTTCTTGACCTCCGCGTGCACGGCCCTCACGATGCTCTCTTCGACGCGCGGACTCCATACCGTCGGTTGGCCGTAGTAGACCATGGCGGTTGCGCCTTCGTAGCCGCCTTCGCGCAACACGCGCAGCGACGGGATGTAGGCCATCACGTCGTTGGCATAACCCATGACCCAGGTCTGATCCGGAGCGATTTCTTTCTTTAGGCGTAATGAGAAATCCACGACGACTTCGCCGCCAAGCGCGACCCAAGTCACTTCGCCCAGTTGCCAAACTTGAACCGGATACGGATAAGATTGCCGCAGTTTGCCGGTTTTTTCCAGGCGCGCCAACAAGAGCGCCGCCCGCGCCGCCTTGTATTTGTCCTTCGCCCTCAGCTCGGCCTCGAGATGTTCCCGGCTCGGCAGATTGTCGAAAGCAAGCTCGATCTCGCTGTACCCAGTCGCCAGGCGCGGCGGCACAGGGCGCAGGTTCTTGCCTTCGCGAATCACTTTCTGCACAGCCGTCGCCAGCTCGTGCCCGTACTTCTCGGCCAGCGCGACCGTGCGGCGCGGCAGCGGATTCTGGTCGGCGCCGCAGCCCGCCCAGAACAACGCAACCGTGCCGGGATGCTCCTTCTCGAGTTCCTCCTGTGCGAACCCCGGATAGTCGCCGCACCATTGCTGAAAGGACAAAGTCGTGGCGTGGCAGGCGTAACCAAAGACGATGGCCTTGAGCTTGTCGTTGGCGTCGCGCACGCTCAGCACGGGCACGTCGTGGTCGACCGGGCCTTGGAGCAGGCCGGCTTCGCGCAGCATCGGCACGTCCGGCTCTTTGTTGTTGCGGCGATTGACCGCGAAGCCCGCGGTCCCCATGCCCCAGGCGAGCTTGGCCGGCGCGAGATTGCGCGTTGCCTTGCCGACGACATCCACGATCTTTTTCGTCAGCTCATCCGCATAGTCGCGCACCAGGCGCGTTTGCATCTCATCCAGAAAATACAGCGGGGCCAAGTTGTCGCCGACGACCGGGCCGCAATGCGTGTGCGAAGTGGACAGGGTGATGTCGGCCCGCCCAATACCGAGTTCCTTCTCAATGTTTCGGCACAGCGGCACGGCCAGGTCGCGGCCAATGCCGATGAGGTCCATCGTCACCAACACGGCCCGCTTGCCCTTGGCGTCTTCGAGGACGAGCGCTTTGGCATAGAGGTCTTGCAGCTTGCCCTCTGCCGGCGCTTTGCGGCTGGAATAACCGGACATCCACATCGGGTTTTTCGGCGTGATGACGACCTTCGCGACACCAGCTTTCCAATCCGAATTTAGAGCCGCGCACGGAGTAAGCGGTGAATTCGGGGACGCGGCCTGGAGGTGCGCAACAGATACAAGCAAAACACAAACACAAAGTGCGATTGCCACTAGAAATCTGTTCATTAGGCGCCTAGTTTTCTTGTTCATGGAAGTCTGTGGTTTTTGCAATAACGAAAGCGACGCGGGAAAACCGGCAGGATCTTGCCCAACCGATGCCAACCCCAGCGACCCGCGACAGCCGGCCTTCGGCATAAGCTGCATTGGAATGCCACGCCATCGGGGCCGAAGAGACATTCTTCTTCGCATGCCGCGCGGTGGTCGGCTATTTCCTCGGCGGAAACGCCGCGCCGCCACAACTCTCGTTCCGCAGCCGCCAGCGCTTCGGGCTCCATGCCCGACCGAAAGGCCGTCACCCGATCCAAAAGGTCTTCGGTGTCGGCCTCTGCGATGTTTGCACGGACTTTTTCAGGATTCCAAAGCATGGCCGAATTCAACCCTTGTCGGCAGTTGGCCCACGCTTTCCAAGCACGTAGCCACAAGCGGCCTCGCTTGTGTCCTCGGAGCCGACAAGCGAGGCCGCTTGTTGCTACCGTTGAATTCAACCCCACGCGGAGCGTGGGGCCAACGTTGACTTGGAACTTTGTGCGGGCCTGGTTCGTCTTAAAAGGGGGAATCCAGGCGATGCTCCCTAGGTGCCCCTTAGGGGGCTAGCCTGGATAACTTGTTTGCCTGGCTCGTTCAATTTAAGATAAGCATATACGAAATCAAAACTGCTGCGCGGCTTGGCCTCCTGCCGCCGGTCCCAGTGGAGGAGTGTTCGATGACTTCGCAAAAACAAAGCCGCCGGCCCCACCTCTTTACGCTCGGCGCCGGCGCGCTGGTCATGGCGGGATTGGTGCTCACCCAAACCGAGACCACTGCCCAATCCAAGAAAGACGCCAAGGAGAAAGCGGCGTCGCTCGTGGACGTGATGGTGGTCACCGCCGGCGGCGCAGAGCAAGTCGGCTTCATCAATGAGCAGATTGAAGCTAAATGGAAAGAGAACAAGATCACTCCCTCCGAGCGCTGCTCCGATTACGAGTTCATCCGCCGGGCGTCGCTCGACATCATCGGCCGCATCGCCAAAGTGGATGAGATCAACCGTTTCTTGAAAGATCCGCCCGAACGCCGCCGCTCGATGCTGATCGAGCGCTTGCTCGGCGCCTACGACGAGAAAGACAAGACCAGCTACGCGGACGAGTTCGCAGCGAATTGGGCCAACCAATGGACGAACATGCTGCTGACGCGCACCGGCACCGGCAAGATGTACCAGGAGCAGATGCGCGATTGGCTGTACACGATGTTCAAAGAAGAGCCCAAGAAAGAAGAGTCCAAGGCCGATCCGAAGGACCCGAAAGAATCACAAACGGATAAAGGGAAAAAGCCGGCCAAGCCGCCCTATGTCCCGAACTGGTCAAAGATCGTCACCGAACTAGTATCCGCGGAAGGCGAGACCAACGACATCCAGGCCGTCAACTTCATCCTGGCCCATTTGGGCGAGCAAATCCCCCAAAACGAGCAGTCCACGAACGGCAAATACGACATGGTGCCGGTCACCTCGCGCACCACGCGGCTATTTTTGGGACTGCGCACTCAGTGTGTACAATGCCACGACCATCCGTTCAATAGCGAATGGGGCCAACACCACTTTTGGGGCATTAACGCCTTCTATCGCCAAGCCGATCCGGACGGCCGGCCGGGCATGATGGCCCAGAAGAAAAAGAAAGGCATGGCTGCCCAGCAGATCACGCTGCGGGAAAACCGCAATCTCAATGTCAAGGGCCTTGTCTTCTACGAGCGCCGCAACGGCATTCTGCTTGTCACCGACTCCAGCTTCCTCGACGGCAAGAAAATCGCGAAAGAGCTTCCGAAAGACACTACGCGCCGCAAGGAATTGGCCAAGTTCGTCGTGGGCAGCCCGTGGTTCGCAAAGGCCCATGTCAATCGCATGTGGGGCCATTTCTTCGGCCGCAGCTTCACCAAGGACGGCGTGGACGACTTCGGCGAGCACAATCCTATTTCGCATCCCGAGCTTCTCGACAAGCTCGCCGACGATTGGGCCAATAAGTACCAGCACAATCCCAAAGATCTGATCCGCTGGATTTGCAATAGCCAGGCCTACGGCCTATCCAGCGTCGCCAACAAGACCAACGACAAGGCGGAGGACGAGGCCTTCTTCGCGCGTATGCAGCTCAAAGCCATGTCGCCGGAACAGCTCTTCGAATCGCTGATGACGGCCACCGACGCCAAAGTCGGCCAGGCCAAAGAGAGCAAGCGCGCTCTGCGCGAAAAGTGGCTCGAAAGCCTGATCGTTAACTTCGGCGACGACGAAGGCAACGAGGGCTCCTTCAACGGCACCGTCGTGCAGGCCCTGTTGCTCATGAACGGCCAGGACATTAACGAAGCCATCATGGACCAGCAGAGCGGCACGGTGGGCTATGTGCTGCGCCGCTATGCCGCCTCGCCGACCGCGGCCCGCGACGCCATGACGCACCTGTACCTGGCCGCCCTCAACCGGCCGCCGCGCGCCGATGAGTTCGCCAAGATCCTGAATCCAAAGATGTACTCGTTCCGCCCCGGCTCGCCGGCCCAAAGCCCGGCCGTGTTCTGGACCGCCTACTACCAGGACATCTTCTGGGCAGTCCTGAACAGCAACGAGTTCATTCTGAACCATTAATCAAGGCCGGAAGCCACGGATCAACACGGAATAGCACGGATAAGAGGGCCTTGTCCGTGTTCGATCCGTGTTCATCCGTGGCTTTGCAAGAGTTGTTTGATGTCTAGTTCGGAAATGCGGGCGCTGGGTTTGCCGAGCTTGGCGCTGAGCCAACTGAGCACCACCGGATGATAGGGCGGCTTGGTTTTTTGCAACAGAGATTTGATGCGCGCATCGCGGCGAATCCGTTCCTTGGTTTTCACTTTTCCGTTGCGCAGGCGTGAGGCTTTCATATCGGTTTGACGTTGTTCACGGCGTATGCGGCGCGCGCCCATGCGAGGCTCCCTGACATATTTTTGGAAAAGATGATGTATCAATTCCCAGCGTAGAAGTCAATTACCGCCCGCACCGCGCGCTGCCATTGGGC